>NZ_CP010869.1:0-330937 GCF_001305615.1 Actibacterium sp. EMB200-NS6
GAGGGTCCGGGATGCCCGCTTGATTTTAATGGTGCCGCTGAAGGGACTCGAACCCCCGACCCCATCATTACGAATGACGTGCTCTACCATCTGAGCTACAGCGGCGTGGTGGCGCGCTCTTTAGCACCCTCCGTCTGGGCTGTGTAGCCCTAATTTACGGCTTTTTCCTGTTCTTCCGGCGCAAGCACCTCGGCCTCGGAAACACTCTCTTCCGCGCCGCCCTCCTCAACAGACTCGGCCGGTTCGATATCTTCAGGCGTGTCTTCGATCGCACCCACGATCAGCGGGAGCATCTCGGTGGAATGCGGCATCGTCAGCTCGCCCGTCGGCGCGATTTTCCACGATAGCGTGTCGAAGCTGCCGCACTGGCCGCAGATCGGCGCCCAGGCCGCGTGAACGGTGCCGCAATTGTCGCAGATCCACTGCGGCCCGCGCGAGGCGGTCAGGGCGCGCGTCAGCCAGCCCCGCACGACGCTGTCATCGGCGCCCTGGCCACGCTCGATCGCCGCCATCAGCGTGAGCGCGCGGGCGGTCGGATCGGTTTCGGCAAGATTGCCCAGCGCCTTGCGCGCCTCGGGAAAGTCCTCGGCCGCGATATGAAGCTCGGCCAGCAACATCCGGGTTTCGGGGTGATCCGGCGCAAGGCTGGTCAGCGCCCGGAACCGCTTGACCCGCTCGGCCGGGGATTCATCGGGCTTGATCTCGGCAAAGGCGGTTGCAAGCTCGGGGTGCGGCTGTGCCTCCCACGCCTTTTTCAGAACGCGGGCGGCGTAGCGGGGCTTGCCCTGTTCGATATAGGTTCGCGCGGCCATCGCGGCGGCGGGGATCAGATCGGGCGACAGGCGGTTCGCCTCGACCGCGGCTTCGCGGGCTTCGATCGTCTTGCCCTCGGCCAGCACATCGCGCGCTCCGGACAGGGCCAGAACCGCATCGCGCCGCTTGTGAACATCGCGGGGCAGCGCGCCATGCTTCAGCTTGGCGTTCAGCGTCTTGCGCGCACCCACCCAATCGGCATGTTCGGCCTGAAGCCGCAGAAGCGTATCCTGCGTTTCCACATGGCCCGGTTTCAGGGCAAAGGCCTTTTCGGCCAGCTTCAGCGCGGTGTCAGTGTCACCTTCGGCCAGCTTCTGCTTCATGATCCCGCGAATGCCGACAAAGCGCGTGCGGTCATCCGACAGAAGCTGCTTGTAAACCTCCTGCGCCTTCTTGCGGTCGCCGGCCAGTTCCGCGGCCTGGGCGGTCAGAAGGTTGGTCAGCTCGGGCCGGTGCAGCAGACGCTCCGCGCGGGCGGCCTTGGTCATCGCCTCGCGCCCATCGCCCGAGGCCAGCGCCATCATGCTGTCGGCCAGCGCCTTGAACCCGCGCCGTTCCCGGTTGCGGTTGAAATAGCGCGACAGGGCGGTTTCGTCTCCCATCACAAACCGCAACAGCGCCACGAGAAAACCGGCAAGCTTGAGCACGGCCCAGATCAGAACGAGCAGCAATAGCGCCACGATCACGGCCTGAAGCGGGCCGAGCGTGAATTCCCATCCGGCAAAGGCGATGCGCAGCCCGGTGTCGATTTCCATCAGGAAACCGGCCCCCAGGGTCAGCCCCGCGACAAGGACAACGAAGAGCAGGATCTTGAGCAGGGACCAAAGCATTCGTTACGTCCTCAGTTCAGGTTCATTGTGGCCGCGAGGGCCTTTGCCGCGGCAACCGCCTCGATCCGGGTTTTGGCATCCGCCACCCAGCCCGCCATCTCGGCCTGCCCTTCGTCGGGCAGCGCGGCGATCTCGGCCAGCGCATCTTGCAGCCGGCCCTCGGCAACCGCCGCTTCGGCACGCGACAGGATGGCATCGGGATCGTTGCCTTCGCGCGGGGTCAGCGAACGTGCCCCGACCTGCGCGCGCAGGAAAGCGCTCAGCCGGTCGCCGGGGTTGTCACCCGCCTCGACCCGCAACGAGGCGTCGAGCGCGGCGCGGGCCGGTTCGGCAAACTGTTCTTTCAGCGCGGCGATCGTCGGCACGCCGTCTGCGGCGGCCGAAAGCGCGGCGGGCACATCCCGCCCGGACAGCACGTCGAGCGCCGGGGCAAACCCGCCGCCGGTTTCGAGAGATGCCAGAATGCGCATCATCGCGCCCCGCTCTTCCAGCTCATGCGCGCGCTGCGCGGCGGCGTCGATCTCGGCGCTGGCGCTTTCGGCGGCGGCGGTGATCCCAGCCGCAAGCTCGGCGTTCTGCGCGCGCTGCGCCACAAGCTCGCTGCGCATCGCGTCAAGCTCCCGCTCATAGGCGGCGACGGCGCCAGAGATATCCCCGGTTTCGGCCACCGGGCGCTTTTCGAGCGTGGTCAGGCGGGTTTCGAAACCGGCCAGTTCGTCACGAACTCCTCCGAATTCGGTCTTCAGCGCCTCAATCTGATCGGTCAGCGAAGTTTCCAGACCGGCGATCCGGTCCGAAAGCTCGGCCCCCCGATCGCGGCTTTCGGCGGCGGCCACCGCATCGCTCAGGCGCGAGACCTCGGCCGACAGCGCCGTCAGCCTTTCCTGCTGGCCAGCAAGCGTTTCCGCCATTCCGGTGTCGGCGCGATTGTTCAGAAACGGCAGATCCAGCGGCCCGGCAAACTGCGCGGCGCCGAACCCGATCACGGCGGCCAGCACCCCGCCCAGCAAGGTGCCCCAGAACCCGACGCGTCCGCGCCTGGCAGGCGGCGGCGCCATCGGAGCAACCGGTTCTTCGGTCGGTTCAGGCTCTTCCGAAGCGGGGGGAAGACCTTCTTCCTCTGCCATTTCGGCGATCGAGGCTTCGTCGGTTTCGCTGATGCCGGGGGTCGTCTCGGTGGTTTCCGCCGGGCTCTCCTCCGGTTCTATCGAGGATGTGCCCTCTTCGTCAGGAAGCGAATCGGACTCGCTCATCTTCGATGACTCTTCTGGTCGTGCCACGGAACCCCACCCTTTCTATCGCCAAACCCAATACCAACGCCCGGCTGCGCCAGGGCAGCTTAGCTTGGGTGGTCGCCTCCCTCAAGGCGCTGCACTGCGTCAATAAGCATCTTCAGCGCATCAAGCATCGCATCGCTGTCGGGGCGGTGCGCCGTACACTCCAGCGCGGGCTCCGGCCCGGCCCAGGCCGCGCGTACCGCCGGGCTCAGCGCCGCGAGGGCAAGCGGGGCGGTTGCGCTCTGCGCCGCTTCGGCAACAAGCGCGGCGCTGCGTGGCGAGAACAGCGGCAAAAGCACCGTCGCGCGGCCCGACAGAACGCCCCGTGCCTGCAGGCTCAATCCCTGCGCAACCTGATCATAGATCACCTGCGCCCGGCACAGCTGGCCGCCCGCCGTCAGACGCTGCGCGACAGCACCGCGCGTATGCACCCCGTGCAGATGAAGCAGAACCCCGCCCGGCGGCGCCGCCAGCAGACCGGCCACGAGATCATCGGCATTCTGCGTCACGAGAGCCACCTCAAGCCCCGCCCCGCGCGCCACAGCGGCCGTCGCCGCGCCCACGCAATAGGCGGAGAGCCGCCTGTCATCCGTCAGGTTGGAAAACACCTCCACCCCGTTGGCGGAGGTGAATATCAACCCCGAAATCCCATCGAGCACCGGCGGGTCGCCCGCAGGCGCGACCTCGAGCACCGGGGAAATGACGATCGGCACCTCTTCGCCGAATCGCACCCGAAAGGATCTGGCGAACCCCACGGCCTGCCGGCGCGGGCGCGTTACGAGAAGGATCATCTGCTGTGTCATCGCGCTGCACGCCGGGATTGTCTGGAACCTTCCCCGGTGTTACCTGCCGGGGATGACCCAAGCAACGGCAGACATATGGCTGACCCCCTGACGATACTCGGGCTGGAAAGCAGCTGCGATGATACGGCGGCCGCCGTTGTGCGCCATGTCCCCGGGCGGGCGCCGGAAATCCTGTCTTCCGTCGTGGCCGGGCAGACGGCGCTGCACGCGGCCTATGGCGGTGTCGTGCCCGAGATCGCGGCCCGCGCCCATGCCGAAAAGCTCGATATTTGCGTGGAAGAGGCACTTTCCAAGGCGGGTCTGGGCCTTTCCGGGCTTGAGGCCGTGGCCGTCACCGCCGGGCCGGGGCTGATCGGCGGGGTTCTGTCAGGCGTCATGTGTGCCAAGGGTATCGCGGCGGCCTCCGGCTTGCCGCTGATCGGGGTGAATCACCTGGCCGGGCATGCGTTGACACCGCGGCTGACCGATCAGCTTCGCTTTCCCTATCTGATCTTGCTGGTGTCCGGCGGGCATTGTCAGTTTCTGCGCGTGAACGGGCCCGACGATTTCACCCGCCTGGGCGGCACGATCGACGATGCACCCGGCGAGGCCTTTGACAAGACCGCGCGGCTGTTGGGCTTGCCGCAGCCCGGCGGGCCATCGGTCGAGGCGCAGGCCGCCAAGGGTGATGAAACCCGTTTCGCCCTGCCGCGCCCCCTGCTCGACAGGCAGGGCTGCGACATGTCCTTTTCGGGGCTCAAGACAGCGGTGCTGCGCGCCCGCGATGCGCTTGTGGCCGACAAGGGCGGGCTCACGGTGCAAGACCGGGCAGATCTTTGCGCGGGCTTTCAGGCGGCCGTCCGCGATGTGCTGGCCGAGAAATCACGGCGGGCCCTGGCCGAATACATGGCCGGCGCACCTGCGGAACCGGCCTTTGCCGTCGCTGGCGGCGTTGCCGCGAACAAGGCCATTCGGGCCGGGTTAGAGACGGTTTCCGACGCTCTTGGTGTGCGTTTCACCGCACCTCCCTTGCCGCTTTGCACCGACAATGCCGCGATGATCGCCTGGGCGGGGATCGAGCTTTTCCGGCTGGGCCGACGCGATGACATGACGCTTGCCGCGCGGCCGCGCTGGCCGCTGGACCGCAACAGCCCGGCATTGCTGGGATCGGGCAAGAAAGGCGCGAAGGCATGAGCAGGATCGGCATCGCGGGGGCGGGTGCGTTCGGCACGGCGCTGGCCATAGCGCTGGGGCTTGCCGGGCGCAACGTCACGCTTTGGGCCCGCGATCGGGCGCATGTGGCGGAGATGCAGGCCCGGCGCGAAAACCGCGCGCGCCTGCCGGGCTGCGCCCTGCCCGACGTCGTGACCGTGACAGGCCAAGCCGCTGACCTGAGCGGGGTGGATGCGGTTTTGCTGGCGGTTCCCATGCAAACCCTTTCGGATTTTCTGGCCACGCATCGCGGTGCTCTCGACGGCGCCCCGCTTGTCGCCTGTTCAAAGGGTGTTGATCTTGTCACCATGCGCGGGCCGACCGCGATCATCGCAGATATCTGCCCCGCCTCTATCCCCGCCGTCCTGACCGGGCCGAGCTTTGCCGCCGATATCGCGCGCGGCCTGCCCACCGCGCTGACGCTGGCCTGCGCGGATGCCGAGGCCGGAAAACGGCTTCAACAGCTTCTGTCCGCCCCCAACCTGCGGCTTTACCGAAGCGCCGACACGATCGGGGCGGAACTGGGCGGCGCGCTGAAGAACGTGGTCGCGATTGCCTGCGGTATCGTCATCGGCGCGGGGCTGGGCGATAGCGCGCGCGCCGCGCTGATGACCCGCGGCTTTGCCGAGATGCAGCGCCTTGCCCTCGCGTTTGGCGCCGAGACAGAGACGCTTTCCGGCCTGTCGGGGCTGGGCGACATGGTGCTGACCTGCACATCGGCGCAATCGCGCAACTTCCGGTTCGGCCTTTCACTGGGCCGCACGGAGGAGTTCGACCGCACGATCACCGTCGAGGGGGCCGCCACGGCAAAGGCCGTGGCCATGCTCGCCCGTGAACGCGGGATCGACATGCCGATCACGACTATGGTAGCTGCTGTTATTGATGAAAAATGCACAATTGCCGAGGCTACAGAGGCGCTTCTGGCCCGGCCGCTGAAGGAGGAATGAATGCCGCTGTTCGCTGTGATCTGCAAAGACAAACCCGGCCATCTGGAAACGCGCAAGGCCAACCGCGATGCGCATCTTTCCTACCTCAAGGAGACCGGCGTGGTCACCCAGGCCGGCCCGTTTCTGGACGAGGCCGGCGATATGTGCGGATCGCTTCTGATCCTCGAGGTTGGCGCGCTGTCGGATGCGCAGGCCTGGGCAGAGGGCGATCCCTATGCGCAGGCGGGGTTGTTTGAAAGCGTGGCAATCCAGCACTGGAACCGGGTGATCGGCTGATGGCCTTCTGGTTGTTCAAATCCGAGCCGAACACCTGGAGCTGGGACGATCAGGTGGCGAAAGGCGACGCGGGCGAGGAATGGGACGGTGTGCGCAACTATCAGGCCCGCAACAACATGCGCGCCATGCAGGTTGGCGAGCGCGGGTTTTTCTATCACTCGCTGAAGGAAAAGGCGATTGTCGGCATTGTCGAGGTCATCGCCCCGGCCCATCCCGACAGCACAACCGACGATGAGCGCTGGGAATGCGTGGATATCAAGGCGGTCAGACCCCTGCCCCGGCCGGTAACGCTGGAGATGTGCAAGGCGGACGCGCGGTTGAAAGACATGGTACTGGTCAACAATTCGCGGCTGTCGGTACAGCCGGTATCCGACGCCGAATGGGATATCGTCTGCGCAGTTGGCGGGCTGCCCTCCTGACGGGTTTGTGAAATGGAGGGCCCCGGATACCGGGACCCTCCTCCACCCCACGCGCTCCCACAGCACCGCACGTGTTCAGAAATAAGGTCTCGGCCATCCTGGCCTTTGTCTTGTCTCAGCATGGCGCGCGGAAGCTTTCCATTCGGTGAACACCGGGCGTGCTGGGCCGAAATGACCTTTAAAATTCTAGGAAAACCGCACCACATCGCGACGGGCCACAAAAAAACGCCCGCTGTTCCGGCGGGCGTTTTGATCATCTCAAAGGCAATCAGCCGTAGATCGACTCTTTGCCGAAATGTTTGGTCAGCATGTAATAAACAACCGCGCGGTATTTGTTCCGCTCGGATTTGCCATAGGTCTCGATCACCGAATTGATCGCATCCATCAATTCGGGCCCATCGCTCAGGCCCAGCTTCTTGATCAGGAAGTTTTCCTTGACCGTTTCCAGCTCTGCGGCCTGCGAACCCGCCACGGTGGACGCATCGGCGTTGTAGATCGCCGGGCCGCAGCCAATCGTGACCTTCGTCAGAAGCGCCATATCCGGCTCGATCCCGCATTTGCCGCGCAGATCATCCGCATATTGCGCGATCAGATCGTCTCGCTTACCCATTTTTGTCTCCCGTCCTTTTTTGCTCTGCTTGCCGCTCAGGGCATGCACCCTGACGTGTGCGGGGGATCGTAATGACGAATTCCGCGTGAACAAAGGGATTTTTGGCACGGTCTTCCCCCTGAAACGCAGGGGAAAGCCACATGGGCGCCTGTCAGTAGCGGTAATGCTCGGGCTTGAAGGGGCCTTCCTGGGCAACACCGATGTAGTCGGCCTGATCCGGCAGAAGCTCTGTCAGCTTCACGCCGATCTTCTTGAGATGCAGCCGCGCGACCTTTTCGTCCAGATGCTTGGGCAGCACATAGACCTCGTTGGCATAGTTTTCACCCTTCGCCCAAAGTTCGATCTGGGCCAGAACCTGGTTGGTGAAACTGGCCGACATCACGAAAGACGGGTGGCCGGTGGCATTGCCGAGGTTCAGCAGACGGCCTTCGGACAGCAGGATGATCCGCGCGCCCGAGGGCATCTCGATCATATCCACCTGATCCTTGATATTCGTCCACTTGTGGTTTTTCAGAGCCGCAACCTGAATCTCATTGTCGAAATGGCCGATGTTGCCGACGATCGCCATGTCTTTCATCGCGCGCATATGCTCGATGCGGATCACGTCCTTGTTGCCGGTGGTGGTGATGAAGATGTCAGCATCGCCCACCACATCTTCCAGTGTCGTCACCTCGAACCCGTCCATCGCCGCCTGAAGCGCGCAGATCGGATCGATCTCGGTCACTTTCACGCGGGCACCGGCGCCGCGCAGCGAGGCGGCAGAGCCTTTGCCGACGTCGCCATAGCCGCAGACAACGGCAACCTTGCCGGCCATCATCGTGTCAGTGGCGCGGCGGATGCCGTCGACCAGCGATTCCTTGCAGCCGTATTTGTTGTCGAACTTCGACTTGGTGACGCTGTCGTTCACGTTGATCGCGGGGAAGGGCAGGTGGCCCTTTTCCATCATCTTGTACAGGCGATGCACGCCGGTGGTGGTTTCCTCGGACACGCCTTTGATCATGTGGCGCTGTTTCACGAACCAGCCGGGGCTTTCGGCCATCCGCTTGCGGATCTGTGCGAACAGCGCCTCTTCCTCTTCGCTGGTAGGCACGGCGATCAGATCTTCCTCGCCTTCCTCGACGCGGGCGCCCATCAGGATATAGAGCGTGGCGTCGCCGCCATCATCCAGGATCATGTTGCAGCCGCCGTCCTCGAACTGGAAGATGCGGTCGGCATAGTCCCAGTATTCTTCCAGCGTCTCGCCCTTGACGGCAAAGACCGGCGTGCCCGTCGCGGCAATGGCCGCCGCGGCGTGATCCTGGGTGGAAAAGATGTTGCACGAGGCCCAGCGCACATCGGCGCCCAGCGCCACCAGCGTTTCGATCAGCACCGCGGTCTGGATGGTCATGTGCAGCGATCCGGCGATGCGCGCGCCCTTGAGCGGCTGCGCTTCGCCATATTCTTCGCGCAGGGCCATCAGGCCCGGCATTTCCGTCTCGGCGATGTCCAGCTCCTTGCGGCCGAAATCAGCTAGGGAAATGTCTTTTACAATATAGTCGCTTGCCATCTGAGCGGCTCCGTACGGTTTACGATGATTGATCGGCACATAGCACCGGGGTCTGCTCTGGGCAACTCACGCGGTTCAAAATCGGCTGGCCGTGTCGCCCTGCGGCACAGTGGCCGGATTTTGTTGCGAATGTATGTCATGGGCCGGCGGATTTACACGCCGGCCCCGATTGGGTAGGCAGCAGCCATTCCAACACCGGAGACCCGACATGCCCAAGGAAGCCCGCGCCTGGCAACGAATGCTTTCGGGCCGGCGGCTTGACCTTCTTGATCCCACGCCCGTGGATATCGAGATCGAGGATATCGCCCATGGCCTTGCCTTCGTGGCCCGCTGGAACGGGCAGACCAAGGGCGATTTCGCCTATTCCGTCGCCGAGCATTCCCTTCTGGTCGAGGCGCTTTTCGCCAGAATAGTGCCGGAGGCGCCGGTGAAATGGCGGCTGGCGGCGCTGCTGCATGACGCACCTGAATATGTGATCGGCGACATGATCTCGCCGGTGAAGGCGGCGGTCGGGCCGAATTACGGCCTGTTGGACGAAAGGCTGGCGGCGGCGGTTCACATCCGCTTTGGCCTGCCGGCCATCGTGCCGGTCCGTGTCAAGAAGCAGATCAAGAAGGCCGACAGGATTTCCGCCTGGCTGGAGGCAACGCAGATCGCCGGGTTCACCACGGCCGAGGCCGACAGGTTCTTCGGGAAACCGAAGCCCGAGTTGATTGACGGGCTGGGCATCACGCTGCGCCCGCCGGTTGAGGTGCGCGCGGCCTATACCGCGCGGCACAACGACCTGCTGGCACAGCTCGGAAATTCCGAAAAATAGACCCTATTGCGCGGCTTCGGCCTGTATTTCGGGGGCGCCGGGTTTGGTGCCAAGGCCTTCGGCTGCGATATAGGCGCGCCGGCCCACAAGGCCTTTTTCCGCGAAGATCGCGTTGCGCTGATCCTCGGCCAGGGGCGACCAGTGGCCCTGATGCGTGATGAACCCGTGGCGAACCAGTTTGCGTTGCAATCGGGGCAGGTGCAGCTCGCCAAAGGACAGGCGGCTGGAGCGCTGCTTGGTCTTGGGCACCCATTCGCGGTGCAGCGTGTTCAGCACCAGCGGCGCGCGCCCGCAGAAATGGGTCAGATGGGTGATCAGGTTGTCGGCCACGTTGGACGACCGGCGCAAGACCACCGCGACCTGCTGCTCAGGGCCCCCGACCATTGCAAAGAGATGCAGCGCCGAGCCATCCGCCGCTATCACCTGCCGCGCCGCCTTGTAGCGGGCGATCTGGGTTTTCATGTCGTGCTTTTGCGGATGAAAAATCTCGTACCCCTGCGCGGCAAGCTGCTCTTCCACGAAGGTTTCGCCCAGAAGGCCGCCCTTGCGAAGGCCGAGCGCCGAACGCGAGATATAGAGTTTTTCCGGCCCGTCGGCCGGAACTGACGCCCCGAACCGTTCGTGAAAGGCCGCGCGGAACGCTTCGGTGCCCTGCGATATCGCGCCAAGGCCGAACCCCTGGCCGGGCACCAGAAGCTCTTCCACCTCGCCGGGCGTGTCCATCACGTGAATCGGCAGGTCACATCCCAGAAGATCCAGAAAACCGCGATGAAAGCCTTTGACCTCATCCCCCAGGCGTGGGCGCTTGGGGATGTAGAGAACACCGTCCAGCTTGCCCCCGACATGATCCAGCGCCCAGAGCCGCGCGGTGCTTTCGGCAAGGAAATGCCCGAAATGCGCCCAGAGCATCCCGCCCCACAGCCAACGCCCCTGCAGCCGGGTCAGCGGCTGTTGCGGCGCCGCAGGCGCAAGGGTGATCGGGCGCTTGCCGCGCCAAAGCGCGCCGTGGCCGCAATATTGCCCATCGGGATAAAGTACACCGGCCGGCTGACGCATCGCAGAGATTTCGGGCGGAACGACCACCGCGCCTTGCAGCGTCTCGATCTCTGTCGACCAGCCGCCTGTCGGGTCTGGCGCGGTTCCGGTGTCGCTGCGTGCCAATGCCTGTTCCCTCGCTGACCGGGGGCCCTTATCGCGGGCTTCTCTTGGCCAGAATACGCTGAAGGGTGCGGCGGTGCATGTTCAATCTGCGCGCGGTTTCCGAAACGTTGCGGTCGCACAACTCATACACCCGCTGGATATGCTCCCAGCGCACACGGTCGGCCGACATCGGATTTTCCGGCGGCGGCGGCAGGGCATCGGACGGGGCAAGAAGCGCGGCGGTGATGTCATGGGCATCGGCGGGTTTCGAAAGATAGTCGGTCGCGCCCATCTTCACCGCGGCCACAGCGGTGGCGATGGCGCCATATCCGGTCAGCACCACGATCCGGGCATCGGGGCGTTTCTCTCTCAGCGCCTCGACAACATCGAGGCCGTTGCCATCTTCCAGACGCAGGTCGACAACCGCATAGGCCGGCGGGCGGGCCATCGCGATGGCCTTGCCCTCGGCCACGGATTCGGCCGTTTCAGGCTCGAACCCGCGCTTTTCCATCGCGCGTGCAAGGCGGCGCAGAAACGGTTCGTCGTCATCCACCAGCAGAAGCGACCTGTCTTCGCCGATATCCTGCAAATCGCGCTCTGCCATTCCCCAACCTCCGGTTCACCCGTGTATTCAATGGAATACTTCTAGGGTGTTACAGATGGGGGGTCAATTTAGCGGTTCAATCACTTTCCGGCCGCATCAACGAAACAGGCGACACGATCGGCCATTTCTTCGGGCGTATCCTCGCGCCGGAAGAATTCCACGAAGCCTTCGCCGGGCAGAACCAGATAGGTAAAGGTGGAATGGTCGACCAGATAGTAATCCGGATCGTCAGAGTCCTGCTTCTTGAAATAGGTGCGATAGGCGATCGAGGCGGCCTTGACCTGTTCGGGCGTGCCGGTCAGCCCGATCATCTTGGGATGCATGTAATCGGTGAATTCGGCCATCACCTCGGGTGTGTCCCTTTCGGGGTCGATCGAGATGAAGATCGGCGTCACGTCATAGCCGCGTTCGTCCAGCAGCGTCACGGCCTCGGCGTTGCGGGCATTGTCGAGAGGGCATACATCGGGGCAGAACGTATAGCCGAAATAAAGCAGAGACGGTTTGGTGATCACATCCTTGTCCGTCACGGTTTCGCCGGTTTCGCTGATCAGGGTGAACGGGCCGCCGATCGCATCGCTGCCGCCGGCAACCTTCGCCCCCCGGCATTGCGCGAATTTGTCCTGCGGGCCGGGGGCAAAGGCGAAATAGGCGGCAATGCCCAGAAGGACGGCAACCACGATGGCGGCGATTGCGGCATAGGTGCGCGTCATGATCTCTCTCCCTTGCGATCGGTCTGGGCACATTGATCCTGCGGATTGCCGGGATATACAAGGGAACAGCTTGCCACAGGGGAACGGGCAGCCGCATGGCGGGACAGACCAGCATCGAGATTCCGGGGATCTGGGCGCGCAGCCAGTGGGTGCGGCTGCGCACACTGATCTGGCTGCGCTGGATCGCGATCGTCGGTCAGATCGTGGCGATCACGGTGGCCCAGCAATGGTTCGGCCTTCAAATGCCCGTGGGCCTGTGCTTTCTGGCGGTTGGCGTCGCGATTATCGCCAACCTGCTGGCCATTTTCATCTTCCCCGAAAACAAGCGCCTGTCGGAAACCGAGGCGATGCGGATGCTGCTGTTCGATCTCGCGCAGCTTTCCTTCCTTCTGTTCCTGACCGGCGGCCTGCATAATCCGTTCTCACTGCTGGTGCTCACGCCGGTCACCATCTCGGCAACGGCGCTCCGGCCGAAATCGACCCTTGTTCTGGGCGTTTCCGCCATTGCTTTCGTCACTATTCTGGCGGTTTTCCACCTTCCGCTGCTGAATACCGCCGGTCAGGTCCAGCAATTGCCCGCGATCTTTCTGTTCGGTTTCTGGGCCGCAATCCTGATCGGGGTTTCGTTTCTGGCGCTCTATGCGGGGCGCGTGACGTCGGAAATCAATTCGATGTCAGAGGCGCTTCTGGCCACGCAGATGGCGCTGGCGCGGGAGCAGAAGCTGACCGATCTGGGCGGCGTGGTCGCCGCTGCCGCGCATGAACTGGGCACGCCGCTTGCCACGATCAAGCTGGTCAGCTCCGAACTGATGGAAGAGCTGGAGGATATGCCCGAACTGCGCGACGACGCCGCGCTTATCCGTGAGCAGGCCGACAGGTGCCGGGATATCCTGCGTTCGATGGGCCGGGCCGGAAAGGACGATCTGCACATGCGCATCGCGCCTCTGGCGAATGTCGTCAGCGAGGCCGCCGAGCCACATCAGGACCGTGGCAAGATCATTCATTTCGAGATTTTCCCCGAAGAGGGCAGCGACCCGCGCGAACCCAGCATAGAGCGGCGCCCCGAGATCATCCACGGGCTGCGCAACCTGATCCAGAACGCCGTGGATTTCGCCCATCGCAACGTCTGGATCGAGGCGCAATGGTCCGACACCCAGATCGGCGTGCGGATCATGGACGACGGCGCGGGATATTCGCCGCAGGTTCTGGGCCGCATCGGCGATCCGTTCGTGCGCCGCCGCAACAATGATGCGGATCAGCGCGACAGGCCGGGGTACGAAGGGATGGGGCTTGGCCTTTTCATCGCGAAAACGCTGCTGGAACGGTCGGGCGCCGAGCTGAGCTTTGCCAATGGCTTTGACCCGTTTCAGGAAAACACCGAACGGCCCGAACGCTGCGGTGCCGTGGTCGAGGTGGTCTGGCCGCGCGACGCGATCTCGCCCGACGGCGACCGGGCAAAAGCGGCGCTGGGTGAAAACCAGCGGTTCGAGGCCTGAGCCCTCCTGCGATCTTAACCTCCGATTAACCATTCTCGCCAACTACTTACGGCAAGGGTTCTGGATAATCGCGGTAGACAAATATGTGGTCTGAGATCAGCTATGGCGTCTTGTTGATAGCAACATCGTTTCTGACGGCGCTCGCCGCGCTTTATGTGGTGGCACTCCGACAGGGCGCTTCGCGGCGAGAGGCGCGCGTCATCGCGGATATGGCGGCGGAGGATACCGTGTTTCTGTTTGACGGGCGGCATCTGGTCGATGCCACGCCGAAAGCACGCGGATTGCTGGCGCTGGGGCCACAGGGCGTCAGCGACTGGAACCGCCTTTCGGCCCTGCTGACGCCCCGGTTTCCCGGATTTTCCGCAGAAATGGAGCGGTTGGCTGAGACCGGCATCGCGCTACTGGAAGGCGCAAACGGCAAAGAGGCGGTCCGGGCCTGGTGGCTCGGGGGCATCGCGCGCATCGCCGTGCTGGATGCTCCGCCCGGCCCGGACAACGCGATCACCGATCATCAGACGCTGAGCGCGCTGAATTCCGAACTGGCCATATTGCGCAAAGTGGCCGCGCATATGCCTGCCCTGACCTGGCAGCAAGACGCCGAGGGCAAGGTGACGTGGGCCAATCGCGCCTATCTGAAACTCGTGGGAGAATCGCGCCCCGACGAGGATGATCTGACATGGCCGCTGCCGCGCCTGTTCGATACGATGCGGCCAACCGGAATGTCCGATGATCTGGCACCCCGGCGAATCTCGATCACGGTTCCCGGGGGGGAGGTCCAGTGGTTCGACTGTATCGCGATCCGGCAGAACGATTCGGCGATGTTTTTCGCGCTTCCCGCCGATGCCACGGTTTATGCCGAATTGTCGTTGCGGAACTTCGTTCAGACGCTGAGCAAGACATTCGCCGATCTGCCAACCGGTCTCGCGATTTTCAACCGGTCGCGCCATCTGGTGATGTTCAACCCGGCGCTGATCGACCTGTGCATGCTCGATCCGGCCTTTCTTGCGGCGCGCCCGACGCTGTTTTCCTTTCTCGATCAACTGCGCGAAAAGCAGATGATCCCGGAGCCGAAGAACTACAAATCCTGGCGCCAGAAGATGACGACGCTCGAAGAGCAAGCCGCAAACGGGGTTTTCGAGGAAAACTGGACCCTGCCGACCGGCCAGACCTACCGCGTCACCGGGCGCCCGCATCCCGACGGGGCTGTCGCGTTCCTGTTCGAGGATATCAGCTCCGAAATCTCGCTGACCCGCAGGTTCCGCGCCGAGCTGGAGATGAGCCAGGCCGTGATCGACAGCATGGACGAAGCGATCGCCGTGTTTTCGCCCGCCGGGATTCTGGCCATCTCCAACGATGCCTATACGGATCTGTGGCACAGCAATCCTTCGGAAACGCTGGGCGAAATCGGCATACACGATGCGGCCCGGCTCTGGCGCGAAGGCGCAGCGCCCAGCGGGTTCTGGGATCAGGCGCAGGCCTTTGTCGGCAACCCCGACGAGCGCGAGGAACTGCGCGCGGCGGTGACGATGGCCGATGGCCGCGCGGTGACCTGCCGCCTGACCACCATCGCCGGCGGCGCCACGCTTGTGGGGTTCAGCGTCGCCGCCCTTTTGCCCGGCGAGGCCCGTAAGCCGGCGCAGCACGGCGTGGCGGGCTGAACCCCCCTTGCGGGTCCGCCACGGGGCGTTAAAACTGGCGCCATGTCTGACAGTCCCGCGCCGTTTTCCACCAACCTGACCCTCGGTTCCGAGGCGGCGACGGCCAATCTCGCGCAGCGGATCGCGCCGGTTCTGGCCCCCGGCGATGTGTTGCTTCTGGAAGGTCCGATCGGCGCCGGAAAGACCCATTTCGCGCGCGCCCTTATCCAGTTTCTGCTGGCCCGCGCGGGCACGGTCGAGGATGTTCCCTCACCGACCTTCACGCTGGTGCAAACCTACGATGCCGGCGGGCTGGAAATCTGGCACAGCGATCTTTACCGCCTGACCCATGTCGACGAGGTGCTGGAGCTTGGGCTCGAAGAGGCGTTCGAAACCGCCATCTGCCTCGTCGAATGGCCCGACCGGCTGGGCGATCTTGCCCCGCCGAACGCGCTGCACCTGCGGTTTTCGCAGGCAGAGGCGCCCGACGCCCGCCATGTCTGCATCACCGCCACCGACCCGCACTGGCACGAACGGCTGAGCCCCCTGCTAAAGGCGAATGCGAATGACTGACCGGCAAGCACTTGCAACGGCTTTCGTCGCAGCGGCCGGATGGGGCGCGGCCCGGCGCGATGTGCTTGCCGGGGACGCGTCGAACCGCAGGTATGACCGGCTGACCGATCCGGTTTCCGGTACCCGCGCTGTGCTGATGGATGCCCCGCCGGACAAGGGCGAGGATGTCCGGCCCTTCATTCGGGTGGCGCGCCACCTGACCTCGCTCGGGTTGAGCGCCCCGCGGATTCTGGCCGAAGATGCGACCGCCGGATTTCTTCTGCTCGAGGATCTGGGCGACGATCTCTTCGCCCGCGCGATACCGGCCGCGCCGCAGATCGAAGAGCAGCTTTACACCGCCGCGACCGATCTTCTGGTCGCACTCCACCAGCATACCACGCCAGGTGATCTTGCGGTTTACGACCCGCCGACCATGGCCAATCTGGCCGCGCTCGCGCTGGACTGGTATGTTCCCGCCGCAACCGGCGCGCCTGTCAGTCTGGCCGAAAGAGACGCGTTTTGCGCTGTGTTCGAGACGATTCTGGCCGCAATGGAACCCTTCACACCAGTGTTGATTCAGCGCGACTATCATGCCGAAAACCTGCTTTGGCTGCCACAGCGGGAGGGCATCGCGCGGGTCGGGCTTCTCGATTTTCAGGATGCGATGGCCGGGCACCCGGCCTATGATCTGGTATCCCTGCTCGAAGACGCGCGCCGCGACGTGCCCCCCGCATTGCAGGCCGCAATGCTGACGCGCTATATCACCGCCACGGGGCAGGACGAGGCGCGGTTCCGCATGGCTTTTGCCGCGCTTGGCGCCCAGCGCAACCTGCGCATCATCGGCGTTTTTGCCCGGCTTTGCGTGCGGGATGGCAAGCCGCACTATATAGATCTGTTGCCGCGGGTCTGGGCGCATCTGATGAACGATCTTGCGCATCCGGGGCTTGCACCGCTGCGCCGGAAGGTCGAAACGCTGCTTCCGCCGGTGACGGCGGCGATATCACAAAGGATCAGGGAAAAATGCATGACAGCCCCGACGCACTGATGCTGTTCGCGGCAGGCTTCGGCACCCGCATGGGGATGCTGACAGCCGAATGCCCGAAGCCGCTGATCCAGGTTGGCGGGCGCCCCCTGATCGACCACGCGCTGGCACAGGCGGCGGGGGCCGGGGTGCGGCGGGTGGTCGTGAACACGCATTACAAGGCCGAACAGGTAAAGACGCATCTCGAAGGCCGCACCGATATCGCGATCTCGGATGAGCAGCCCGAGATCCTCGACACCGGCGGCGGGCTTCGCAAGGCGCTGCCGCTGCTGGGGGACGGGCCGGTTTTCACGCTGAACACCGATGCCGTCTGGACCGGCGCAAATGCGCTGGCACAGCTTGCAAACGCCTGGGATCCGGCGCGCATGGATGCGCTGCTGCTGCTGGCGCCGCGCGAACGGGCCGTGGGCCATTCCGGCGCGGGTGATTTCATGCTGGGCGAGGGCGGGCATCTGACGCGCGGGCCGGGGCTGATCTATACCGGCGCCCAGATCATCCGCACCGAAGGGTTGAAAACCGTGCCGGAAGAGGCGTTTTCGCTGAACCTGCTGTGGGATGCCATGCTGCTGGACGAACGGATTTTCGGCGTCGTTCACGACGGCGGATGGTGCGATGTGGGCACGCCCGAAGGGATACCCCTTGCCGAGGCCATGCTGTCAGAGCCCGGCAATGTTTGACCGGCCCGGCCCCCGGATCTTTGGCCTGCCGCCCGGAACGGACTTTCCGCGCGAATTACTGATCGGGCTGGAACAGAGACTGTCCGAGCATCCGCCGGAAGACTGGGCCCGGGTCGAAATCTATGTGAACACGCGGCGGATGCAGCGCCGGCTGATCGCCCTGTTCGCCGAAGGCCCGCCGCGCCTGCTGCCGCGTATCCGCCTTGTCAGCGAACTGGGGCAGGGCGCCACGATGGCCGATCTGCCGCCACCGGTCTCCGCGCTGCGCCGGCGGCTTGAACTCAGCCAGCTTGTGGCGGGGCTGTTGCAGCGCCAGCCCGATCTTGCGCCCAGCGCCGCGATCTATGATCTTTCCGACAGCCTTGCCGCGCTGATGGACGAAATGCAGGGCGAAGGCGTTCCGCCCAGGGCCCTGCAAGAGCTCGACCTGTCGCATCTCTCCGCCCATTGGGAACGGACACGCCGTTTCCTTTCGATCGTCGACCGCTTCTTCGGCGACGATGCGCTGGACAAGGAGGCACACAGCAGGCTGGCCGCGGAACGTCTGGCCCGGCTTTGGCAGGTCGCGCCGCCCTCGCATCCGGTGATCGTCGCCGGCTCCACCGGGTCGCGCGGGGCGACCGCGCTTTTCATGGAAGCCGTGGCGCGGCTGCCGCAGGGGGCGGTGGTGCTGCCCGGGTTCGATTTCGATCAGCCCGAAAGCGTCTGGTCTGCCATGGATGATGCGATGACGGCCGAGGATCATCCCCAGTTCCGGTTCCGCAAGCTGACAGAGGCGATGGGCACGAAGCCTGCGGACGTGCGCTGTTGGAACGATACGGCCCGCCCGGCGAATCCGACACGAAACCGCCTGATTTCGCTTGCGCTGCGCCCTGCGCCGGTTACCGATCAATGGCTTGATGAGGGGCGCAATCTGCACGGGGTCGATACCGCAACGGCGCGGATGACCCTGATCGAGGCGCCCTCGCCACGGGCCGAGGCGCTGTCGATTGCGCTGCGCCTGCGCCAGGCGGCCGAAGACGGCGTGACCGCCGCGCTGATCACGCCCGACCGGATGCTGACCCGGCAGGTGACCGCCGCGCTTGATCGCTGGGGGATCGAACCGGATGATAGCGCCGGGTTGCCGCTTCAGCTTTCGGCGCCGGGGCGTTTCCTGCGCCACGTCGCGGCGCTTTTCGGTCAGCGGCTCACGGCCGAGGCGCTGCTGGCGCTGCTCAAACATCCGCTGACAAGTTCGTCCAAGGGGTTGCGCGGCCCGCATCTTCTGTGGACGCGCGAGCTGGAGCTGCATGTCCGCCGCGTCGGGCTGCCGTTTCCGCTGGGCAGCGATCTCATTCGCTGGGCCGAGGCGGGCACCGATGGCCGCGCGGATTGGGCGCGCTGGCTGGCGGGGCTGCTCGACGGTCTCGCCGATATCGGGCCCCGGCCGCTCTGCGATCACATCGCCCATCACCAGACCCTTGCCGAGGCGCTGGCGGCCGGCGCCGATGCCGCCGGTTCGGGCGATTTGTGGGACAAACCCGCCGGAAAAGAAGCGCAGAAGGCCGTCGCCGATCTCGTCGCCGAGGCCCCCCATGGCGGCACGCTGACCCCCGGTGATTATGGCGACCTGTTCCGTTCGGTCCTGAACCGCTATGAGGTGCATGACCCGATCCAGCCGCACCCGAGGATCATGTTCTGGGGCACGCTGGAGGCGCGGGTGCAGGGGGCCGATCTGGTTATTCTCGGCGGGCTGAACGAAGGAAGCTGGCCCGCGATGCCGCCGCCCGATCCATGGCTGAACCGCGAGATGCGGCGCGACGTGGGGCTATTGTTGCCGGAACGCCGTATCGGCCTGGCCGCACATGATTTTCAACAGGCCATCGCCGCGCCCGAAGTGTTCCTGACACGCGCCATCCGCGATGCCGAGGCAGAGACCGTTCCCTCGCGCTGGCTGAACCGGCTGACCAACCTGCTGAACGGTCTTTCCGGCCAGAACGGTGCAGAGGCGCTGGCGCAGATGCGGGCACGCGGGCGCGAATGGCTCGCGCTGGCCACCACGCTGGAAGAGCCGGAAGCGCGGCGGGATCCCGCACCGCGCCCCTCGCCGCGCCCGCCGGTGCCCGTTCGGCCAAACCGGCTCTCCGTCACCCGGATTCAGACGCTTATCCGCGATCCCTATGCGATTTACGCGCGCTATGTGCTGAACCTGAACCCGCTTGACCCCCTGTGGCAGGAACCCGACGCCCCGCTGCGCGGCACCATCCTGCACAAGGTGTTCGAACGGCTGTTGCGGGGCGGCGTGAACCCGGACCCGGCGCAGGCCAAGGCCGATCTTCTGGCCATTGCCGACGAGGTGTTCCAAAGCGATGCGCCCTGGCCCGCCGCGCGGCGGATGTGGCGGGCGCGGCTGGCGCGGGTGGCGGACTGGTTCCTGACCGGAGAGGCCGAGCGGCAGGCCCAGGCGCATTGGATCGCGCTCGAGCGCAAAGGCGCGGTTCACCTGCCCGATGGTTTCATGCTGACCGCCGAGGCTGACCGGATCGACCAGCGCGATGACGGGCGGCTGGTCATCTACGACTACAAGACCGGGACGCCGCCGACGCTGGCACAGATGAAAGAGCTGGACAAACAGCTTTTGCTGGAAGCCGCGATGGCCGAACGCGGCGGGTTCGAAGGGCTGGCGCCCGCGCCGGTGGATCATGTCGCCTATATCGGGCTTGGCGCCTCGCCGAAGATCGTTGTCAACGCGCTGGAAAACGGGCTTGTGGATGAGACATGGGCCGATCTTGCCGCGCTGATCGAAAAATACCACGCCCGTGATCAGGGATATACCGCGCGGCGGGTCATCTTCAGTCGCGAAGAGGTTACCGATTACGATCACCTCTCGCGCTACGGCGAATGGGACGAAAGCCAGGCGCCGCAGCCGGTGGAGGTGGGCCGATGATCCGCGACGCGGCAACGGAACGGCAGGTGCAGGCGGCCGACCCCGATACCTCGACCTGGTTGTCGGCAAATGCGGGCTCCGGCAAGACCCGGGTGCTGACCGACCGGGTGGCGCGGCTGTTGCTGAGCGAGGTGCTGCCGCAGCACATCCTGTGCCTGACCTATACCAAGGCCGCCGCCAGCGAGATGCAGAACCGGTTGTTCCGGCGGCTGGGCGAATGGGCGATGCTCGAAGAGGATGCGCTGCGGCGCAAACTGCGCACGCTCGGGACGGATCAGAGCCTTGATGATGATGTGCTGCGCCGGGCGCGGCGGCTGTTCGCGCGTGCCATCGAAACCCCCGGCGGGCTGAAGATTCAGACCATCCATTCCTTCTGTGCCTCTCTTTTGCGGCGTTTCCCGCTAGAGGCCGGCGTTTCGCCGCAGTTTGTCGAAATGGATGACCGCGCCGCGCGGCACCTGCGCGAAGAGATCGTTGAAACGCTTGCCGACGGCCCCAACCCGGTGGCCTTTGACGGGATCGCGCGATGGTATACCGGCGATGATCTCGCCCGGCTGACCGAAGAGATCGCCAAACACCGCAACCTGTTCCCCGGCGCTGCCGATGCAGCCGCGATCTGGGCGCAGTTCGGCCTGCCGCCCGGCTATTCCGCGGGTGAGTTGAACCGCGCGGTTTTCCTTGGCGGCGAGGCGGCGTTGATTGCCCGGCTGATCGCGGCCTTGCGCGGTGGCTCTGCCAATGACGTGAAGGCGGCCGACAAGCTTGCCGCTCTGGGCGGCGGCGCTCTCGATCATCAGGCGCTTGCCCTGCTCGAAGGTATGTTTCTGACGGGACGCGGCGCGAAATCGCCCTATTCGGCAAAGATCGGCTCTTTTCCGACCAAGGCAACGCAGGCGGCTTGCCCGGATATCATGCCCGAGCTCGATGCTCTCATGGCGCGTGTCGAGGCGGCGCGTGAACGGCGGGTGGCGCTGGCGGCGGCGGAAAAGACGCTGGCCCTGCACCGGTTCGCCGCAGAGTTTCTGCCCGAATACGCGGCGGCGAAACTGCGCCACGGATGGCTCGATTTCGACGATCTGATCCTCAAGGCGCGTGACCTGCTGACCGATCCCGGCGTCGCCGAATGGGTGCTGTACCGGCTGGACGGCGGCATCGACCACATTCTGGTGGACGAGGCGCAGGATACCAGCCCCGTGCAATGGGAAATTATCGACCTGCTGGCGCAGGAAATCACCTCTGGCAAGGGCGCGCGGGCGGACGTTCGCCGCACGATCTTCGTGGTCGGAGACAAGAAACAGTCGATCTATTCCTTCCAGGGCGCCGATCCCGACGGGTTCGACCGGATGCGCGATCAGTTTTCCGGCAGGTTGCAGGATGTCGCGGACCCGCTGCAGGAACTGCTGCTCGAGTTTTCGTTCCGGTCGTCGGGGGCGATCCTGCGAACGGTGGATTGCACCTTTCAGGAAAATGCGCGCAAGGGTCTCGGCAATGAGGTGACGCATCGCGCGTTCCGCGACCAGATGCCGGGCCGGGTGGATCTGTGGCCGGTGATCGACAAATCGCCCGACCCGGAAAAGCCGCACTGGACCGATCCGGTCGATACGCCCGCGCCGGAACATCACACTGTGCGTCTTGCCGCACGCGTGGCCGCTGAAATCGGCCGGATGATCCAAAGCGGCGAAACCCTGTGGGAAGAGGAGGGCGGCGAGAGCCGGCGCCGCCCGGTGCGCGCCGGGGATTTCCTGATCCTGGTGCAGCGACGCTCTGGCCTGTTTCACGAGATCATCCGTGCCTGCAAGGCCGAGGGCCTGCCCATCGCCGGGGCCGACCGTCTGAAGATCGGCGGCGAGCTGGCGGTCAAGGATCTGAGCGCGCTTCTGTCCTTCCTCGCCACGCCGGAAGACAGCCTTTCGCTGGCCTGCGCGCTGCGCTCGCCATTGTTCGGCTGGGACGAGAGCGCAATCTATGATCTGTCCGCCGGACGGGCCGAGAAATACCTTTGGGCCACGCTCCGAAACCGGAAAGACGGTTATACAGAGACGTTTTCGATGCTCGACGCCCTGATGGGCGACGCCGATTTCCTGCGCCCCTATGATCTGATCGAACGCATCCTAACCCGCTATGACGGGCGGCGGCGGCTGATCGCGCGGCTGGGCGAAGAGGCCGAGGATGGTATCGACGCGCTGCTGTCGCAGGCGCTGGCCTACGAGCGGATGGAGGTGCCGAGCCTGACGGGTTTTCTAAGCTGGCTGGCCCGTGACGAGGTCGAGATCAAGCGCCAGCTTGACAGTGCGGGCAACCGCATACGCGTGATGACCGTTCATGGCTCCAAGGGGCTGGAGGCGCCGATCGTCATCCTGCCCGACACCGGCAAGCGCGACGTCCGGGTTCAGGATGAGGTGCTGCAAGGCCCCGGCGGTCTGCCGCTTTGGAAGACCGGAAAAGACGACAGCCCGCAGATGATCACAGAGGCCCGCGACCATCTGATCGCCCGGCAGGAAGAGGAACGGCAGCGGCTGCTCTACGTCGCCATGACCCGAGCCGAACAATGGCTGATCACCTGCGCCGCCGGCGATCTTGGCAAGGGCGAAAGCTGGTACGATCAGATCAAGGCGGGGATGACCCGCGCCGGGGCGGGTGTCTTCCGTTTTCCCTTTGGCGACGGGCTGCGGCTGGAAACCGGCGATTGGCATATGGCCGGCGTCGGCGCCGCCGACGAAACCGAACCACCCGCGCCGGCCTTGCCGCTCTGGGCCCGCCAGCGCGCGGCCGTACCGGAAAAGCCGCCCGCGCCGCTGTCGCCCTCCGATCTGGGCGGGGCCAAGATCGTCGCGGGCGAGGCGGCCGGGCTGAGCGAGGAGGCGGCGAAGCTGCGCGGCACACGCCTGCATCTGTTGCTGGAACACCTTCCCGCCTTCGACCGTGCCGTCTGGCGCGACACCGCCGAGACCTTGCTGTCAGGCGATGAAACGCCCTGCGCGCCAGAGGAGTTGGCCGCGATTTTGGCGGAAACAGAGACTGTTCTGACCGCGCCGGCGCTGGCCACTCTGTTTGTCGAAAGCGCGCTCACAGAGGTCGAGATCACCGCCGCGCTTCCCGAGCTTGACGGAAGGCGTATTCAGGGTGCCATCGACCGGCTGATCGTCGGAGCCGACCGCGTTCTGGCGGTGGATTACAAATCCAACGCGCTGGTGCCGAAGCGGCCCGAAGACGTGCCCGAAGGCATCCTTCGGCAGATGGGCGCCTATGCGGCGGCGCTGGCGCGGATCTATCCGGACAAAATCGTGGAAACCGCTATCCTGTGGACGCGCAGCGCAGAGCTGATGCCCCTGCCATCACAACTTGTTGCTTCTGCGCTTGGCCGGGCGACGACATCTTGACGGGGCCCGGGTGGCTCCATAGTTTTCAGGGCAACCGAGATTCCAAGGAGAACACTCATGGCAACCGTTCCCGTTACCGATGCCACGTTCGACGATGAAGTAAAGGCCTCCGACATCCCCGTCGTGGTGGATTTCTGGGCCGAGTGGTGCGGCCCCTGCAAACAGATCGGCCCCGCGCTTGAAGAGATCGCCGCCGAGATGGAAGGCAAGGTCAAGATCGTCAAGGTAAACGTTGACGAAAACCCCGACAGCCCGGCCCAGATGGGCGTGCGCGGCATCCCCGCGCTGTTCCTGTTCAAGGATGGCCAGGTTGTATCCAACAAGATCGGCGCCGCGCCCAAGGCCGCGCTGAAAGGCTGGATCGAAGAATCGATCTGAGCTGATGTATCATCGCGAATTCGGGGCGCTTCGGCGCCCCTTTTCGTTTGCTGCGCTCACAGATCCCAGCCACCCCGCCGCAGCGCCCGCAGTATCTTTTCCTCGGCTTCCGGGCGGCCCGCGTTGATCGCCATCCGCTGTAGAAACCAGAACAGATAGCGCGCGTAATCCGGGCGCATCTGCCCGGCCATGTCAAACGCGCGGCCCGCGCCGAGCTGCCCGACATTGGCCGCGATATGGTGAAAATCGATCCGGCCGAACAGCACGGCGGGCTTTTCAAAGAAATACCCCGAAAACGCGACAGAGGAATTCTGCGTCACCACCATGCGGCAGCGGGGCAGAAGCGCCTGCATCCCGCCGCTGCGAAGCTCCAGGTTGGGATGCGCCGCCTGAAGATCGGCCAGCGCCGCGTGATCCTGCGGCGTATAGGTTTCACGAGGGTGCAGCGTTGCGATAACGGGGCGGTCCGGGAAACGCCGCGCGGTCTGCGCGATCATGTCCAGCGGGCTGCAGCTTTGAAAGCTGCGCTGGCGGCTCAGGATCCCTTGCAGGGGCACATAGATGAACCCGTCATCGCCCGGCTCGGCACCCGGGAACTGTCTTTCGCGGTGACGGCTGACAAGGCGGCGCGCCTGTTCCGGGTCGATGCGATCGGGATCGAACCGGGTCCGGGCGGCGTGAAACTCCCACCGGCGCGCGGTCGGTTCGATTGTCCAGAACGGATAGAAATAGGCGCGCCGAAAGCTGAGCGCGCGATTGTGAAGCGGGTCGTCCATGTGAAACAGGGCATGGCCGGGGTGATCGGCCGATCGCTGCCGCGCGGCCCCGGTGGCGGGGTGGTATTCCACGGCAACGCCGCAAGAGGCCAGCGCCGCGCTCACCCGGTTCAGAAAATTGTGCCGCCCGGCCACCGCGCTTTCGCGCAGCCCGTTCTCCAGATAGATCCCGACCGTTTTCACCTTCGCCATCGCGGTCAGGGTAGAGCCCGCCTGACGGGCCGACAAGCGAAACGGGTTGTGCGCCCCGGCACCCGTGGCCATATAACCCCCAAGCAAAGGAGGCCCCGATGGCAGAGAGTGATTTTCCCGGCTGGCATGGCACCACGATCCTGGGTGTGAAACGCGGGGACGAGGTGGTGATCGCCGGTGACGGGCAGGTCAGCCTGGGCCAGACCGTGATCAAGGGCACCGCGCGCAAGGTGCGCCGGCTGTCGCCCGGCGGATATGACGTGGTGGCAGGCTTCGCCGGATCGACCGCCGATGCCTTTACCCTGCTGGAACGGCTGGAGGCCAAGCTGGAGGCGACGCCGGGCCAGCTTCAGCGCGCCGCGGTCGAACTGGCCAAGGACTGGCGCACCGACAAATATCTGCAAAAGCTGGAGGCGATGCTGATCGTCAGCGACGGGGCCGAGATCTATGTGATCACCGGCGCGGGCGATGTGCTGGAGCCCGAGCATGACGTGGCCGCCATCGGCTCTGGCGGCAACTATGCCCTCGCCGCCGCGCGCGGGCTGATGGAAACCGAGCTTTCCGGCGAAGAGATCGCACGCAAGGCAATGGCCATCGCCGCCGATATCTGCGTGTACACAAATGGACATCTGACGGTAGAGAAAATCTCCAAATGACCGACCTTACCCCCCGCGAAATTGTTTCGGAACTCGACCGGTTCATCATCGGACAGGCAGACGCCAAGCGCGCCGTGGCCGTGGCCCTGCGCAACCGCTGGCGGCGCAAACAGCTTGGCGCGGACCTGCGCGACGAGGTGTATCCGAAAAACATCCTGATGATCGGCCCCACCGGCGTCGGCAAAACCGAGATCAGCCGCCGCCTTGCAAAGCTGGCCCGGGCGCCTTTCATCAAGGTCGAGGCAACAAAATTCACCGAGGTCGGTTATGTCGGCCGTGACGTGGAACAAATCATCCGCGATCTGGTGGACAGCGCCATCGCCCAGACCCGCGAGCAAATGCGCGAAGACGTCAAGGCCGCCGCGCATCAGGCCGCCGAAGACCGGGTGATCGAGGCGCTTACCGGCAAGGACGCCCGCGAGCAGACGCGCGAAATGTTCCGCGGCAAGCTCAAGCGCGGAGAGCTGGACGACACCGTGATCGAGCTGGAGGTGGCCGACACCTCCAACCCGATGCCGATGTTCGAGATCCCCGGCCAGCCCGGCCAGAACATGGGCATGATGAATCTCGGCGACATTTTCGGCAAAGCCTTCGGCGGGCGCACCGTGAAGCGCAAGATGAGCGTTGTCGACAGCTATGAGCTTTTGATCGGCGAAGAGGCCGACAAGATCCTGGATGACGAAACCGTCAATCGCGCGGCGCTGGAATCGGTTCAGGAAAACGGCATCGTGTTTCTCGACGAGATCGACAAGGTCTGCGCCCGGTCGGATGCGCGCGGCGCCGATGTCAGCCGCGAAGGGGTGCAGCGCGACCTGCTGCCGCTGATCGAGGGCACGACGGTTTCCACCAAATACGGGCCGGTCAAGACCGACCATATCCTGTTCATTGCCTCGGGCGCGTTTCACATCGCCAAACCGTCGGATCTGCTGCCCGAGCTTCAGGGCCGGCTGCCGATCCGGGTGGAACTGCGCGCCCTGACCGAGGGTGATTTCGTGCGCATCCTGACAGAGACCGACAATGCGCTGACCCGGCAATATACCGCGCTGATGAACACAGAAGAGGTGACCGTCAGCTTCACTGATGATGGCATCGCCGCGCTGGCCCGGATCGCGGCGGAGGTGAACCAGAGCATCGAGAATATCGGGGCGCGCCGCCTTTACACGGTGATGGAACGCGTGTTCGAAGAACTCAGCTTTACCGCGCCCGACAGATCGGGCGATACCGTCACGGTTGACGCCGGTTTTGTCGATCAGAATCTCGGCGAGCTTCTGAAATCCGCCGATATGAGCCGCTACGTTCTGTAATATTCGGGGTGGCATGAAGCCCCTGCTTGTCGTATCCGTCGTGCAACGAGCGGCAGGTTACAGGACTTATGAACAAGGTTTTCATGTTTCTCTGCGCCAGCATAATGCTGGCCGCCTGTACACCGCGCCCGGGCACCATGCTGGTGCCCGAGGCCGCGGAAATCGGCGATACCGTCAAGGTTTACTACGGCAGCACGCGCACCTCTGAAAAGAACCGGCCGGAGGGGATCGGCCGCGCGCTCATGCCGACCTATGGCGAGGTTTCGGTTTCGGTTCCGCCAGAGCACAAGGTCGGCCGGATGGAGGTTTCCGGCAACCCAGATCCCGAAAAGCACTTCGCGCTGTCGTCCAGCCAGTTTTTCGGCGATCCGAAAACCTTTCGCAGCGCGCTTTCGCATGAATTCCGCAAACGGCCGGTGGGCAAACGTGAAGCGGTGATATTCGTGCACGGGTTCAACACCAATTTCGCCGAAGGGGTGTTTCGCGCGGCGCAGCTTGATCATGACTTCGATATTGATGCGGTCTCGATAACCTATACCTGGCCGTCGCGCGCCAACCCGGTCGCCTATGCCTATGACCGTGACAGCGCGCTGTTCGCGCGCGACGGGCTGGAAGAGCTGATAACCGAGGTACGGCGCGCGGGGGCCGACAACATTCTGTTGGTCGGGCATTCCATGGGCGCGCAGGTGACGATGGAAACCCTGCGGCAGATGGCCATCCGCTCACCAGCCGAGCTTCACCGCACCGTCGATTCCGTCGTTCTGCTTGCTCCGGATATCGACGTCAATCTGTTCCGGGCGCAGGCCGCGCGGATCGGGCGGCTGCCCGAGCCCTTCGTCGTGATCGTGTCGGAACGTGACCGGGTGCTGGATCTTTCGGCCCGGCTGACGGGCGAACGCAACCGGCTCGGCAACGTCCGAAGCATCGAGAAATTCGCCGATCTGAACGTGACGATCGTGGATGTCACCGGGTTCTCCGGGGTCCGGGATCTCGGGCATTTCACGATCGGATCCTCGCCCGCGCTGATCAGCATTCTGGGTAAGCAAAAGGCCCTGGAAACGCTGATCAAGGGCGATACCTCGGGGCAGACCGGGCTTGTTCAGGGCACCGTGCTGACCGTGCAGCAGGCCACCGAAATCGTGCTGTCGCCCATCACCTCGCTGGCGCAATAGCCCGAAACTCAGCGCTGGCGCTTGAGATAGACGTAATAGGCCCCGGTGCCGCCATGTTTGGCATGGGCCGGCGTGATCTGCAGCACCGCGCTGCCAAGCGGCGGCGAGGTCAGCCAATGCGGCACCTGATGCTTCAGAACACCGCGCCGCACCGGGATGGGCCCGTCATCCTCGGCCCGCTTGCCCTTGCCGGTGATCACCAGCACCAGACGTTTTCCATCTGCATGGGCGCGCAGGATGAACGATGTCAGCGCCGGATGCGCCTGCGCAACGGTCATCCCGTGCAAGTCGATCCGCGCTTCGGGCGACAGCTTGCCGCGCTTCATGCGGTCAAAGCTCTTGCGATCCATCCGCACCGGCGCGTGCGCCGGATCGGGCGCGGCCGGGTGGGCAGGGGCCGTTTGCGCGGCCTTTTGCCCGATCCTGAAGCGCGGCGGTGCCTCGCCCGGTTGATGTGATGGCCGCGGCTGTTTGGCGTCTTTCGTGACTTTCCGGGGATGGTCGGGATGCATCGGAACCGCGGTCTCGGTGACCTTTTGCCAAAGGGCGCGTTCCTCGGCGCTCAGGCCTCGCGGCGGGCGACGCTGCACCGCTCAGCCCCCCGGCACCAGCGCAAGCGCCTTGTCGATCGGCAACAGCACGACCATGCGGCCCGGATCGCGCACATGGCCCGCCTTGCGGCCGGCGGCATCCCCCGTGCCATAGAAAATATCCGCGCGCTGCGGCCCCTTGATGGCCGATCCCGTATCCTGCGCGATCATCAGCCGCCGCAGCGGATCCTTGCCCGCCTTTTCAATCCAGACCGGCGCACCCAGCGGGGTAAAGGCCGGATCCACCGCCACAGTCCGCATCGGGCTGATGGAGCGGTTCATCGCCCCGAGCGGGCCTTTTTCGGCGGGCACGCCGCGCACCACCCGAAAGAACACGAAAGACGGATTGTGGCGCAGAAGATTGCGCCCATCCAACGGGTTCCGCTTTACCCAATTGCGGATCACCTGCGCCGAAACCTGGTGCGGCTGGTAGATTCCCCGGCGCACCAGCTCGGCGCCGATGGATTGATATTTATGCCCGTTGGAGCCGCCATAGCCGACCCGGATCGCCGTGCCATCCCGCAACCGGATGCGGCCGGAGCCCTGGATCTGAAGAAAGAATGCTTCCACCGGGTCATCGACCCAGGCGATTTCCAGACCGCGCCCCTGCAAAAGGCCCTGATCCTCAAGCTCGGCGCGGCTGACCCAGGCCTCGCCCTCGGGCAGTTCGGGCGGTTTGCGGTAAAGCGGCGTGCGGAAACGGCCACCGGGGTGGCGGGCGCCCTCCAGTTCCGGTTCGAAATATCCGGTGAACAGCGCCGGCTCGCCGCCGCCGATCAGAACCGGGCGAAAGAAGATTTCGAAAAAGGATTTCGCGGCGGGCCGCGCCTGCGCCAGAGCACAAAGCGGGCCCCAGTCGACAGGGTCCAGATCCGGGCAGGTTTCCAGAAAAACAGAAAGGGCCTGCGCGTGATCATCCGTTGCCCAGCCTTCGAGATCGTCGAACCGAAGAATTTCGGCCGATGCGCCCAAGGCTCCGCCCGGCGTGATCATCGCCAGGGCCGCCGCAGCGGCAACAGCCCGCAGGCCACGGATCATCCCCCCGTTGCCACCAGCTGCCAGTTCGGATCATTGGCGCCCATCACCCTGGCGAAGGTCCAGACATCGCGCTGGCGCTTGATCTCGTTCGGGTTGCCCTCGACGATATTGCCATCCTGGTCGCGCACCACCGACGTCAGCTCGCCCACGAACTTGACCGTCAACTCGGCCTCGTTGGTATCACGGGCGAAATGCGCATCCTGAAGCGCAAGCTCGCGCACGCCGACGAAATTCGCCTCGACCGACAGGTTCTTCGCCTCGCGGATGGCGATGCCATGGGCGAAGCTTTCATGAACATCAGAAGACAGGAACGGTTTGACCTGACTCAGATCGCCATTCTCATAGGCCATCAGGATCATCTCATAGGCGCCGCGGGCGCCCGACAGAAATTCCGTGACGTTGAAGCCCGGTTCCGTCAGCTTCATCGCGGCCAGCGCTTTCGCCGCCTCGGTGCCGTCTTCGACATGGTCGGTGATATCGGTATCGACGCCACCTTCGATCACCTCGAACTCCCGGCGGGCCGACGTCTTGCTGTTCGACGGGCCTTGCATCGGGACAGGCGGCTTTTCAAATCCTTCGCGCGTTCCGAGCGTGGAACGCAGGCGCAGAATGAGAAAAACGGCAATCCCGGCCAGAACCAGAAGTTGGATGATGGCGGAGTTCATATAAGCCTCGTCTTGCACGGGGGGTTGGTAACAGGTCTTTAACGCACATATGTAGGGCAGGGGGATGGTCAAGTCTACCGGCCACCCAGTGACGTGAGAGGGTTTGCCATGTGGCTTTTCGTGCTTTTTCTGACAATACCGCTGATCGAGATCGCGCTGTTCGTTCAGGTCGGCGGGCTTATCGGGCTGTGGCCGACACTTGCCATCGTGGTGCTGACGGCCATTCTGGGCACTTCGCTGATGCGAAATCAGGGGGCGCTGGCGATGGGGCAGATCCGTTCGTCGTTCAACGAGCTGCGCGACCCGACAGAGCCACTTGCCCATGGCGCGATGATCCTGCTGGCTGGCGCGTTGCTTCTGACGCCAGGGTTTTTCACCGATTCGTTCGGCTTTTTGCTGCTGATCCCGGCGTTCCGGGCGCTGGCCTACCGCTGGGTCGGCGCGCGGGTGCAGGTTCAGACATTCACAACCGGGCCGGCGCCGCGCCCGGGCAACGCCTCCCGCGATGTGATCGACGGCGAATATGAAGAGGTCCGCAAGGACAATCCGCCAATTAACGGCAGTTCCGGCTGGACGCAGCATTGAGGCACTTGCGGCTTCCTGCTAAGCACCGGCGCGAGAGCCGAAACCCAATCCGGAGCCAACCATGACCGAGACCGCCAAAAACGGCGCAGAGCCGGCAGCGGCCGCACAGCCCAAGATGCAGATCCTGGGCCAGTTCATCCGCGACATGTCGTTTGAAAACTTCCTGATGCAGAAAGGCGTGACCGGAGAGGTGACGCCCGATATTCAGGTTCAGGTCGCCCTCGATGCCAAAAAGCGCCCCGTGGATCATCAGTTCGAGGTGATCACCAAGTTCACCGTGCGTTCGACCAACAAGTCCGACAACGCGCCGCTGTTCCTGATCGAACTCGAATATGCCGGTATCTTCCATATCGAGAATGTACCGGAAGATCAGCTTCATCCGTTCCTGCTGATCGAATGCCCGCGGATGCTGTTCCCCTTCGTGCGCCGGATCGTGAGCGATCTTACCCGCGATGGCGGCTTCCCGCCGCTGAACCTGGAGATGGTGGATTTCGTGGCGCTCTACCGCCAGGAAATTGCCCGCCGGGCCGAAGCGCAGAAAACCGCGCAGCCGGCCAACTAGGCCTCAGCCGAACTTCTTCCAAAGCGCGCCGTCGCCCATCGTCTCGACAAAGGCGGTATGGGCGGCGGTTTCGGCCTCGGTTATCCGGCCGGGCAGGGGCGACGGGCGTGGCTTTGGCCGCCATTCATCCTGCCCGCCGCCCGCTTCGGAACGATCCGCCGAAGACGTGCCCAGCGCGAAATCCGGCTGACGCCCGCCGACCAGCTCCAGATAGACCTCTGCCAGAATTTCGGAATCGAGCAGCGCGCCATGCTTTTCCCGCGCGGAATTGTCGATGCCGAACCGGCGGCACAGCGCATCCAGCGACGCGGGAGAGCCGGGAAACCGTTTGCGCGCGATGGCCAGCGTATCGATCGCCTGATCCCAGGGCAGGGTAGGCAGGTTGATCCAGCCCAGCTCGGCATTCAGGAATTTCATGTCGAAGGCCGCGTTGTGGATCACCAGCTTGGCGTCGCCCACGAAATCAAGGAACGCCTGCCCGATATGGCGGAACACCGGCTTGTCGCGCAGAAAATCATCGCCCAGCCCGTGCACCTCGAACGCCTCTTTCGGCATCATGCGTTCGGGGTTGATATATTGGTGATAGGTCTTGCCGGTCGGCAGATGGTTCCACAGCTCCACCGCGCCGATCTCGACGATCCGGTCGCCCTGTCCGGGTTCGAACCCCGTTGTTTCAGTGTCCAGAACGATTTCACGCATTCCGCATCTTCCCCCTGATATCCTCGATCACCGCAAGAACGGCCGCCCGCGCACCCTCCGGCGTCAGGGTTTCGATCACGTAATCGGCCCTGGCCCGTTTTTCGGCATCGGGCACCTGCTTGGCAAGAATGGTTTTGAGATGCGCCTCCGTCATGCCGGGCCGTGCCATGACGCGGGCATGTTGAATATCCTCGGGCACCGACACAACGACAATCGCATCGATATCCCGGTCGCCGCCAATCTCGAACAAAAGCGGCACGTCGAGCAGCACGATATCCCCCGCGCCATGCCCCGCGATGAAGGCCCGGCGATCCGCGGCAACCAGCGGATGAACAACGTTCTCGATCTTTGCCAGCGCGGTGCCATCCTCGGCGATCCAGGCCTTCAGCGCCTCGCGGCTGACCGCGCCGTCAATCACCGCTTCGGGTCGAAGCACGGAGATTGCCGGCACCGCCGCACCGCCGAAGCCATAAAGCCTGTGAACCGCCGCATCCGCATCCCAGACCGCGATCCCGGCCTCGGCGAACATCTTCGCGGTGGTGGATTTGCCCATGCCGATGGAACCGGTCAGCCCGATGATGAACGGCCGCCCGCTCATGGTTCCAGAATGACCGCGCGGGTTTCTTCATCCACCTCGGGGCGCTTGCCGAACCAGCGCTCGAACCCCGGTGTGGCCTGAAACAGCAGCATCCCCAGCCCGTCGACGATCGTGCATCCCGCCGCTTCGGCCTGTTCCAGAAAGGCGGTGCGCAGCGGCGCATAGACCAGATCCGTCACCACCGCGTCGGGCGACAGGGCGGCTAGGGAAACCTTGAATTCCGGCTTGCCGACCATGCCCAGCGATGTCGTGTTCACAACCGTCGCCGCGCCGTCGATCATGTCGCCGGCCTGCACCCAGTCGTACACCGTGATCTTGGGCCCGAATTCCGCCCGGATCGCCTCTGCCCTGGCGCGGGTTCTGTTGGTCAGCCGGATTTCCGTCGCTCCGGCCTCGGCAAGCGCGGCGACAACGGCCCGCGATGCGCCGCCCGCGCCGAACACCGCCGCCGGCCCGGCCGACGCAACCCAATGCGGCGCGCCCTGGCGAAGGTTTTCCAGAAACCCGTAGCCATCCGTGTTATCGGCGTGGATCTTTCCGTCCTTGCGAAAGATCAGCGTATTCGCCGCGCCAATCAGCGCCGCGCGATCCGTCACCACATCGGACAGTTTCAACGCCTGCTCTTTATGGGGGATCGTGACATTGACGCCGACAAACCCAAGCTTGGGCAGCGCCTGCAGCGCCTCTTTCAGATCGCTCTGCGCAACATCCATCGGAATGTAATATCCGGCGATACCGTATTTCTTCAGCCAATAGTTCTGCAGCTTCGGTGATTTCGAATGCGCCACCGGCGATCCGATGACACCGGCAAGCGGTATCTTGTCGGTCATGCCTGCAACGTCCCGCGGGTGGTCAGATAGGAAAGAAGTTCAAGAAGAGGCAGGCCAAGCACGTTAAAATAATCTCCTTCGATACGAGAGAACAGGCGAACGCCTTCTTCCTCGAGCTTATAGCATCCCACGGCATGCTTCACACTGTGCCAGTTCCGGGCGAGATAATCATCCAGATATGTGTCGGAAAACCCGCGCATCGTCAGGCGCACCTCTCCCACATGCCGCCAGAGCGGTTTGCCGGCCTCGCAGATCACCACTGCCGACAGCAGATGGTGGCGATTGCCGCGCAACTCTTGAAGCTGACGGCGGGCATCGCCCGGATCGGCGGCTTTCGACAGGATGCGCCCGTTGAGCGCCAACACCTGATCACAGCCGATCACCAGCGCGTCGGGCTGTTTTTCGCTGATCTTGCGCGCCTTGAATTCGGCCAGCGTATCGGCCACGTCGCGGGCCGTCGCGCTTTCGGCCTCCAGCGCCGCGCGGATCGCCTCTTCGTCGATGCGGGCAGGCTGCACCTCGAACTCGACCCCGGCCTGCCGCAGCAGCGCCTGACGAATTTCCGAGCCGGACGCGAGGATGACAGTTTGCACCATGTTGAAAACCCTGTGGACTGTCCCACGAAGAAGAAGAGGACGGGATTGGGGAAATCCCCACATTCCGGCCGACTTGGTAAATCTCACCCGGTTTTGTCAAGCGATACAAGGCGGTCATCCCATGGGGAAATCCTGGAAATGCGCGCGGGAAAACGCAGCGTCTCGGCGATTTCGCGCAATTTTACTCACAGAAGAATTAACTTTGGTTAAAAATAACTATCTGATAAATATAGTAAAAATCTACTTCTCTCAAGATTCTTCAAGTTTCTCCCACAGTTATACACAGGCACGGATTTCTGTGAACGAAACCGGGGATGACTCAATAATCCCCACTATCCACAGCCCCTACTAAATCATCATCTTTTCTTTTCTTCTTTATTTATCTTAGAAGGAAGAACCGATCAGGGTGGGGAGAAATACGAGCGATGGGTGATTTTCTGGCGGGCATCTATCCCTGGACGAAATCCTTACATATCGTCGCCGTCCTGACCTGGATGGCCGGGCTGTTCTATCTGCCGCGTCTGTTCGTCTATCATACCGAGCAGGTGGAAACCGGAACCGAGACCGACGCGCTGTTCCAGACCATGGAGATGAAGCTGCTGCGCTTCATCATGAACCCGTCGATGATCGCGGTCTGGATCTTTGGTCTGATGCTGGTCTTCACACCCGGCATCGTCGATTGGTCGGCTGTCTGGCCCTACACCAAGGGGGCGTCTGTTCTGGCGATGACCTGGTTTCATCATTGGCTTGGCCTTCGACGCAAGGATTTCATATCCGGCACGAACAGCCTCACCGGAAAAAATTACCGGATGATGAACGAGGTGCCGACGCTTTTGATGCTGGTGATCGTTTTTTCCGTGGTCCTTAAATTCTGAATTCGTTGACTCGGCGGTCATCTGGCCTTATGTCATCGCCGAAAGGGCGTTCCTGCCCGCGATTTCCCAAACTTGACCGACCCGTTGCCGCCAATCACTGCGCAGGGTCACAGCGTAGTTCCATTATTCCATGACCCAAGATTGCCTCAACCTGTCCGACCTTAAGGCCAAGAGCCCCAAGGATCTCCTCGCTATGGCCGAGGAGCTGGAGATCGAGAACGCCTCGACCATGCGCAAGGGAGACATGATGTTCTCCATCCTCAAGGAGCGCGCGGAAGAGGGGTGGGAGATTTCCGGCGATGGCGTGCTCGAGGTGCTTCAGGACGGCTTCGGTTTCCTGCGCTCGCCCGAGGCGAACTATCTGCCCGGCCCCGATGACATCTATGTGTCGCCCGAGATGATCCGCCAGCACAGCCTGCGCACCGGTGACACGGTCGAAGGCGTGATGCAGGCCCCGCGCGAGACAGAGCGCTATTTCGCGATCACCAAGGTGACGCAGATCAATTTCGAGGATCCGGAAAAAGCCCGGCACAAGATCAACTTCGACAACCTGACGCCGCTCTATCCCGACGAGCGTCTGAAGATGGAAATCGAGGATCCGACGATCAAGGACCGTTCGGCCCGGATCATCGATCTGGTCGCGCCGATCGGCAAGGGCCAGCGTTCGCTCATCGTGGCGCCGCCGCGCACGGGTAAGACGGTTCTGCTTCAGAACATCGCCAACTCGATCGAGAAGAACCACCCGGAATGCTATCTGATCGTCCTGCTGATCGATGAACGCCCCGAAGAGGTGACGGACATGCAGCGCAGCGTGAAGGGCGAGGTTATCTCCTCGACCTTCGATGAACCTGCCTCGCGCCATGTGGCGGTTTCCGAAATGGTCATCGAAAAGGCCAAACGCCTGGTCGAGCACAAGCGCGATGTGGTGATCCTGCTCGATTCGATCACCCGCCTGGGCCGCGCCTACAACACCGTCGTGCCGTCGTCCGGCAAGGTTCTGACCGGCGGCGTCGATGCTAACGCGCTGCAACGGCCCAAGCGTTTCTTCGGTGCCGCGCGGAATATCGAAGAGGGCGGCAGCCTGACCATCATCGCCACCGCGCTGATCGACACCGGCAGCCGGATGGACGAGGTGATCTTTGAAGAATTCAAAGGCACCGGCAACTCCGAGATCGTGCTGGACCGCAAGGTGGCCGACAAGCGGGTGTTCCCGGCGATGGATATCCTCAAGTCGGGCACCCGGAAAGAAGAGCTTCTGGTGGACAAGGGCGATCTGCAAAAGACCTTTGTTCTGCGCCGGATCCTCAACCCGATGGGCACGACGGATGCGATCGAGTTCCTGATTTCCAAGCTGAAACAAACCAAAAGCAACGCGGAATTCTTCGACTCCATGAACACCTGACGGGTCGCCCGTCAAAGGGGTTTTGCGGTGGACACGATTTATGCCCTTGCAACGGCGCGCGGCAAGGCCGGGGTGGCCGTCATCCGCCTGTCCGGGCCCGATGCGCGGACGGCCGTGATGGCGCTTGGCGCCCGCCTGCCCGAACCGCGGGTTGCGGCGGTGCGCAAGCTGCACGGGGCCGACGGTACGCTGCTGGACGAGGCGCTGGTGCTGTGGTTCGAAGCCGGGGCGAGCTTCACCGGCGAAGAGGTGGCGGAGCTTCACACCCACGGCAGCCCCGCGACCGTCAGCGCCGTATTGCACGCGCTTTCCGAGATCGAGGGTTTGCGTCTGGCGGAGCCGGGCGAGTTTACCCGCCGCGCGCTGGAAAACGAGCGGCTGGACCTGACGCAGGTCGAAGGGCTTTCCGATCTGATCGAGGCCGAGACCGAGGCGCAGCGGCGTCAGGCGCTGCGGGTTCTGTCGGGCGCGATCGGTGTGCGGGCGGAGGCGTGGCGCGCCGATCTCATCCGCGCGGCGGCGCTGCTCGAAGCGACGATTGATTTCGCAGATGAAGAGGTTCCCGTCGATGTCTCGCCCGAGGTGCTGGAGCTGCTCGACAGGGTCGAGGCTGATCTGACGCGCGAGGCAGAGGGGGTTTCCGCCGCCGAACGCATCCGCGACGGGTTCGAGGTGGCCATCGTCGGCCCGCCGAACGCGGGTAAATCCACGCTTCTGAACGCGTTGGCCGGGCGCGAGGCGGCGATAACCTCGGAATACGCGGGCACCACCCGCGATGTGATCGAAGTGCGGATGGATCTTGGCGGGTTGCCGGTGACCGTGCTGGATACCGCCGGGCTGCGCGAAACCGATGATGTGGTCGAGGGTATCGGTATTGATCGGGCCAGGCAGCGGGCTTTGGCGGCGGATCTTCGGGTGTTCCTTTTGGATTCGAACGGCTCCACCCTCGGCCTTGCGCCAGAGGCGGAGGATATCGTGCTGCAGGGCAAGGCCGATCTGCACCGCACGGACGCGCCAGCCGTGTCGGGAAAAACCGGGGCGGGGGTTGCAGAGCTGATCGCCGCCATTACCTCTCGGCTGGAAACCCGCGCGGCGCGGGCGGCGACGGCGACGCGGGAACGTCACAGGTTGGCGATTCTCGGCGCGCTCTCCTCTATTGCCCGGGCACGGAATCAGGTATGGAGGGGAGAGGACAGCGCGGAGCTTGCCGCAGAGGAGATCCGGGGCGCCATCCGGGCGTTGGATTCCCTCGTGGGGCGGGTGGATGTAGAACATATCCTCGATGAGATTTTCTCGAGCTTCTGTGTGGGTAAGTAAGGAGTGTTTCACGTGAAACATCGCGACTTTGACGTTGTGGTGATTGGCGGCGGTCACGCCGGTGCGGATGCGGCCCATGCGGCGGCCCGCCTTGGTGCGCGCACTGCGCTGATCACACTGCGCCGCGATGGCATTGGCGTGATGTCCTGCAACCCGGCGATCGGGGGGCTTGGCAAAGGCCATCTGGTGCGCGAAGTGGATGCGATGGATGGCCTGATGGGCCAGGCCGCCGACCGCGCCGGTATCCAGTTTCGCCTGCTGAACCGGCGCAAGGGCCCGGCGGTGCAGGGGCCCCGCGCGCAGGCCGACCGCAAGCTTTACCGCGAGGCCATGCAGGGCTTCATCGCCGCAACGCCCAATCTGACGGTGATCGAGGGCGAGGCGACCGACCTTCTGATGCAGCGCGACACGGTGACCGGCGTCGCCCTCGATGACGGGTCAGAGCTGACGACGGGCGCGGTGGTTCTGACCACCGGCACCTTCCTGCGCGGCGTCATCCATATTGGCGATGTGCAGCGGCCGGGCGGGCGGATGGGCGACAGGCCATCGGTCAAGCTGGCCGAGCGGATCGATGGCTTCGGCCTTCCCCTCGGCCGGTTGAAAACCGGCACGCCGCCGCGGCTCGACGGGCGGACGATCGACTGGGCCGCGCTGGAAACCCAGCCGGGCGACGATGACCCGGTGTTGTTTTCGTTCCTCTCCACCGCGCCAGTCGCGCGGCAGATCGCCTGTGGCATCACCCATACGAATGAAAAAACGCATGAGATCATTCGCGGCAACCTGAGCCGCTCGGCGATGTATGGCGGGCATATCGAAGGCGTCGGCCCGCGCTATTGCCCCTCGATCGAGGACAAGATCGTGCGGTTCGCCGATAAAACCTCGCATCAGATCTTTCTGGAACCTGAGGGGCTCGACGATCACACGGTGTACCCGAACGGGATTTCCACCTCTCTGCCGGTCGATGTGCAGGCGGATTACGTGCACTCGATCCGGGGGCTGGAGACAGCGGATATCCTGCAGCCCGGCTATGCGATCGAATATGATTACGTCGATCCCCGCGCCCTGTTGGCGACGCTTCAGGTGCGGGATGTGCCCGGGCTTTATCTGGCCGGGCAGATCAACGGCACAACCGGATATGAAGAGGCCGCCGCCCAGGGGCTGGTCGCCGGGCTGAATGCGGCGCGCGCCGCCCTGGGCGACGCGCCGGTTCTGTTCAGCCGGACGGACAGCTATATCGGCGTGATGATCGACGATCTGGTGACCCGCGGCGTGACGGAACCCTATCGCATGTTCACCTCACGCGCCGAATTCCGCCTGTCGCTGCGCGCCGATAACGCCGATCAGCGGCTGACGCCTTTGGGGCTGGAGCTTGGATGCGTGGGGGCCACGCGCGCCCGCGTCTTTGCCGAGAAGATGGAAAAGATCGGTGCCGCGCGCACCCGGCTGGATGCGATGTCGCTGACACCCGGGCAGATCGGCGCGGCGGGCATCCGCATCAGCGCCGATGGCAACCGGCGATCGGGGTTCGATCTGCTGGCCTTTCCGGATGTAGGCTTCGACGATGTCATCGCGCTGGAGCCTGCGCTTTCCGATGTGCCCGCCGACATCCGCGCGCAGGTGGAGCGGGACGCGCTCTACGCGAATTACATCAAGCGGCAGCAACAGGACGTCGCCGCGATGAAGCGGGACGAGGCGCAGGCAATCCCGGCGGATTTCGATTACGACGCGCTGAACGGCCTGTCCAATGAGCTGAAGGCCAAGCTTTCGCGCGTGCGCCCGGCGACGCTGGGGCAGGCGGGGCGTGTTGACGGAATGACGCCGGCGGCGCTGACGCTGATCCTCGCGCGGTTGCGTCTGGCGGAGCGGAAATCCGCATGAGCGATCTGGCCGGGGCGGATCTGAATGTTTCACGTGAAACACTGGACCGGCTGACCGCCTATGTGGCGCTTTTGAAAAAATGGAACCCGGCGATCAACCTTGTCGCCAGATCCACGCTGGAAAACGCGTGGTCCCGCCATATCGCCGATTCGGCGCAGATTTTCGATCTGGCGCCGCAGGGCGCGCGTCATTGGGTTGATCTGGGCAGCGGCGGCGGATTTCCGGGGGCGGTCGTTGCCATCCTCGCCGCAGAGCGCGCGCCAGAGATGCGACTCACGCTGGTGGAAAGCGATCAGCGCAAGGCGATTTTCCTGAGAACCGTAGCGCGCGAGCTCGGCGTACCGATGACCATCATCGCCAGGCGAATCGAAGATGTTTCGCCACTTGCCGCCGATGTGGTTTCCGCGCGCGCGCTGGCCTCGCTGTCTGTTCTGCTTGGCTATGCCGCACGGCATCTCGCGCCGGGCGGCGTGGCGATTTTCCTCAAGGGCGCAAACCATACGGCGGAAATACAGGAGGCGCTTGCCTCCTGGCGCTTTGACGTTCAGAAAACAGCAAGCCGCACCGCGCCCGATGCGGTCATCCTCACCATCGGAGAGCTTTCCCATGTCTGATCCGACGCGCACAGGGGCCCCAAAGATCATTGCGATCGCCAACCAGAAGGGCGGCGTCGGGAAAACGACGACGGCCATCAACCTTGCGGCGGCGATGGCCGAGGCGGGGCTGACCGTTCTGATCGTGGATATTGATCCGCAGGGCAACGCCTCCACCGGGTTGGGCATTGATCCAACGCAGCGGGCGCGCACAACATATGACCTGCTGATGGAGGACGCCCCGCTGAACGAGGTGATCCGCGCCACGAATGTCGAAGGGCTGTTGATAGCCCCGGCAACCACCGATCTCAGCTCTGCGGATATCGAGCTTGTGGCGAATGAAAAGCGGAGTTTCCTGCTGCATGACGCACTGCGCCAACCCGCGATGGAAGGTTACGGGTTTGATTATATCCTGATCGACTGTCCGCCGTCGCTCAGCCTGCTGACGGTCAACGCGATGGTCGCGGCGCATTCCATTCTGGTGCCGCTGCAGAGCGAATTTTTCGCGCTCGAGGGGTTGTCGCAGTTGATGCTCACGATCCGCGAATTGCGCCAGACCGCGAATCCGGGCTTGCGCATCGAGGGCGTCGTGCTGACGATGTATGACAAGCGCAATAACCTGTCGCAACAGGTGGAAAACGACGCGCGCCAATATCTGGGGGAGCTGGTGTTCGATACCGTGATCCCGCGCAATGTGAGGGTCAGCGAGGCGCCATCCTATGCGATGCCGGTGCTGGATTACGATACCACCTCGCGCGGGGCCGAGGCCTATCGCAGCCTTGTGCGCGAGATGCTGAAACGGGCCGAGCCGGTAAGCGCATAAAAAGGAAGACACGGGATGAGCAGGAAACCGGAGAAACGGGGTTTGGGGCGCGGGCTGTCGGCCCTGATGGCCGATGTGAACATGGCGCCGCAAGTGGCGGTGGATGATGCGCAGCCGCGCCGGTCGGATTTGATCGTGCCGATCGAAAAGCTGGAGCCGAATCCCGATCAGCCCCGCCGCAGGTTTTCGCAAGAAGCACTGGGAGAGCTTGCCGCCTCGATTCGCGAGAAGGGGGTGATCCAGCCGCTGATCGTGCGCGAAAGCAAACGCCAGGCCGGAAACTTCGAGATTGTCGCGGGGGAACGCCGCTGGCGCGCCTCGCAGATGGCGCAGCTTCATGAGGTGCCGGTGATCATTCGCGATCTGGATGATACCGAAGTGCTCGAGGTTGCGATCATCGAAAACATCCAGCGGGCCGATCTGAACCCGGTGGAAGAGGCGCAGGGCTATCGCCAGTTGATGGATCGGTTCGGCCATACCCAGGAAAAACTGGCCGAGGCGCTGAGCAAGAGCCGCAGCCATATCGCCAACCTGATGCGCCTGTTGCAACTGCCCGAAGAGGTGCAAGAGCATCTGCGCGAAGGCCGGATTTCGGCTGGCCACGCGCGCGCGCTGATCACGACGGGCGATCCCGCCGCGCTGGCGCGCGAGGTGATCGCCAAGGGCCTGTCCGTGCGCGAGACGGAAAAGCTGGCCAAGGGGCCGAAAACGTCATCGCCCAGGCCGGTCAGCGCGCCGATGGGGGAAAAGGATGCCGACACCCGCGCGCTGGAGCAGGATCTTTCCGCAAATCTGGGCATGAAGGTCGAGATTGATCATCCCGAGGGTCAGGAATCCGGCGCGATGGTGATCCGCTACAAAACGCTGGAAGAGCTGGACGAGCTTTGCCGCGTGCTCAGCGCTACGCCTCTGGACGTGTCCAGATGAAAACGGTGACTGCGGCCAGCGTGGTGGCCTGAATCACCAGCAGCGTCGGCCTCAGGCCCAGAAACAATGCGATCCCGAATGACCCCATGATAGAGAGGCTGGCGAGCCATTTCACCGACCTGCGGATGGCGCCGCGTTCCTGCCAATCCATGATCTGTTGCCCGAAGGCCGGGTGCGACAAAAGCCAGTGATGCAGCCGCTCGGACGAGCGCGCGAAAGAGAACGTTGCCAGAAGAAGAAACGGAACGGTCGGCAGCAGGGGCAGCGCGGCGCCGATCACAGCGAGCCCAAGCGACAAGAGGCCGAACAGAAGCCAGAGCAGCCGCATCTTCGCTTACTCCGGCAACAGGTCGCGCAGAATCGCGTTCAAAACCGCGCGGCCCGAAGATGTGGTGCGAAGGATGTCGCCGCGGATCTCTACCATCTCGATTTCCTTCAACATATTGATTTTATTATCGTTAAGCGGTTCGCCGGTCAGTGTCTCGTAGCGGCTCAGGCTGATGCCTTCGTTCAACCGAAGCCCCATCATAACATATTCCGATCCCTGATCTTTCAAGGGCAGGGGCGCGCGCAGGCTCTCGCCCCTTCCCCGATTTTCCACGGCGTCCATCCAAGCGCCGGGCTGCAGCGGGGTTTCGGTGGCGAAGCGGCGCCCGCCAAGCGTCAGCCGCCCATGCGCGCCGGGGCCGATCCCGGCATAATCGCCATAGCGCCAGTAAATCAGGTTGTGCCGTGATTCCGCGCCGGGTTTGGCGTGGTTAGAGACCTCATAGGCCGGCATACCGGCGGCCTCGCACAACTCTTGCGTCAGGAAATACATATCGCCGGCGTTGTCTTCGTCCGGCAGGCCCGGAAGCTTGCCGCGGGCATAGCGATCCCCAAAGGCCGTGCCCTCTTCGATGGTCAGCTGGTAGAGCGACAGGTGATCGTTCGCCATGCAAAGCGCTTCGGTCAATTCGGATCGCCATGCGGCGAGGCTCTGGTCCTGCCGCGCGTAGATCAGATCAAAGCTCAGCCTGTCGAACGTGTTCCGCGCGATGTCAAACGCCGCGCGGGCCTCGGCCACGCTGTGCAACCGGCCGAGCCGCCGCAGATCATCATCGTTCAGCGATTGAACGCCAAGCGACACGCGGTTGACGCCCGCCTCGCGGTATCCGGCGAACCGCCCGGCCTCGACAGATGTGGGGTTCGCCTCGAGCGTTACCTCAAGATCATTGGCCTGGGGCCAGGTGGCGCGCACCTTGTCGAGGATCGCGGCGACAAGGGCGGGCTCCATCAGGCTGGGCGTGCCGCCGCCGAAGAACACCGAATTCAGCACCCGGCCTTCGGTTTCAGCCCCGACGCGGGCGATTTCGGACAAATAGGCGCGCTGCCAGCGCTTCTGGTCGATCGAGGCCACGACATGCGAGTTGAAATCGCAATAGGGGCATTTTGCCTGACAGAAGGGCCAGTGGATATAGAGCCCAAAGCCCCCGTTGCGCCAATCTTCAGTTGCCAAAGACCCTCACGAGTTTTTCAAACGCTTTCGCGCGGTGGCTGATCTTGTTCTTTTCCCAGCGGCTCATCTCTCCGAATGTGGTGTCGAAGCCATCGGGTTGAAAGATCGGGTCATAGCCATGGCCCATCTCGCCGCGCATCGGCCAGACGATCTGGCCCGGCATCTGGCCTTCGAACACCTCGTCATGCCCGTCGGGCCAGGCCAGGACGAAGGTGCAGCAAAACCGTGCTGTGCGGGGGTAGGGGGCGTTTGCGGCCTCCAGCTTTTCCCATGTTTTCGTCATGGCCATTTCGAAATCGCGGCCCTGGGGCGTTTCGGCCCAGTCGGCGGTATGCACGCCCGGCGCGCCGTTCAGCCCGTCGATCTCGATGCCGCTGTCATCGGCCAGCGCGGGCAGGCCCGTGGCCTTCGCCGCCGCATGGGCCTTGATCCGGGCATTGCCCACAAAGGTCTCTTCGGTTTCTGCGGGTTCGTCCAGCCCCAGCTCACCGGCAGAGATCACGGTGATGTTGTAGGGCTCCAGCAGATGCGCGATCTCTTCCAGCTTGCCCTTGTTATGGGTCGCGACCAGAAGCTTTTCACCCTCGAACCTGCGCATCCTGCTACCCTTCCACGGCGGCTTTCTGGGCGGCGACCAGCCCGGCCACACCCTTTTCGGCCAGCCCCAACAGTTCATCCATTTCACCGCGAGAGAATGTGGCGCCCTCTGCCGACATCTGCACTTCGATCAGGCGGCCCCCGCCGGTCATCACAAAGTTACCGTCAACCCCGGCTTCGCTGTCTTCGGGATAGTCCAGATCCAGCACCGGCTGGCCGGCGTAAACGCCGCAGGAAATGGCGGCCACGTGATCGAACAGCGGATCAGAGATGATATCACCCGCCTTCATCAGCTTGTTGACGGCCAGCCGCAGCGCGACCCAGCCGCCGGTGATCGAGGCGCAGCGGGTGCCGCCATCGGCCTGGATGACATCGCAATCCACGGTGATCTGCCGTTCACCCAGCGCCACGCGATCCACCCCGGCACGCAGCGAGCGGCCGATAAGACGCTGAATTTCCACCGTACGGCCACCCTGTTTCCCGGCCGAGGCTTCGCGCCGCATCCGGGTGCCGGTCGAGCGCGGGAGCATCCCGTATTCGGCAGTAACCCAGCCCAATCCGGTGTTTTTCAGAAACGGCGGAACACGCTCTTCCAGCGACGCGGTGCACAGCACATGGGTGTCCCCCATGCGGATCAGGCAAGAGCCTTCGGCGTGCTTTGTCACACCGGTTTCAATTGAAATCGGGCGCATTTCGCTTACATCACGGCCAGAGGGGCGCATCGGGAATTCCTTTCGGTAGGTTGGCGACTTGCTCCCATGACCGGCCGGGCGATGCAAGCCCGATTGACGCCGGTCGCGCATGCTCTTTAATGGCGGGGCTTCAAGGGGACGTGACGGTTGAGTGACGGTTCGGACATGCTGAACGAGATGAACGCGCGCAGCCGCGAGGTGTTTCGCCTCGTGGTCGAGGGCTATCTTGAATCCGGTGGCCCGGTCGGGTCGCGTTCTCTGACCCGAACGATGAACGAAAAGGTCAGCGCGGCCACGATTCGCAACGTGATGCAGGATCTGGAGTATCTGGGCCTGCTCGACAGCCCGCATGTGTCGGCCGGCCGCATTCCCACGCAGCTCGGGCTACGGATGTTCGTCGACGGGCTTCTGGAAGTGCGGGATCTGGATATCGACGACCGCGAAAAGATCGATGCGACGCTTGGCAACAACAACGGCGATGTCGGCAGCCTGCTGGATCGGGTCGGATCCGCGCTGTCGGGCGTGACGCATGGCGCCAGCCTTGTGCTGACGCCCAAGCACGAGGCGCCGATCCGGCATATCGAATTCGTCAGCCTGGGCCATGAACGGGCGCTCGTGGTGCTGGTCTTTGCCGACGGGCATGTGGAAAACCGGGTGTTTCAGCCGCCGCTGGGGCAAACCCCGTCGTCGATGCGGGAGGCGGCGAATTTTCTCAACGCGCTGGCCGAGGGCCGCACCCTGACAGAGCTGCGCGGCGTGATCGAAACAGAGATCGCCGCCCGCCGGCAGGAGCTGGACAGCCTGGCCCGCGATCTTGTCGAAAGCGGTCTGGCGATCTGGGAAAACGAGGGCCAGCCCTATGAAAGGCTGATCGTGCGCGGGCGGTCGAATCTGCTCGAGGAAACGGCGGAGGCCGAAGAGCTGGAACGTATCCGCTCCCTTTTTGACGATCTGGAGCGCAAGCGGGACATCGCAGAGTTTCTGGAACTGACGGAAGAGGGCGACGGTGTGCGCATTTTTATTGGTTCGGAGAACAAGCTTTTTTCACTTTCGGGTTCCTCTTTGGTGGTCTCTCCATATATGAACGCTGACCGTAAGATTATTGGTGCCGTGGGTGTGATTGGTCCGACGCGGCTGAACTATGGCCGCATTGTCCCGATCGTGGACTACACGGCTCAACTGGTTGGAAAATTGATTTCCGACCGGGGCAAGGGGTAGAAGATGGCAGAAGCAAAGAAAGACGAGTGTTTGGAACCGGAAAACGGGTTCGCCGAAGGCGCGGAACCGTTTGAGGGGATCGAACCCGAACCGGTTGACGAGCTGGAAGAGTTGCGCGCCGAGCGTGACGATCTGCGCGACCGGTTCATGCGGGCGCTGGCGGATGTGGAAAACACCCGCAAACGTGGCGAGCGGGACCGGCGCGAGGCCGAGCAATATGGCGGCTCCAAGCTGGCACGCGACATGCTGCCGGTGTTCGACAATCTGACCCGCGCGCTCGAGGTTGCGACCGAAGAACAGCGCGCCGCCAACAAGCCTTTGATCGAAGGCGTGGAACTGACCCTGCGAGAGCTTCGGAACGTGTTTGCCAAGCACGGCATCACCCCGATCGCGCCCGCGGTGGGCGACGCCTTTGATCCGCAGCTTCATCAGGCGATGTTCGAAGCGCCGGTGCCCGATACCAAGGCGGGAGAGATCATCCAGGTGATGACCGAAGGCTTCATGCTGCACGATCGCCTGCTGCGGCCGGCGCAGGTGGGCGTCTCCTCCACCCCCGGTTAATCGGGGGCGCTCAGCGCCTTGAGCTCATAGATCAGGTTCAGCGCCTCTTTCGGCGTCAGCTCGTCGGGATGGATCCCGGCGAGCTTTTCTTCGGCCGCCGAGGCTGCGTTTGGCGCTGGTTTCGGCGCGGGGGCCGGGCTGGCCGCGAACAGCGGCAGATCGTCAATCAGCGCCTTCTTTCCGGTGCCGCCCTCACGCTCGCCCTTTTCCAGCGCATCCAGCACGATCCGCGCCCGTTCCACCACCGCATGGGGCAATCCGGCCAGCTTGGCCACCTGCACACCGTAAGACCGATCCGCCGCGCCTTTGTGCACCTCGTGCAGGAAGATCACATCGCCCTCCCACTCCTTTACCGCCACGGTCGCGTTCTCGACCCCGTCGAGCTTGCCGGCCAGCGCGGTCATCTCGTGGTAGTGGGTGGCGAACAGGGCGCGGCAGCGGTTGGTGTCATGCAGATGTTCCAGCGTGGCCCAGGCGATCGACAGCCCGTCATAGGTGGCGGTGCCGCGCCCGATCTCATCGAGGATGACCAGCGCCCGGTCATCGGCCTGATTCAGGATCGCGGCGGTTTCCACCATTTCCACCATGAAGGTCGATCGCCCGCGCGCCAGATCATCCGCCGCGCCCACCCGGCTGAACAGCTGTGAAACAAGCCCGATAAGGGCCTTGCGCGCCGGCACGAAACTGCCCGCCTGCGCCAGCAGGGCAATCAGGGCATTCTGGCGCAGGAAGGTCGATTTACCCGCCATGTTCGGCCCCGTCAGCAGCCAGATCGCGGCGTTCTCGTCTTGTGCCGACAGATCGCAGTCATTGGCGATGAAGGGCGCGCCGCCCTGACGGCGCAGCGCGCGTTCGACGACCGGGTGCCGCCCGCGCTCGACCAGAAAGGCGCGGCTTTCGTCGACCTGCGGCTCGCACCAGTTTTCGCCCTGCGCCAGATCGGCGAAAGCGGTGGCAAGGTCGATCTCGGCCAGCGCGGCAGCGGCCTGCCCGATGCCGGCCGCATTTTCCAGAATAGCCGCTTTCAGGCTTTCATAGAGCCGCTTTTCGATCTCCAGCGCCCGCCCGCCCGCGTTCAGAATCCTTGTTTCCATCTCGGAAAGATCGACGGTGGTGAACCGCACCGCATTGGCGGTGGTCTGCCGGTGGATGAAGGTCTCTGACAGCGGGGCCGACAGCATCCGTTCGGCATGGGTGGCGGTGGTTTCGATGAAATAGCCCAGCACGTTGTTATGCTTGATCTTCAGCGCCTGAATACCCGTGAGCGCGGCATAGTCCGCCTGCATCCGGGCAATCACCCCGCGCCCTTCGTCCCGCAGGGTGCGGGCCTCGTCCAGATCGGCGTTATATCCCGGCGCGATAAAGCCGCCGTCCCGCGCCAGAAGCGGCGGATCGGCGACCAGCGCCTGGTCCAGCAGATCCAGCAGGGCGTCGTGGCCCACAAGCGCCCCGGCCGTTTCCGCGATCAGTGCCGGGGCCGCCGCGCCCGCCAGATCCGCCGCCACCTCGGCGGCCTGGGCCAGCCCGTTGCGAATGGCGCTCAGATCGCGCGGGCCGCCCCGATCAAGCCCCAGCCGTGAAAGGGCGCGGTCCATGTCGGGCGCCTTGCGCAGATGCCCGCGCAGCGCCTCGGCCAACCGGGGTTGTTCGGTCATGAAACGTACCGCGTCCAGCCGCGCGTGGATCACCGGCAGATCGCGCGACGGGCTGGACACGCGCCGTTCCAGCAACCGCCCCCCGGCGGCGGTCACGGTGCGGTCGATCGCCGAAAGAAGCGAGCCGTCGCGCCCGCCCGAAAGGCTCGCCGTCAGTTCCAGGTTGCGGCGGGTCGCGGCGTCGATCTGTACGGTGCGCGACGCGGCCTCGCGCACCGGCGGGCGCAAAAGCGGCAACCTGCCTTTCTGGGTGATGTCCAGATATTCGACGATCGCGCCCATCGCCGACATCTCGGCGCGGGTGAAGTTTCCGAAAGCTTCCAGCGTGCCGACACCGAACAGCCCGGTCAGCCGGCTTTCCGCGGCGGTACTGTCGAAGGCCGATCGGGCCAGCGGCGTCAGCGCGGCCCCTGATTCAGAGACTATTTCGGCCAGTTCCCGCTCTTTCGCTTCGGAAACGACCACCTCGCGCGGGCCCAGCCGGGCCAGTTCCGGCGACAGGCGCACCGGCGGGCAGGTCATCACCCGGAACGCGCCGGTGGAGATATCGACCCAGGCCAGCGCCGCTTCGTCGCGCACCTCGGCGAAAGCGGCCAGAAAGTTGTGGCGCCGCGCCTCCAGCAGGCTTTCCTCTGTCAGCGTGCCGGGCGTCACCAGCCGGACAACGCCGCGTTTCACCACCGATTTAGACCCCCGCTTTTTCGCCTCCGCCGGGTCTTCCATCTGTTCGCAGACGGCAACGCGAAAACCTTTGCGGATCAGCGTCAGCAGATACCCCTCGGCGGAGTGAACCGGCACGCCGCACATCGGGATGTCCTGGCCCAGATGCTTGCCGCGTTTGGTCAGCGCGATATCCAGCGCCTCTGCCGCCGCGACCGCATCTTCAAAGAACATCTCGTAGAAATCGCCCATGCGGTAAAACAGAAGCGCGTCTTTGTGCGCCTCCTTGATTTCCATGAACTGCGCCATCATCGGCGTTACGGCTGTGCTGACGGTTGTCACGAAATCCCTCGGCTGTTTGGTAGGGTTGACCATACAAATCGCGCAAAATGTGCGAAAGGCGGAATTCGATCTTTTGTTGAGGCGGCTGCCGCAGGGCGCTAAGACGCTGTGACCTGAGCGGAGGAGACGGGCGCGATGTCGACCAAGAACAAGATCACCAGCGAAGAGGCGCTTGCCTATCACCTCGATCCCACGCCGGGGAAATATGAGGTTGTGGCAACCACCGCGATGACCACCCAGCGCGATCTTTCGCTTGCCTATTCGCCCGGTGTCGCCGTTCCGGTCGAGGCCATCGCCGAGAACCCCGAGACCGCCTATGATTATACGGTCAAGGGCAACATGGTGGCGGTGATTTCCAACGGCACCGCGATCCTGGGGCTGGGCAATCTGGGCGCGCTTGCCTCCAAGCCGGTGATGGAGGGCAAGGCGGTTCTGTTCAAGCGTTTCGCCGACGTCAACGCCATCGACATCGAGCTGGATACCGAAGATCCCGAAGAGATCATCAAGGCGGTGCGCCTGATGGGCCCCAGCTTTGGCGGGATCAATCTGGAAGACATCAAGGCGCCCGAATGTTTCATCATCGAGCAGCGCCTGAAGGAAGAGATGGATATCCCCGTCTTCCATGACGATCAGCATGGCACAGCGGTTATCTGCGCCGCGGGGCTGATCAACGCGCTGCACCTGTCTGGCAAGAAGATCGAGGATTGCCGCATCGTGCTGAACGGCGCCGGTGCTGCGGGCATTGCCTGCCTCGAACTGATCAAGGCGATGGGCGCCAGGCATGACAGCTGCATCATGTGCGATACGAAAGGCGTTATTTTTCAGGGCCGTACCGAGGGTATGAACCAGTGGAAATCGGCCCATGCGGCCAAGACGGGCGCGCGCGCGCTGGAAGATGCGATGAAGGGGGCGGACGTGTTTCTTGGCGTGTCGGCCAAGGGCGCGGTGACGGCGGAGATGGTGGCCTCGATGGCGGATAACCCGGTGATCTTCGCCATGGCCAACCCCGACCCCGAGATTACGCCGGAAGAGGCGCATGCGGTGCGGGCGGATGCGATCGTTGCCACCGGGCGTTCCGACTATCCCAATCAGGTGAACAACGTTCTGGGCTTTCCGTATCTGTTCCGCGGCGCGCTCGATATTCACGCGCGGGCGATCAACGACGAAATGAAAATCGCCTGCGCCGAGGCATTGGCCAAGCTGGCCCGCGAAGACGTGCCGGATGAGGTTGCGGTGGCCTATGGGCAGAAGCTGAGCTTCGGGCGGGACTATATCATCCCCACGCCGTTCGATCCGCGGTTGATCCACGTGATCCCGCCGGCGGTGGCGCGGGCCGGGATGGACACGGGCGTGGCGCGGCGGCCGATCATCGATATGGAAGGCTACGAGCAGACGCTGAAGGCGCGGATGGATCCGACCGCTTCGGTGCTTCGCGGTATTTCGGCGCGGGCCCGCGCGGCGCAGGCGCGGATGATCTTTACCGAAGGCGATGATGAACGTGTACTGCGCGCGGCGGTGAACTATCAGCGCTCCGGCTATGGCAAGGCGCTTGTCGTCGGGCGTGAGGCGGATGTCCGGTTGCGGCTGGAAGCGGCCGGGCTGGGCGATGCCTATCGCGAGCTGGAGGTGGTGAACGCCGCCAAGACCCGCCATCTGAATGCCTACAAGGATTTCCTGTACAAGCGCCTGCAGCGCGACGGGTTCGACATGGTCGACAGCCACAGGCTTGCCGCGCGGGACAGGCACGTGTTTTCGGCACTGATGCTGGCCCATGGTCATGGTGACGGGATGGTTACGGGTGCGACGCGCAAATCGGCGCAGGTGATGGAGTTGATCAATCACGTGTTCGATGCCCGGGCCGAGGATGGCGCGGTCGGCGTGACGGCGCTGTTGCACAAGGGGCGCATCGTGCTGATCGCCGATACGCTGGTGCACGAATGGCCTGATGAACAGGATCTGGCCAATATCGCGGAACGCGCGGCAGGCGTGGCCCGTGGCTTGGGGCTGGAACCGCGCGTTGCCTTTGTCAGCTTCTCCACCTTCGGCTATCCCGTCAGCGAGCGGGCGACGAAAATGCATCTGGCGCCGCTGGTGCTGGACGAGCGCGACGTCGATTTCGAGTATGAGGGCGAGATGGCCGTCGACGTTGCGCTGAACGTGGATGCGATGGCGAAATACCCGTTTTCGCGCCTGTCGGGGCCGGCGAATGTACTGGTGGTGCCGGCGCGGCACTCGGCCTCGATCTCTGTCAAGCTGATGCAGGAGATGGCAGGGGCTACCGTCATCGGGCCGATCCTTGCGGGCGTCGACAAGCCGATTCAGGTGTGTTCGACAGTGTCGACAGTGAATGACATCCTGAACATGGCGCTTCTGGCCGCATCGAAGGTGGGATGAGATGACCATCTATAACCTCGGTTCGATCAATGCGGATTACGTTTACGACGTGCCGCATCTGCCGGCCGGAGGAGAGACGATCGCCGCCACAGCGCATCGCGTCGGGCTGGGCGGCAAGGGCGCGAACCAGTCGGTTGCGGCGCGGCTTGCCGGGGCCGAGGTCCGGCATATCGGGGCCGTCGGCGCGGATGGGCGCTGGGCCGTTGAGCGGTTGCGCGGCTTCGGCGTGGACGTGGCGCATGTGGCCGAGGTTGGCGGGCCCACCGCGCATGCGATCATCAATGTGGACCCGCAGGGCGAAAACATGATCGTCCTGCTGGCCGGGGCGAATGCGCTGCAGGATGAGGCGCGGATCGGCGCCGCGCTGGCCGATGCCGGCCCCGGCGATACGCTGCTTTTGCAGAACGAAACCACCTGTCAGCTGAGCGCCGCGCAGAGGGCGGGCGCCTGCGGGATGCGGGTGATCTATTCGGCGGCCCCGTTTCAGGCGGAGGCGGTGAAACAGATGCTGCCGCTGACCACGATCCTGGTTCTGAACGAGGTCGAGGCCGCGCAACTCTCGGATACGCTGGGCGGGCGGATGTTGCCCGACATGATCGTCACGCGCGGCGCCAGGGGGGCAAGCTGGGCGGTGCGTGGCGGAGAGACTGTGGAGATTCCCGCCTTTGCGGTCGAGGCCGTGGATACGACCGGGGCAGGGGATTGCTTTATCGGCTCGGTCGCGGCCTGTCTTGACCTCGGGATGGGCCGTGAAGAGGCGCTGCGTTACGGCGCCGCCGCCGCCGCGCTTCAGGTCAGCCGGCCCGGCACCGCCGATGCGATGCCGCCGCGCGATGAGGTTCTGGCCTTTCTCGGCCGCGCCTGATCACGATCCGGCAAAGGCCGCCGCGCTGCCCCAAAGCTGGCGCACGCGCTGATCCCGGCCGCAGGCGTCGCGATAGCGCTTGTAGGCTTCGGCCTTGGTTTTGGGGCCGAACCGGGTCAGGATAAGATCGTCCTTCTTGTAGTAATCCTGATGATAGCTTTCGGCGGGATAGAACGGCCCGGCGGGCAGGATCGGGGTCACGATCGGCTTGCCCAACGCGGCTTCGGCATTTGCCCTGGCTTGTTGGGCAATATCCTTTTCGGCCGGATCAGAGACGAAAATCGCGGTTCTGTAACTGTCTCCCTTGTCGCAAAACTGCCCGTAGGCATCGGTCGGGTCGACGCTGCGGAAGAAGAGGCTCAGAAGCGTGTCATAGCTGACCGCTTCGGGGTCATAGGTAATCTCGACCGCTTCGAAATGGCCGGTGCCGCCCCTTACGACCTGTTTGTAGGACGGGTTGGCGACAGTGCCGCCGGTAAAGCCGGAGACCACCTCTTTCACCCCCGGCACTTTCTCGAAATCGGCCTCGACACACCAGAAGCAGCCGCCGGCCAGAACGGCTTTTTCCAGCGTCGCGGCCTTGGCCGTGCTGCAATTCACGCTGACGCCGAACAGGATGGCGAGCATCAGCGTCAGGGTTTTCAGGTTCTGCAATGTCTGAGGCATGTCGCCCTCCTTGGGTTGGTCTGCTGCAACCTAGGGCCGGCAAGGGTGCAAGCGGTACTGACAAGCGCGTGAGGTCACGAAGCTTCGAACGGCTGTAACATTTCGCCTGTTTCGGGGGTGCGGTGAAACTCTGTGGCTGCTGCGTCCGTGTCTTTGCACAGATGGGTCATCCGGCCTGTCATGTGAAACCACGGGAGTTTGTTATGAAAACCGTTTACGCCGCCGCCTTTTCCCTGTTCGCCGGTTCCGCCTTTGCGGGCGGGCATATGATGCTGAATGTGGATGCGATGGATCAGGATGTTTCCGGCGGCACCGTTGTTGCCGGTTCCGTCGTCGCCCCGGCCAATGGCTGGCTGGTGGTGCATCGCACCGGCGACGAGATGAAGCCCGGCCCGGTCGTCGGCCATGCACCGCTGATGAAGGGCGAGAATACGGATGTCGCGGCCATTCTGACCGAAGAGGTGAAGCCGGGTGAAAGGCTGATGCTGATGCTTCACGGCGAAGAGGGCGGCATGAAGACCGGCATCTTCGAATATACGCTGGGTGCGAAAGAGGATGGCCCGGTGAAGGTTGACGGCAAGCTGGTGATGGCCGTGGTCAGCGCGCAGTAACGCGCGCAAGCGTGGCCCGGCCCGTGTTCTGCGGGCCGGGCGGCAACGTCAGCCCTTGAGCCGGCGGTTGCGCATCGCGATAAGGCGCAGGCGCAGGGCGTTGAGCTTGATAAAGCCCGCCGCGTCTTTCTGATCATAGGCGCCGGCGTCATCCTCGAAGGTCACATGCTCTTCGGAATAGAGCGACTGATCCGACCACCGGCCGACGGTGCGGGCCAGGCCCTTGTAAAGTTTGAGCCGGACGGTGCCGGTGACATGTTCCTGGCTCTTGTCGATCAGCGCCTGCAGCATTTCGCGCTCGGGGCTGAACCAGAAGCCGTTGTAGATCAGCTCGGCATATTGCGGCATGATCTGGTCTTTCAGATGCGCCGCGCCACGGTCGAGCGTAATCTGCTCGATCCCGCGATGCGCCTCGAGCAGGAGAGTGCCGCCGGGCGTTTCATAGATGCCGCGGGATTTCATGCCCACGAACCGGCCTTCGACCAGATCCAGCCGGCCGATGCCGTGTTTGCCGCCCAGTTCGTTGAGCTTGGTCAGCAGGGTGGCGGGGCTCATGGCCTGGCCGTTGATGCTGATCGCATCGCCCTTTTCAAACCCGATTTCGACGAACTCCGGTTCGTTCGGCGCATCTTCGGGATTGACGGTGCGCTGATAGACGTAGTCGGGCGCGTCCTGTGCGGGGTCTTCCAGCACCTTGCCCTCGGACGAGGTGTGCAGAAGGTTGGCGTCGACGCTGAACGGTGCCTCGCCGCGCTTGTCCTTGGCGACGGGGATCTGGTTCAGCTCTGCGAATTCCAGAAGCTTGGTGCGCGATGTCAGATCCCATTCGCGCCAGGGGGCAATCACCTTGATATCGGGGTTCAGGGCATAGGCGCTCAACTCGAAGCGCACCTGATCGTTGCCTTTGCCGGTGGCGCCATGGGCCACGGCATCGGCGCCGGTCGCCTCGGCGATCTCGATCAGGCGCTTGGAGATCAGCGGCCGTGCGATAGAGGTGCCGAGCAGGTACAGCCCTTCGTAAAGCGCGTTGGCGCGGAACATCGGAAAGACGAAATCGCGCACGAATTCCTCGCGCAGATCCTCGATGAAAATATCCGAGGCGCCCATCATCTCGGCCTTTTTGCGGGCAGGTTCCAGTTCTTCCCCCTGACCGAGATCGGCGGTGAAGGTCACGACCTCGCAGCCATATTCGGTTTGCAGCCATTTCAGGATGATGGACGTGTCAAGGCCACCGGAATAGGCCAGGACGACTTTCTTGGGGGCAGACATGCGCAAGACGCCTTTGGTTCAGGAAGGGTTCCGGCGGCGTTTATTGGGTTTTTGCCGGGCGGGCAAGGGCCGGGCGTTCAGGCGGCGGCGCCAAGGCGGGCCAGCCGCGCCGAAAATGTTTCCTTCGAACGCTGGTAGCAATCGGTGAGCGCGACGCGATCAACCGCGGCCGGGCCCCTTGTGGCGGCGGCCTGTTCCTCTTCATGGCAAAGCTGCGCGAACTGCCGGAACCCCAGGTTGAGCGCCGAGCCCTTGAGGAAATGCAGCTCTTCCTGCAGGCTGGCGGTCGAGGAGGCGCGGGGAAGACGCCCGATCCCCTCTTCCACCTCTTCGAGGAAAAGCTCCACGACTTCGGCAAAAGCCTCTGTTCCGACCTCGCCCTGTAATTCCTTTATGCGGTTCCAATCAATCATCACTGCTTTCCTGCCTGATCCTGCCCTTGCGAGAACGCTAGATCAGCGAACTTAACAAGTGATGAGTCATGCCGGCGAATTGGATAGAAGCTTAATTTTCACCTCTTCTTAAGTGCGCTGCGTGTACCGCTGTGCCCAGAGCATTGAGGAAGGTGTGAATTTGAAAGCGCTTGCTGAAAACCCGGTACAGCCTGATGCCAGTGCCGAACAGGGGACCGCAGGTGCCGTTCTTCTGGTCGATGACAGCCGTGTCCAGCGGCGCATCCTGCGGCTTCTTCTTGAACGATGGGGATATGCCGTGACAGAGGCCGCATCGGGGAACGAGGCGCTTGAAATCTGCCACAGGCGCAACGTGGATTTCATCATAAGTGACTGGATGATGCCGGGGCTGACCGGGCTGGAATTCTGCACCCGCTTCCGGGCGCTGGAGAAGGCCGACTATGTCTATTTCATCCTGCTGACGTCCAAATCCGAAACCGGCGAGATCGTGCACGGGCTGGAAGTGGGGGCCGATGATTTCCTGACCAAGCCGGTCAACGCGAACGAGCTGCGCGCACGGCTGTCGGCGGGGCGGCGGATTCTGGGCATGCAGAATGCGCTGAACGAGAAGAATCAGATGATCAGCGCCGCGCTGGACGAGCTTCAGGGGCTGTATGACACGGTGGACCGTGACCTGATGCAGGCCCGCAAAATTCAGGAATCACTGCTGCCCGAGCGAATGAACCGATTCGGAAAAACGACCGTTTCAATGCTGATGAAGCCCTGCGGACATGTCGGCGGCGATCTCGTCGGGGTGTTTTCGCCGGGGCCAAACCGGCTGGCGTTCTACAATATCGATGTGTCGGGCCATGGCGTGACTTCGGCGCTGATGACAGCGCGCCTTGCGAGCTATCTGAGCGGGCGGTTTCTGGAACAGAACATCGCGGTGATGAAGCGGTTCGATCGGTTCTTTGCCCTGCGCCAACCGCAGGAAGTCGCGCATATCCTGAACGAGCGGCTTCTTTCCGACAACGGCGTCGAGGAATATTTCACACTGGCCTATGGTATTGCGGATCTGATGACGGGAAAGGTGCGCATGGTTCAGGCGGGCCATCCTTATCCGGCGGTTCAGCGGCGCGATGGCAGCGTCGATTTCGTCGGCGATGGCGGCCCGCCCGTCGGCCTGCTGCCGGGGGTGGAGTATCAGAGCTTTGAGATCCAGCTTTATGAAGGAGACCGTATTCTGCTCTATTCCGACGGGTTCACCGAAAGCGAATGCGAAACCGGCGGGATGCTCGAGGAAGAGGGGCTCAAACAGATGCTCGTCGCAGGCGCCAGCTCGACCGGCCCCGAAGTGCTGGACGAACTTTTCTGGCTGCTGAACATGCGCCGCAAGGACGAACCCTTGAAGGATGATGTCTCTGCGGTGCTGCTGGAGTACGGGGGGCCGGAATAGGGACTATCGCGCGCGGCGCAGAAAATCTGAAACGAAATACCGATCACCGGCGTTGCCGAGCTCTTCCGTGGCCAGCTCGGCGGGCATCCACAGGGCGGTATGGGCCGGCTCCGTCGGGGCGCCGTGCGGGCGGATCGGGCGGGCCAGGTAGATGTGGCACAGCTTTTCGGCCCAGATGTTGTAGTCGGGCATGAAGGTGAAGCGGCGAAAGGCGCCGAGGCGGCGCATCGGTGCGATGTGCCAGCCGGTTTCTTCGAACACCTCGCGGTGAAGCGCGGCAAGCGGCGATTCGCCTGGATCGATGCCGCCGCCGGGAAGCTGGAATTCGGGCACCGGTGCGGCCTGATGCGTCAAAAGAAGCGATCCGCCGAGCGGCAGGATGGCATAGGCCCCGTGGCGGATCTGATAGCTCTGGCCCTTCACGACCGTCTCGCCGAATCGTCTGATCATGGCCGCCCCCTTGGTGTGCCGGTTGTACCGCCTATATAGTCGCGGTATGCCAAGGCCAGGCGCACAAGGAAACCCCATGTCACTCGGATCACAAATCGCCTGGGACGATACAGTCCTGCCCTTTCAGCTTGACCGGAGCGATATTCGCGGCCGGGTGGCCCGCTTGGACGGGGTGTTGGATCAGGTTCTGGCCCAGCACAACTATCCCCCCGTGATCGAGGCACTGGTGGCGGAAGCGGCGCTTCTGACCGCGTTGATCGGCCAGACCATCAAGCTGCGCTGGAAGCTATCGCTGCAGATTCGCGGCGACGGGCCCGCCCGCCTGATCGCGACCGATTACTACGGGCCGACCGACGATGGCCAGCCCGCCCGGATTCGCGCCTATGCCAGCTATGATGCCGACCGGCTTGTGGATACGGGGCGCCCGTTCGAGCAGATCGGCGGCGGGTTCTTTGCGATTCTGATTGATCAGGGGCGCGGCATGGTGCCGTATCAGGGCATTACGCCGATCGCCGGCGGCTCGCTTGCGGCCTGTGCAGAGACGTATTTCGTGCAATCCGAGCAGCTTCCGACACGGTTCGAGCTGACGTTCGGCCGATCGCAAAAGCCGGGAGAACAGGAACATTGGCGCGCCGGCGGCGTGATGTTGCAGCATATGCCCGAGGCTTCACCCCTGATGGCAACCGATGGCGCCAGCGGCGAGGCCGGATTGCTGCAGGCCAATGATGTGCTTTTCGGGGAAGAGGAAGAAAACTGGAATCGCGCGAACCTTCTGCTTGATACGGTCGAAGAGATCGAACTGGTTGGCCCCAAGGTGCATCCGACCGATCTTTTGGTCCGCCTGTTCCACGAAGAGCGGCCGCGGGTGTTCGACGCGCAGCCGATCACCTTTGGCTGCACCTGTTCAGAGGATCGCGTGCGCCAGAGCCTGTCGATCTATTCGGCGAAGGACATTGGCCATATGACAACCGATGACGGGCTTGTCACCGCTGATTGCCAGTTCTGCGGCGCGCATTACGAGCTTGATCCGAAAACCCTGGGGTTCGAGGCAGAGGAGACGCCGGGTGACGACGCGGAATGACGCGCTCGACCAGCTGAGGCGGGTGTTGTCGCGGCCCGGCGGCGCCTCGTCCGATTTTGATCTGAACCCGGGCTATGCGCCGCCCGAGGGCCGCCCCTTGCGCCCGGCCGCGGTGCTTGTTGCATTTCAGGAGGGCGCTTCGGGGCTCGATCTGCTGCTGACCAAGCGGTCGTCGCGCCTGAAGCATCACCCGGGGCAGATCGCCTTTCCCGGCGGCAAGCAGGATGAGGTGGACAGCGGCCCGGTGGCTGCCGCCCTGCGCGAGGCATCCGAAGAGGTTGGCCTGCCGCCCGCATCGGTAGAGGTTCTGGGCCAGATGCAAACCCATGAAACCGTCACGGGGTTTCTGATCACGCCGGTAATCGGGTTTATCAGGGACGCATTCGAGCCGATCCCCGAGGCGGGCGAGGTGGATGAGGTCTTTTCGGTTCCGCTTGCGCATGTGACCGATCCGGCGCGGTTTTCGATAGAGGCCCGGATTTGGCGCGGGCAGGAACGGCAGTATTACACTGTTCCCTATGGCCCCTATTACATCTGGGGCGCGACGGCGCGGATTCTGCGGGGGCTGGCCGAAGGGATGGCCGCGTGACCCGGATCGCCGACGCCTGGGTCTCCGCGCCCGAAACCCAGGCCGTGTGCGCCATGCTTTCACAAGCCGGATACAAGGCGCTGTTTGTCGGCGGCTGCGTGCGCAACGCGCTGTTGGGGGTGGCGGTGAACGATATCGACATTGCCACCGACGCGCCCCCGGAAACGGTGATGGCCCTGGCGCAGGCGGCGGGCCTGCACCCGGTGCCGACGGGAGTGGATCACGGCACGGTCACCGTGGTGTCGGACCATGTTCCGCATGAGGTGACGACCTTTCGCCGCGATGTAGAGACGGACGGGCGGCGCGCCGTCGTGGCCTATGCGACCGGGCCCGAGGAAGACGCGCATCGCCGGGATTTCACCATGAACGCGCTTTACGCCACACCGGAGGGCGAGATTGTCGACCCGCTTGGCGGGTTGGCTGATCTGCGCGCGCGGCGGGTACGTTTCATCGACGATGCCGATGCGCGGATCCGCGAGGATTATCTGCGTATTCTGCGCTTTTTCCGGTTTCATGCCTGGTATGGTGATCCCGGCCTGGGGCTGGATGCCGAAGGGCTGGCCGCCTGCGCGGCGAATTCCGCCGGAATAGAGACGCTTTCGAAAGAGCGTATCGGGGCGGAGATGAAAAAGCTTCTGGCTGCGCCAGACCCGGCGCCGGGCGTTGCGGCGATGGCGCAGGCGGGGATTCTGGCACGGGTGATTCCGGGGGCCGATGCGCGGGCGCTGCCGGTTCTGGTGCATCTGGAGGGGGACGAAGCGGTGGCCCCCGAGCCTGTCCGGCGGCTTGCCGTTCTGGGCGGCGCGGATCTGGTGGATCGCCTGCGGCTGAGCCGGGATGACGCGCGGCGGCTTGATCTGCTGCGGAGGGCTATCGGCAGCGCTCAGCCGCCATCGGCGCTGGGCTATGCCCTTGGCGCGGATCTGGCGCGCGATGCGGTGCTTCTGCGTGCCGCGGTTCTGGAAACGCCCCTGCCGCAGGGTTGGCGCGACCAGATTGCCGAAGGGGCGGGGGCGGCATTTCCCGTTCGGGCGGCCGATCTGATGCCCGCCCTTTCCGGCCCGGCGCTGGGCGCGCGGCTGAAAGAGCTGGAGGCGCGATGGGTCGCGTCCGGCTTTTCGCTGACGCGGGATGAGCTTCTGGGCTGAACCTCGCCCGGACCGCCCGTCATTTTACTGTTTCTCGACTGTGGGCGGTGCGCGGGTTATATCCCCCGCATAGTCGTCAGAAGGCCTGACCCCGTGCTTCGTTTTTTTGAGAACCTTGTCGATCCTTATACGCCGTATAAGGACAGCGATCACCCGCCCCAGCGTCTTTGGCCGTTCCTTTGGGAATACTCCAGGCCTTTCAAGCGCGTGTTTGCCGTGACGGCGGTCTTGTCGATCCTCGTTGCGGGGATCGAGATCTGGCTGATCGCCTATATGGGGCGGTTGGTGAACGTGCTGGGCAGCGGCGCGCCGGCGCAGGTGTGGCAGGATCACCGGGTCGAACTGATTGCGGTGGCGGTGTTCATCCTGTGCCTGCGGCCGCTTGTTCAGGGGGCGGATGCGGCGCTGTTGAACAACACCATCCTGCCGAATTTCACCACGCTGATCCGCTGGCGTTCGCATTCGCATGTGCTGCGGCAGTCGGTTGGCTGGTTCGAGAATGATTTCGCCGGCCGCATCGCCAACCGCATCATGCAGACCGCGCCAGCGGCAGGCGAGGTGGTGTTTCAGGTGTTCGACGCGATTTCATTCTCGATCGCCTATCTGATCGGCGCGCTGGTTCTGCTGACGGATGCCGATCCGCGGCTGGCGGTGCCGCTGCTGATCTGGTTCGTGCTTTACGCCGCGCTCGTCCGCTGGACCATGAAGCGGACGGGGCCGGCGGCAAAAGCCTCTTCCGACGCGCGCAGCCAGGTCACCGGGCGGGTGGTGGACAGCTATAGCAATATCCATTCGGTGAAGATGTTCGCCCATGACGACCGAGAGCTCGACTATGCCAAGGAGAGTATCGAGAAGGCGCGGGTGGCGTTTTTCGGCGAGATGCGGATTTTCACCATCATGGATATCGCGCTGACCGCGATCAACGGATGGCTGATCGTGGGCGTGGTCGGCTGGGCTGTGGCGCTCTGGATGCAGGGCGCGGCCAGCGTGGGCGTGGTCGCTGCGGCGACGGCGCTGACGCTGCGGCTGAACGCGATGACCGGCTGGATCATGTGGGCGTTGTCCTCTCTCTTCCGCAACCTCGGGGTTGTGGCCGAAGGGATGGAGACGATTGCCCAGCCCGTTGACCTGGTCGACCGGCCGCAGGCAAAACCGCTTGTGCTGCGTGAGGGTGAAATCCGGTTTCAGTCACTATCGCACCACTATGGCAAGGGTCACGGCGGGCTGGACGATATCAACCTGACGCTTCGGCCGGGCGAAAAGCTGGGGCTTGTCGGGCGGTCGGGGGCCGGCAAGTCGACGTTGGTAAAGTTGTTGCTGCGGTTTTACGACATCGAGAAGGGCGCGGTTCTGATCGACGGTCAGGATATCGCGGACGTGTCGCAGGAAAGCCTGCGGCGGCAGATCGGCATGGTCAGCCAGGACAGTTCGCTGTTGCACCGGTCGGTGCGCGAAAACATTCTTTACGGGCGGCCCGAGGCCAGCGAAGAGGCGCTTTTCGACGCGGCCCGCCGGGCCGAAGCGCATGAGTTCATCCTTGATCTGCAGGATCCGAAAGGCCGGCGCGGCTATGACGCGCAGGTGGGTGAGCGCGGCGTTAAACTCTCGGGCGGGCAGCGGCAGCGTGTGGCGCTGGCGCGGGTCATTCTGAAGGACGCGCCGATTCTGGTGCTGGACGAGGCGACCAGCGCGCTGGACAGCGAGGTGGAGGCCGCGATTCAGGAAACGCTTTACGGGGTGATGCAGGGCAAGACGGTGATCGCGATTGCGCACCGGCTGTCCACCATTGCACAGATGGACCGGATCGTGGTTCTGGATGGCGGGCGGGTGGCCGAAGATGGCACCCATGAGGAGCTGCTGGCGCATGGCGGGCTATACGCGCGGTTCTGGGCGCGGCAATCCGGCGGCTTTATCGGAACCGAGGAGGCGGCCGAATGACGTTCGAGATATTCTTCCAAAAGCTGGGCCTGCCCCGGCTTGCAACGCTGATCCCCGCGTTCGAGCGCAATGAAACGCCGCCGCCGCGTGTGCTTGTGCCGTTCATGCTGTGGTGTCTGCGCGGCGCCTATCCCTTGCTGATCGTTGGTGTGATCGCATCGGTTTTCGGCGGTGTGTTCGAGATCGCATCGGCGTTTCTTCTGGGGCGGGTGATCGACACCGCGCTGGAAAACGGGCCAGACGCGCTGTTTTCCAGCCATGCGGGGCTTTTCATCGGCATATGTGGCTTTCTGCTTGTGCTGCGGCCGCTTGTTTTCGGAACGACATCGGCGCTGCAATCCATCGTCATCGGCCCGAATGTGAATGTTCTGGCCCTGTCGCGCCTGCACCGCTGGACGCTGGGCCAGGCGGTGACGTTTTTCGACAACGATTTCGCCGGGCGGATCGCGCAGAAACAGATGCAAACCTCGCGCGCGCTGACCGAGGTGACGATCGAGGGGCTGAATACGGTTGTCTTCGCGTTGGCCTCGATCGCCGGGGCGACGCTGATGCTGGCGACGGTGGACTGGCGTATCGCGCTGATCCTGTTCGTTTGGCTGGCGCTCTATCTGCGGTTCATCACCTATTTCCTGCCGCGCATCCGCACCCGCTCGGCGGCGCGCGCGGGGGCGCGGGCGGCGGTTTCGGGGCAGGTGGTGGATACGATCACCAATATGCGCACCGTCAAGCTGTTCGCCCATGCGGAGTTCGAGGATCAGGCCGCGATCCGCGCGATGAGCCGTTACCGCAACAGCGCGCTGGATTTCGGCTATATGGCCACGAGCTTCCGGTTTCTCCTGATCACGCTGGCCGGTCTGTTGCCGGTGGTGCTGGTCGGGATGGCCCTGTATCTGTGGACGAAGGGCGGCGCCACGCCGGGGCAGATCGCAGCAACCGGAACGATTACGCTGCGGCTGTCGCAGATGACCGGCTGGGTCAGTTTCGCGCTGATGGGGATCTATGCCAATATCGGCGAGATCGAAGACGGGATGCGCACCCTGACGCCGCTGCATGAGCTGACCGACGATCCCGGAGCGGTCGACATGGCCCGCCCGAAAGGCGAGATCGTGTTCGACGACGTGGGCTTTTCCTATGGCCGCAAGACGGGCGGCATTTCAGACATCCGGCTGACCATTCATCCCGGCGAAAAGCTGGGGATCGTGGGGGCCTCGGGTGCCGGTAAATCCACGCTGGTTTCCGTGCTTTTACGGCTCTATGACGTCGAGGATGGCCAGATCAGGATCGACGGTCAGGATATTCGCGGCGTGACACAGGAAAGCCTGCGGCGGCAGATCGCGATGGTCACGCAGGAAACCGCAATGTTCAATCGGACCGCGCGGGACAACATCCTTTACGGCCGCCCCGACGCGACCGAAGAAGAGATGATCGACGCCACCAGACGGGCCGAGGCGCATGAGTTCATTCTGGGCCTGAAAGACCACAAGGGGCGCACGGGCTATGACGCCTATCTGGGTGAGCGCGGGGTGAAGCTTTCGGGCGGGCAGCGGCAACGCATCGCCCTGGCGCGGGCCTTTCTGAAAGACGCGCCGATCCTGGTGCTGGACGAGGCGACATCGGCGCTGGATTCCGAGGTCGAGGCATCCATTCAAGAGGCGCTGACCCGGGTGATGGAGGGAAAGACAGTGCTGGCGATCGCGCACCGCCTTTCGACCATCGCGCAGATGGACCGGATCGTGGTGCTGGACGCGGGGCGGATCGTCGAGCAGGGCACGCATGCGGAGCTTCTGAAGCTGGGTGGCCTTTACGCGACATACTGGGAGCGGCAGTCGGGCGGGTTCCTGGCCGCTGACGAGGCCGCGGAATGACGCTGACAATACGCCGGCTGGGCCATCTTGGCGACGGCATCGCCGATGGGCCCGTGTTCGTGCCGCTGAGCCTGCCGGGAGAGGTGGTCGAGGGCGAGATCGCCGACGGGCGCATGGCGCAGCCGCGAATCATCACCCCGTCGCCCGACCGGGTGCGCCCGCCCTGCCCGCATTTCAAAAGCTGCGGCGGCTGCGCGCTGCAGCATGCGTCGGACCCGTTCGTCGCGGAATGGAAGCTGGATGTGGTGCGCACCGCGCTGGCGGCGCAGGGGCTGGAGGGCACGTTTCGCCCGATCATAACCTCGCCGCCGCAGTCGCGCAGACGTGCTGTTCTGGCGGGGCGGCGCACGAAAAAGGGTGTTCTGGTCGGCTTTCACGCCAGGGCGTCGGATGTGGTGGTGGGCATTCCCGATTGCCGGCTCTTGCACCCTGATCTGATGGCCGCGTTGCCCGCGCTGGAGGAGATCGTGCCGCTTGCCGCTTCCCGCAAGGGCGAGGTGAGCTTTACCATCACCCGGTCGGAGGCGGGGGTTGATGTTGCCGTGGCGAATGCAAAACCGCTGGATGGGCAGCTTTGGGCCACGTTAGGCTCGCTTTCGCAACGTCATCACCTGGCCCGGCTGGCCTGGGACGGCGAGCTGGTCGTGGAGCTGAACCCGCCGGCCCAGCGGTTCGGTGCGGCCCATGTGGTGCCGCCGCCCGGCGCGTTCCTGCAGGCCACGGCCGAGGGGCAGGCCGCCCTGACCGCGGCGGTTCTGGAGGCGGCCGAAGATGCTGGCACTGTCGCCGATCTGTTCGCCGGGTGCGGAACCTTTGCCTTGCCGCTGGCCGCGCGGGCCGAAGTTCATGCGGTGGAGGGCGACGCCGCGATGCTGAAGGCGCTGGATCAGGGCTGGCGCCGGGCTGCCGGCCTGAAAGCGGTAAGCACGGAAACCAGAGATCTGTTTCGCCGCCCGCTGATGCCCGATGAGCTGAACCGCTATGATGCCATCGTCATCGACCCGCCGCGCGCCGGGGCAGAGGCGCAGATGGCCCGGATCGCCGACTCAGGCCTGGCCACGGTCGCCGCCGTGTCTTGCAACCCGGTCACATTCGCCCGCGATGCCCGGATGCTCTGCGATGCCGGGTTCCGGCTGAACTGGGTGCAGGTGGTCGACCAGTTCCGCTGGTCGCCGCATGTCGAGCTGGTCGCGCATCTGAGCCGGTGAAACGGTTGCTTTGGGGATGCGGCGCGGATTGATTGGCGTTATGATCGGTTCAACAAGAAAAACAGTGAAGAGGGCGGGGCAGTCCCACATGTTTGCACGGCGTGGTTTTCTGATATCCGGCGCGGCATTGGCCGTGGCGGGCTGCGGTGGGCCCGGCTTTCGGCGTTATGACGGGCCGGAGGTGACGCGGATCGTCGTGATGAAACAGGATCGGCGGATGTATCTGCTGCATCAGAACGAGATCCTGAAGGACTATCGGATCGATCTGGGGTTCGCCCCGCAGGGCCACAAACAGTTCGAAGGCGACGGGAAAACGCCCGAGGGTCGCTATTTCATCGACCGGCGCAATCCGAACAGCGACTTTCACCTGTCGCTGGGGATCTCATACCCGAACGAGGCCGATACCGCCGCGGCGCGGGCGCTGGGCAAGGAGCCGGGCGGCGACATTTTCATTCACGGCCAGGCACGGCGGCGTCTGCGCCGGCGGCCCGATTGGACCGCTGGCTGCATTTCGGTGAAAAACCGGCATATCGAAGACATCTACGTGATGGTTCGCGACGGAACCGCCATCGACATCTTTCCCTGAGGGTCTAGCCGCCGGTGACCAGCGTCCACCAGATTTTTCCGTTGGGCTCCTGAAACACGCCGAATCCCAGATCGCGCGCCTTGGGATCAAGCAGCACGCTGCGTGTTTCGGGCAGCTCCATCCAGGCGGCGAGGGTCTCAAGCTCCGTCTCATAGGTTTCAGAGATGTTCTCGCCCAGAAGCGTACCGGGATAACCGGCGCGCGCGGCCCGGTCGAGCGGCGACGACCCGTCGGAGCCGAAATGCCACGGCCGGTTCTGCACCGACATGTCGCGCGAATGGGTGGCTGCGGCCGCGTTCAGCTCGGCGTTCAGAGACAGGGCCGGGGCGCCGGCGGCGGCGCGCAGGACATTGACGGAATCAAGAACGCGGAACTGGATCTTTGCCAGCTCCTTTTCCGGCACGACCCCGTTCTGGGAAATCCGGTAAACCTGCGGAAGCGGCTTGCCGTCCGATCCCAGTGCCGGAGGCAGCGGTGGCGGAGCGCAGCCTGCAAGCGTGAAAACGGAAAGGAAAACAATAACAAAGAAACGTATCATACCCGGCTGCCCCTGTTTTTCATGGCTCTTCCTACAGCCAACCGTTGCATCGTTCAAACGAGACCCGGCGGAATTTTGCGATTTACGAGTGTTTGAATTGCGACTGCGGCTTTGCAGTCATATTCTTTGAGACAAATTTCAAGAATGGAGTTCATCATGTCACGTCAGCGCCCTGCACTGCCTAACCGCCGGGTTTTCCTGACCGGCACCGCCGCCGCCATCAGCGGCCTGGCCACACCCGCCCTGGCACAAAACAAGGACACGGTGGAGTTCGAGCCCGAACTGGGAACTGTGCGCCACAATATTTCCAGCTTCCGCTCGCTCAACTGGCAGCCCTATTTCGGCGATCTGCGTAATGGTGCGATCTTGGTCGATACAACCTCGAGGGCGCTGCACTACTGGTCGGAGGATAAAACGACCTACAAGCTCTATCCGACCAGCGTTCCGATTTCGGAAGAGCTGACCCGCCGCGGCCGCACCTCTGTCGTGCAGAAGGTCGAAGGGCCGGAATGGCGGCCGACGCCTTCGATGAAAAAGCGGAATCCCGAATGGCCGGATTATGTCGGGCCGGGGCCGGATAACCCGCTGGGCACACATGCGCTTTATCTCAGCTGGACCTATTACCGCATCCACGGCACGCATGATACGCGCAAGATCGGGCGCCGCTCTTCCAACGGCTGCATCGGTCTGTTCAACGAACATATCGCGGAGCTTTTCGGGAATGCGAAGGTGGGCACACAAGTGTTGCTGATTTGACAAAATTCGCACGACTTCGAGCGCGGGGCCAACTGGTCAGTTGCAATCGTGCCGTCATGCTGGTTTAGAGCGAATTACACGATGATCTTGAATGCGCGTATCGCGTGAACCAATGTATGATGCGCAGTTTCTGGAGAGAAAATATGAAAAAGTTCGCACTTGCTGCTGTTGTTTCCATGATGGCTACCGCTTCTTTCGCCGGAAGCATGGCTGAGCCGGTCATTGAAATGGAACCGGAAGTCATCGAACAGGACACCTCCTCCTCGGCGGGTGGTGTTCTGGTTCCGATCATGTTCCTGGTCATGATCGCTGCTGCCGCTTCCAACTAAGCCACGCAGAGCAACGTAAATGAGCAAGGCGGCGGGGAAACCCGCCGCCTTGTTCCGTTCAGTCCAGCCAGCCCTTCAGATTGTCGCCGATCACCTGGCACAGCGCCGCGATATGCGCGTCATCGTCGTTGAGGCAGGGGATATAGGTGAAATCCTCGCCGCCCGCATGCTCGAAGCTTTCGCGGATCTCTTCGTTGATCTCCTCCAGCGTCTCGATGCAATCGGCCGAGAAAGCCGGGGCGATCACGGCGATGCTCTTCTTCCCGTCTTCTTTCGCCAGCCTTGCGACCTCGTCCACGGTATAGGGTTTCAGCCATTCCTCGGGCCCGAACACGGATTGGAAGGTGGTGGTGATCTGGGTGTCGTCCCAGCCCAGCCGCTCCTTCAGCAGGCGTGTGTTTTTCTGACATTGGCAATGATAGGGGTCGCCGCTCGTCAGATAGCGCTGTGGCATCCCGTGATATGAGACCACGAGGATTTCGGGTTTTTTCGCGGCGGCGGCATAGGCGCGTTCGACCGATCGGGCCAGTGCCTCGATATACATCGGGTGATCGAAATAGGCCGGCACGGTGCGCGCGGCGGGCTGCCATTTCTGCACCATCAGCGCGCGAAAGAATTCATCATTCGCGGTCGCGGACGTCGCACCGGCGTATTGCGGGTACAGCGGGAAGAACAGGATCTTCTGGCACCCCTTGTTCACCAGCTCGTCGACCTTCGATCTGGTCGAGGGGTTGCCGTAGCGCATGCAGAAATCAACCTCGACCCGGTCGCCATAGGTGGTTGCCATTTCAGCGGCGATCCTGGATGTCTGTTCCCGCGTGATAGTCATCAGCGGGCTTTCGTCGCGTTCTTCGTTCCAGATGGATTTATACGCCGCGCCGGAGGAAAAGGGGCGTTTGCTCAGGATGATGAGCTGCAACAGCGGCTGCCACTTCCACGGCGCATAGTCGATCACGCGGCGGTCCGACAGGAATTCACTCAGATAACGGCGCATCGACCAATAGTCATAGCCATCGGGCGTGCCAAGGTTGGCCAGCAGGATCCCGACCTTGGCTGGCGGGATTTTCGGATGGTTGCCGGGGGCATGGGCCGGGCGTTCGGCGGTGGGCAGGCGGGTAAAGGGCAGGTCGTCGCCCGGTTTGTCGTCCAGCATCATCTCTCCGGCAGTGTGGCCCGGCACGGGGCGGTTTTGAGGTGAAATAAACGGATTTCTCTTCAGGTCAATCGCGGGCCGGGCCGGCACGATCGGGCAGCGCTATCTCATCGGCGCGCAATGCGTCGGCCAGCCGTGCCACCGCCGAACCGGGGCGCAGCGGTTTGGGCTGACTGTCGTCCGGGGCCCAACCTGTCAGAAAAATCGTCTCGAACGTTGCCGGAATTCGCCCGTCGGGCGTGCCGTAGCGATCGGCATAGATCGCGGCCATGTCGGTGAACAGGCGGCGGGGCGGGGGCGTTTTGCGGCGGTGCGACAGGGCGTTCGCCTCGCCCATGGCGCGCAGATCGGCCATCAGGTGAAAGGGCGAGGCATAGGTGACGGTGCGCGCCGCGCTGTCGGCGACCGGAAGCGCGAATCCGGCCCGTTGCAGAAGCGCGCCAAGATCGCGGATCTCGCCCATCGGGGCGACACGGGGCGACAGCCCGCCGGTGGCGCGCACCTCTGCCTCGGCCAGGGCGGCGCGCAGCTCCTGCAGGGTCCGGCCGCCGAACAGGACGCCGATGAACAGCCCGTCGGGCCGCAGCGCGCGGCGGCATTGCACGAGCTGGCCCACCGGATCATTCGCCCAGTGCAACGACAGCCCGTGCACCACCAGATCATGCGCGCCCTGTTCCAGCGCCAGCACTTCGGTATCAGGCACGTGTACGGCGCCGGGCAGGGCCGGGCGCCAGACCTCGGGGAAGGGAGAAATTACGGCGGGGGCCGTAAAGGTTCTGTTAACCTCTGTCAGTCTTTCCTGAACCTCGGCGGCCGCTTCGTGTTGCAGAAACAGCGCGGGTTCGACCATCCGCAGCGCGCGGTCGCGATAGCGCTCCAGCGCGGGGCGGTCGGTCAGGGAGGGGGTTTCGGGCATCGGCTCTCCTTGCTTGCAGGATATGTAGAAGGGAAAACCCGGGATGCAAAGCGCGCTTCGCCTGATCTTTCCGCCGCTATGCATTTCCTGCGGCGCGCTGGTGGAAAGCGATTTCGCCCTGTGCGGCCCCTGCTGGCGCGACACGCATTTCATTTCCGGCCTTGTTTGTGACAGTTGCGGCACGCCCCTTCCGGGGGAGGAGGGCAGCGAAACGGTTCAATGCGACGATTGCCTGACACTGGCGCGGCCCTGGGGCCGGGGGCGGGCGGCGTTGCTCTACAAGGATAACGCGCGGCGGCTGATCCTGTCGCTCAAACATGGGGACAGGGCCGAACTGGCCCGCCCCGCCGCCGGCTGGATGGCGCGCGCGGCGGCGCCGATTCTGGTGCCGGGGATGCTTGTCGCGCCGATTCCGCTGCACCGGTGGCGGCTCTTGCACCGGCGCTACAATCAGGCCGCATTGCTGGCCAAAGGCGTTGCCCGCGCCGCCGGGCTGGATCAGTGCCCCGATCTTTTGCTGCGCGCCCGGAACACCCCGATTCAGGATGGCAAGGGGGCAGAGGCGCGGTTTGCCAATGTCGCCGGCGCGCTGCATGTGCATCCGGGGCGCGGGGCGTTGATCAAGGCACGGCATGTTCTTCTGGTGGATGATGTGATGACCTCGGGCGCCACGCTGGCCGCCGGCGCAGAGGCCTGCCTGGCCGCCGGTGCGCGCGGCGTTTCGGTTCTGGTGCTGGCACGCGTTGCGAAAGACGCCTGATTCCCTATATTTGCCGAGTCGGGCAGGGAAAATCGCGATGCAACCAGTAGAAATCTACACCACCCCCACTTGTGGCTATTGCCACATGGCCAAGCGTCTGCTGACGCAAAAGGGCGTCAGCTTTGCCGAGATCGATGTTTCGGGCGACCCGGAAAAGCGGCAGGAGATGATGTCTCGCGCCAATGGCGGCTATACCGTTCCGCAGATTTTCATCGGCAAGGCGCATATCGGCGGGTGCGATGATCTGCTTGCGCTGGAAAGGGCGGGAAAGCTGGATCCGCTGCTCGAAGGCTAGGCGATGCTCGCGGCCCTTCTTCAGCTGAGTTCGAGTGACGATCCGGCCGAGAACCTTGCCGCCACCCGCGCCATGATGCGCGAGGCGGCGAAAGGTGGCGCCGGGTTTCTGCTGACCCCTGAGGTAACGAATTGCGTTTCATCCAGCCGCGCGCGGCAGATGCAGGTGCTGCGCCATGAGCAGGATGACCCGACCCTCGCCGGCCTGCGCGACGAGGCCGCGGCGCTGGGTGTCTGGCTTCTGATCGGCTCGCTCGGGCTGAAGACGGAGGATGCCGACGGGCGGTTCGCCAACCGGTCTTTCCTGATTGCGCCCGATGGCGGCATCGTGGCCCGCTATGACAAGATTCACATGTTCGACGTGCAGATCGGCCCGAATGAGGCGATCCGCGAATCCGATGGCTATCGCCCCGGCACCGTCGCCACACTTGCCAAGACCCCGTTCGCGCGGCTTGGCATGACTATCTGCTATGACATGCGGTTTCCCTATCTCTACCGGGCTCTGGCGCAGGCGGGGGCGCAGGTGATAACCGTGCCGTCGGCCTTTCATCCGGTGACGGGAGCGGCGCATTGGCAGGTTCTGCTGCGCGCCCGCGCCATCGAAACCGGGTGCTATATCCTCGCCCCCGCGCAGACCGGTCAGCACAGGCTGCAAGATGGCAAGCCGCGCCAATCCTACGGGCACAGCCTTGCGGTTTCCCCCTGGGGCGAGGTGGTGGCCAGCCTGGATGACGCGCCTGGCCTGGCCTTTGTCGACCTCGATCTTTCGCAGGTCGAAAGCGCGCGCCGGCGCGTCCCCTCGCTTACCCATGACCGCAGCTTCGAAGGACCCTGAGTGAACGACTCTACCGACAGTCTTGCCGTTTCGCTTTTCAGCGAGTTGTTCATGGCGGATCAGCTGGCCCGGACCCGGCTGACGAAAGTGCTGCCCAAGGGCATGGAGCTGAGCCAGTTTTCCGTGCTGAACCACCTTTCCCGGATCGGCGAGGAAAAGACGCCGGCGCAGCTGGCGCAGGCGTTTCACGTCACGCGCGGGGCGATGACCAACACGCTGAGCAAGCTGGAATGGGCCGGCCATGTGCATATCCGCCCGGACTGGGACGATGCGCGCCGCAAATGGGTCACCATCAGCCCGGCGGGGCGCCGGGCGCGCGATGCGGCCATCCATGCGATTTCCCCGCTGCTGGCCGAGGTGATCGCCGATATCGGTGCCGAAAACGTGCGCGCGGTGCTGCCCGTCCTGCGCGCGCTGCGCCAGAAGCTGGGCGAAAACGGCTAGGACGGTTTGACCGACGCCGTCACGTAGTTCACGCTCAGATCCCGGTCCGACAGTGACCAACTCCAGCTTACCGGGTTGAACACGCATCCCTTGCGATCCACCGGTTCCATCCCCGCCTCTTCCAGCAGGGCGAACAGTTCGTCGGGGGTGATGAACTTGCCCCATTCGTGGGTGCCCTTGGGCAGCCAGCGCATCACCCATTCGGCGCCGACGATCGCGGCCATGAAGCTTTTGGGGGTGCGGTTGATCGTCGAGCAGATCATCAGCCCGCCGGGTTTCAGCAAGGCCCGGCACGCCGCCAGAAAGGCCGGGGGGCTGGCCACATGTTCGATGACCTCCATGTTCAGCACCACATCGAATACCTCGCCCGCCTCCGCCAGCGCCTCGGCGGTGGTGTGGCGATAGTCGATCTCCAGCCCCGATTGCGCGGCGTGAACCTGCGCCACGGGGATGTTGCCTGCCGCGGCATCGGCGCCGGTAACACGTGCCCCCAGCCGCGCCATCGGTTCGGCCAGAAGCCCGCCGCCACAGCCGATATCCAGCAGGCGCAGGCCCGCGAACGGCGCGGGGCCGCTCAGATCCCGCCCGAACTCGGCCGCGATCTGCGCGGTGATGTAATCCAGCCGGCAGGGGTTGAGCATGTGCAGCGGCTTGAACTTTCCGTTCGGATCCCACCATTCGGCGGCCATTGCTTCAAATTTCGCCACCTCGGCGGCGTCAACGGTGGTTGCGGCGGCTTGCATGCGGCTCTCCGATCCGGTCTTGTTGTCTCAGCCCCTGTCAGGGCCTGCTTTGGCGTTATATAGAGTGATCATGGACAAATCCGCAGGCCAAAAGCGCGCAGCGCATTTTCTTTTCCCGCAGCTCGACCCGTTCGACCAGCGCATGTTGGACGTGGGCGAGGGGCATTGCCTCTATGTCGAGCAATGCGGCAACCCCGCCGGCATCCCGGTGGTGGTTCTGCATGGCGGGCCGGGCGGCGGCTGCAGCCCGGCGATGCGCCGCTATTTCGATCCGGCCGAATACAGGATCATCCTGTTCGACCAGCGCGGCTGCGGCCGGTCGCGGCCCCATGCAAGCGTCGAAGACAATACCACCTGGCACCTGGTGCGCGATATCGAGATGATCCGTGAAACACTGGGCATCGACCGCTGGGTCGTTTTTGGCGGCAGCTGGGGCGCGACGCTGTCACTGCTCTATGCGCAGACCCATCCCGACCGCGCCGCCTATCTGATCCTGCGCGGCGTCTTCCTGATGACACAGGCAGAGCTTGATTGGTTCTATGGCGGCGGTGCGGGGCAGTTCTGGCCCGACCTCTGGGCACGGTTCACCGACCTGATCCCGGCGGATGAGCGGAGCGATATGATCGGGGCCTATCACAAGCGGCTGTTTTCCGGTGATCTGTCGCTGGAAATCCGGCACGCGCGCGCATGGGCATCCTGGGAAAATGCGCTTGCCTCGATAGACCACGACGGACCCGGCGCGGTGGCGCCCGCCGAATACGCCCGCGCCTTTGCCCGGCTGGAAAACCACTATTTCCAGAACGCCGGGTTTCTGGAGCGGGACGACCAGATCGTGGCCAACGTTCCCCTGATCGCTCATATCCCGGCAACCATCGTTCAGGGCCGATACGACATGATCTGCCCGCCCACATCCGCGTGGCGGCTGGCGGAACGCTGGGGACGAGCGGAGCTGAAAATGGTGCCGCTCGCCGGTCATGCCCTGTCGGAGCCCGGTATCAGCGCGGAGCTGGTGCGCACCACCAGGGCCGTACAGCGCCAGGCGACGGGCCTGGGGTTTTGAGCCTGTTTCATCTTTCCGAAAATATCCCCGCCGGAGGCATGAAAGTTTCTGTTGCGCCATAGGGTTTTTTGCCTCCGGCGGGGATATTTTCGGAAAGATGAAAAGAGAAGCGCGCTGCGGCGAACAGGAGGATGGCTTCGCCCCCTTGCAGACTCGGGGCTTGAGGCGTATATCCCCCTCAACAGCGGCGGTTTGGCTTCCACCCCCAAACCACCACCGGACAGTCATGAACGGGCCGCGCGCCCGTTTTTTTGTTTCTGGACCACGTATGAACGATCTTATCGCCAAAGCTGCTATCGACCGGCGCCTTGCCGAAATTCTCCAGCCCGTGATCGAGGGCTTGGGGTTCGAGCTGGTGCGCATCCGGCTGATGGGGGGCAAGACACATACATTGCAGATCATGGCCGAGCGCCCCGAAGGCGGGATCGAGGTGGATGATTGCGCCGAGATTTCCACGGCCGTTTCGGCGGTGATGGATGTGGAAGATCCGATTGATGAAAATTACGTGCTGGAGGTTTCCAGCCCCGGCATCGACCGGCCGCTGACCCGGCTGAAGGATTTCGATACCTGGGAAGGCTATGAGGCAAAGCTGGAGACCAGCGAGATGATCGATGGCCGCCGCCGTTTCAAGGGCGAGCTGCGCGGGACCGAGGGTGATGAGGTTCTGATCGAGATCGAAGAGGGCACGATCGGGCTGAAATTCGACTGGCTGAGCGATGCGAAGCTTGTTCTGACAGATGAGTTGATCCGGGAGATGCTGCGGCAGCGCAAGGCGGCGGGTATCGTCGATGAAGGCCAGTTTGACGAGATTGAAACAGAAGAGCCCCTGACGGGCGATGAAACAGACGCTTCCGAGGAGGAGTGAGCATGGCAATTACCTCTGCAAACCAGCTCGAGCTTTTGCAAACCGCCGAGGCTGTGGCCCGCGAGAAGATGATCGACCCCGATCTGGTGGTTCAGGCGATGGAAGAGAGCCTCGCCCGTGCCGCCAAGTCGCGCTACGGGTCGGAGATGGACATTCGCGTGTCGATCGATCGCAAGACCGGCAAGGCCACCTTTACCCGTGTACGCACCGTTGTCGAGGATGACGCGCTGGAGAATTACCAGGCCGAGATGACCGTGGAGCAGGCCCGGCAGTATATGGCTGACCCCAAAGTGGGTGACGAGCTGCGCGATGAGGTTCCGCCGGTGGAGATGGGCCGGATCGCTGCGCAATCGGCCAAGCAGGTGATTCTGCAGAAAGTGCGCGAAGCAGAGCGCGACCGGCAGTATGAAGAATTCAAGGATCGCGTGGGCACCATCATCAACGGTGTGGTCAAGCGCGAGGAATATGGCAACGTGATCGTCGATATCGGGCGGGGTGAGGGGATCTTGCGCCGGACCGACAAGATCGGCCGCGAAAGCTATCGCCCGAATGACCGGGTGCGCTGTTACATCAAGGACGTGCGCCGCGAGGCACGCGGCCCGCAGGTGTTCCTGAGCCGGACCGACCCGCAGTTCATGGCCGAGCTGTTCAAGATGGAAGTGCCGGAAATCTACGATGGTATCATCGAGATCAAGGCCGTGGCCCGCGATCCCGGCAGCCGCGCGAAGATCGCCGTGATTTCCTATGACAGCTCGATCGACCCCGTGGGTGCCTGCGTCGGTATGCGCGGCAGCCGGGTTCAGGCCGTGGTGAACGAGCTTCAGGGCGAGAAGATCGACATCATTCCCTGGAACGAGGATCAGCCGACCTTCCTGGTAAACGCATTGCAGCCCGCCGAGGTTACCAAGGTGGTGCTGGACGAAGAGGCCGAGCGGATCGAGGTGGTGGTGCCGGACGAGCAGCTTTCGCTGGCGATCGGGCGCCGTGGCCAGAACGTGCGGCTGGCATCGCAGCTGACGGGGCTTGATATCGACATCATGACCGAGGCCGAGGAATCGGAGCGCCGCCAGGCCGAGTTCGCGGCGCGGACCAACCTGTTCATGGAAGCGCTGGATCTGGACGAGTTCTTTGCCCAGCTTCTGGTGTCCGAAGGGTTTACCTCGCTCGAAGAGGTGGCCTATGTGGATCTGGACGAGCTTTTGGTCATTGACGGCGTGGATGAGGATACCGCGGCCGAGCTTCAGGCCCGTGCGCGCGACAATCTGGAAGCGGCCAACAAGAAGGCGCTGGAACATGCCCGCGAGCTGGGTGTTGAGGACAGCCTGGTTGATTTTGAGGGTCTGACACCCCAAATGATCGAGGCACTGGCAGAAGACGACGTGAAAACGCTTGAGGACTTCGCCACCTGCGCCGACTGGGAGCTGGCCGGCGGCTGGACCACGGTCGATGGTCAGCGTGTCAAGGATGAAGGCGTTCTGGAGAAATTCGACGTTTCGCTGGAAGAAGCGCAGAACATGGTGATGACCGCGCGCATTCAGCTTGGCTGGGTGGATCCGGCGGATCTGGTGTCCGAGGAAGATGCCGAAGAGGCCGATGGCCTTGAAGAAGAGGAGGCCGGGGCCTGATCGCAGGCCCTGGGAAGCATTCATGGGTCGCGGTGGCCAACCGAAAACACAGAACGCACCCGAGCGCCGCTGCATCGCGACCGGAGAGGTTCAGCCAAAGGGCGGGCTGATCCGGTTCGTGGTCGGGCCGGGCGATGTGATCGTCCCGGACCTGCTTGGCAAATTGCCGGGGCGTGGCATCTGGGTTGCAGCGGATCGGGCGGCGCTGGAGACGGCGGTGAAGAAGCGGTTGTTCGCGCGCAGTGCGAAACAGGCGGTTCAGGTGCCCGAGGATCTGGTTGCCCAAGTCGAGGCCGGGCTGGCCCGGCGGGTGATCGAGGGCCTTTCTCTGGCACGCAAGGCCGGGCTTGCGGTGGCCGGGTATGAGAAGGTGAAAAGCTGGCTGACGAGTGGTGAGGCGCGTGTGCTGATCCAGGCCAGCGACGGGTCGGAGCGGGGCAAATCGAAGCTTCGCCTGCCGTCGGAAACGGACGCATTCATAGGCTGTCTGAGGGCTGACGAATTGGGTTTGGCTTTCGGACGGGAACATGTGATACATGGCGCGCTTGCGGCTGGCGGACTCACGACACGTGTTGTAGAGGATGCAGCCAGGCTTTCGGGCGTGCGCAAAGTGGACGGGGGCAAGGCCTCCTGAAAGGGTACGAAGACCATATGAGCGATAGTGACGGCAAGAAAACTCTCGGTTTGCGCGGCGGTGGTCCGCGGTCCGGTCAGGTGAAGCAGAGCTTCAGCCACGGGCGCACGAAGAACGTCGTGGTCGAGACCAAGCGCAAGCGCGTCGTCGTTCCGAAGCCCGGTGCAGGCAAGGGTTCGGGGGGTGGTGCCCATCTGGGTGATCCCTCGAAACGCCCGGCAGGTATTTCGGACGCAGAGATGGAGCGCCGGCTCAAGGCGTTGCAGGCGGCCAAGGCCAATGAGGCCGAGGACGCCAAGCAGCGTGCCGAGGAAGAAAAGCGCCGCGAGGAAGATCGCCAGCGCCGCCGCGAGGAAATCGAGGCGAAGGAACGCGAAGAGCGTGAGCGCGAAGAAGCCGCGCGGCTGAAGGCCGAGGAAGAAGAGCGTCAGCGCCGCGAAGCCGAAGAGGCCAAGAAGCGCGCCGCCGCGGCACCCGCCGCGAAGGAAAAGGCGACGGCTGCCGCAGCGCCCGCCGCTGCCGCCGATGCGGAAGCCCCGCGTGGCGGTGGCAAGCCGACCCCGCGCAAGACTGACCGCGAACGCGATACCCGCGACGACCGTCCGACCCGCAACAAGGCGCGGGATGACAGCCGCCGTTCGGGCAAGCTGACCGTCAACCAGGCGCTGACCGGCGGTGAAGGCGGGCGGCAACGTTCGATGGCCGCCATGAAGCGCAAGCAGGAGCGGATGCGCCAGAAGGCGATGGGCGGGGTCGAGAGCCGCGAGAAGGTTGTGCGCGAAGTTCAGGTGCCCGAAACCATCGTGGTGCAGGAGCTGGCCAACCGTATGGCGGAGCGTTCGGCGGATGTCGTGAAATCGCTCATGCAGATGGGCATGATGGTCACGCAGAACCAGTCGATCGACGTCGATACCGCCGAGCTGATCGTCGAGGAATTCGGCCACAAGATCGTCCGCGTTTCGGATGCGGATGTGGAGCAGGTGATCGACGCGATCGATGACAAGGCCGAAGACCTTGAGTCGCGCCCGCCGGTGATCACCATCATGGGCCATGTGGACCACGGCAAGACATCGCTTCTGGATGCGATCCGGCATGCCAAGGTCGTGGCGGGCGAAGCCGGGGGGATCACCCAGCATATCGGCGCCTATCAGGTGAAAACCGATGGCGGCGCGCTGCTGACCTTCCTTGATACGCCGGGCCACGCGGCCTTTACATCGATGCGCGCGCGCGGTGCTCAGGTGACGGATATCGTTGTGCTGGTGGTTGCGGCCGATGATGCGGTGATGCCGCAGACGGTCGAGGCCATTCATCACGCCAAGGCCGCCGGTGTTCCGATGATCGTTGCGATCAACAAATGCGACAAGCCCGATGCGAACCCCGACAAGGTGCGCACCGATCTGCTGCAGCATGAGGTGATCGTCGAGAAAATGTCGGGCGATGTTCTGGATGTGGAGGTTTCGGCCGTTACTGGCCAGGGGCTCGACGAGCTTCTGGAGAATATCGCGCTGCAGGCCGAACTGCTTGATCTGAAAGCCAACCCCAAGCGCGCCGCGCAGGGGGCCGTGATCGAGGCGCAGCTCGATGTGGGCCGCGGCCCGGTCGCGACCGTTCTGGTTCAGAACGGTACCCTGCGTCAGGGCGATATCTTCGTCGTGGGCGAGCAGTGGGGCAAGGTGCGCGCCTTGATCAACGATCAGGGCGAGCGGGTGAGCGAAGCCGGGCCTTCTGTGCCTGTCGAGGTTCTGGGCCTGAACGGTACGCCCGAGGCGGGCGATGTTCTGAACGTGGTCGAGACCGAGGCGCAGGCGCGCGAGATTGCCGAATACCGCGAAAAGGCGGCCAAGGAAAAACGCGCCGCTGCCGGTGCGGCCACCACGCTGGAACAGCTGATGGCCAACGCCAAGCAGAACGAAAACGTGAAGGAACTGCCGATTCTGGTGAAGGCCGATGTGCAGGGTTCCGCCGAGGCCATCGTTCAGGCGATGGAAAAGATCGGCAACGAAGAAGTGCGCGTGCGTGTGCTTCATGCCGGCGTCGGCGCGATCACCGAAACCGATATCGGCCTTGCCGAAGCATCGGGCGCGCCGGTCATGGGCTTCAACGTGCGGGCCAATGCGCCCGCGCGCAACGCGGCCAACCAGAAGGGTGTCGAGATCCGTTATTACTCGGTCATCTACGATCTGGTGGACGATGTGAAAGCGGCGGCTTCGGGTCTGCTCAGCGCCGAGATCCGCGAGACCTTTATCGGCTATGCCGAGATCAAGGAGGTCTTCAAGGTGTCCAACGTCGGCAAGGTCGCCGGCTGTCTGGTGACCGAAGGTGTGGCGCGGCGCTCTGCCGGGGTTCGCCTTCTGCGCGACAACGTGGTGATCCACGAAGGCACGCTGAAGACGCTGAAGCGCTTCAAGGATGAAGTGGCGGAAGTTCAGTCCGGCCAGGAATGCGGCATGGCCTTCGAGAACTACGATGATATCCGCCCCGGCGATGTCATCGAGATCTTCGAACGGCAGGAAGTGGAGCGTACGCTCGATTGATCGGGCGGCGCCATGCGCTGAAAAAACAAAAGGACGGCCAATCGTGCCGTCCTTTTTCTTGCCTGATTACCGCTTTCTTGCCTATGTCAGGCAGCGGTCTTTCCGACCGGGCGTCCTTCGAATACACGCTCCCCAACGCGTACCTGAATGTTGCCGTTGGCCAGTTTGCGAACAAAAGCGCCCTGTACAGAAACGCAACTGCCCATCGTGATCGTCCGTATCATGTGGTTGTCCCCCCAGAGTGAATGGTCTTATCAAAATACATGAAACTGTTCCAAAATCATCTGAAATTTTGTCAAACTGTCACAAATAGCGCACAAATAATATGCTAACAAAAGACTTTGCTGTGCAACTGCAGTTAAATTGCGCGAAGAAGGTTAATATCTTTCTAAAGCCAGTCCCTTAGCAGCGGAATCAACGGGATGTCGGCGGGGGGCATCGGGTGATTCTTCAGCTCGGCGGCACGCACCCATTTCAGCTCTTGCCCCTCGCGCGATTGCGGAATGCCCTTCCATTTGCGGCAGGCGTAAAGCGGCATCAGCAGGTGAAAATCGTCATAGGCATGGCTGGCGAAGGTCAGTGGCGCCAGGCAACTTTCCCAGGTGTCGATGCCCAGCTCTTCCTCCAGTTCGCGGATCAGCGCCGCCTCGGGGGTTTCGCCCGGTTCGACCTTGCCGCCGGGAAATTCCCACAGCCCGGCCATGGATTTCCCTTCGGGACGCTGCGCCAGAAGCACACGCCCGTCCACGTCGATCAGCGCGACGGCCGAAACCAGGACGATTTTCATGACCGGTAGTCGGCGTTGATGTCGATGTAGCGATGGGTGAGGTCGCAGGTCCAGACCGTGGATTTGCCTCGTCCGAGCCCCAGATCGACGCCGATCACCAGTTCCTGCTGCTTCATGTAGCTCGCGCCCGCCTCTTCGGTGTAGCCGGGCGAGACCCAGCCGTTTTCGGCCACCAGAATATCCCCGAACCGGATCGACAGCAGATCCCGGTCGGCCGTCGCGCCCGATTTTCCGACAGCCATCACGACGCGGCCCCAATTGGGATCTTCGCCGGCGATCGCGGTTTTCACCAGCGGCGAGTTCGCGATGGCCATGGCCACCTTGCGCGCATCCGCATCCGTTTGCGCACCGGTCACCGTGACCTCCACGAATTTCGTGGCGCCTTCGCCGTCTTTTACGACCTGATGCGCCAGATCCAGCATCACGGATTTCAGCGCGGCGGCGAATTCCCGTGCCGGTTTGCTGCGCAGATCGGTGATTTCAGGCGCGGCGCTTTGGCCGGTCGCGGCCAAAAGCAGCGTGTCGGAGGTCGAGGTGTCGCCGTCGACCGTTATCGCGTTGAAGGTTTCGTCTGTCAGCTTCGACAGCAGCTTTTGCAGCGGTGGCCGGGCGATTTTCGCATCGGTGAAGATATAGACCAGCATCGTCGCCATATCGGGCGCGATCATGCCGGAGCCTTTGGCGATACCGGCGATCGTGATGGGTTGTCCCTCTATCTCGATGGTGGCCGTGGCGGCCTTCGGGAAGGTGTCGGTCGTCATGATGGCGCGGGCGGCGTCGGCCATGCCACCGGCGTCAAGGCGCGCGGCCATATCGCCCAGAACGGCCGTTATACGCTCATAGGGAAGCGGTGCGCCGATCACGCCGGTAGACGAGGAAAAGACCCGCCCTTCGGGCACATTGGTGGCTGCGGCGACGGCTGCGGTGATGGCGGAAACCGCCTCGCGTCCGTTCGCGCCGGTAAAGGCGTTGGCGTTGCCCGCGTTCACAATGATGGCGGCACCGGCGTTATCGGCCGGCTTGCCGATCTTTTCCTGACAATCCAGAACAGGCGCGGCCCGGGTGGCGGAACGGGTGAAAACCCCGGCCATCTGCGTGCCGGGCACCAGATGCGCGAGCATGACATCCACCCGGCCCTTGTAGCGCACCCCTGCCTCTGCGCTGGCGAAGGTAACGCCGGCAATAGCCGGAAGCGTGGGCAGCCCGCCCGCCGGCGCGAGCGGAGAGATCAGCGGCGCCGGCTTCGGCGCGGCGACAGCGGGTGTCGCCTTGGCGGGCTTCTTGCCCGTTTTCGCCGATTTTTTTGCGGTGTCCTTGGCCTTGGCCTTGGCGGCATCCTTCTTCGTGGACGTCTTTAGCTTCTTCTTCTTGGTGTCCTTGGCCATCCGCAGTTCCTTTGCTGATCAGTCTGTCAGCAATTGCATATTACGCAGGGCGGCGGGGTCAATCTCTGTTTCGGTCCGGGTCACTGTGGCTTCTTCGGTGATCTTGGCCACGGCGGCCTCGACAGCGGCCTTTTGCAGCGCGCCCGCGATCTCGCCCCGGACGGCGTCAAGCTCGGGGGCGGGTTTGTCGCGGGTTTCGTTCAGGCGGATCACATGCCAGCCGAACTGGGTTTCGACCGGGTCGGAAACCGTGCCCGCCTCCATCGACATCACCGCGTCTTCAAAGGGTTTGACCATCATGCCGGCCGTGAACCAGCCAAGCTCTCCGCCCGACGGGCCCGAGGGGCCGGTGGATTTTTCTTTCGCCAGCTCGGTAAAATCGGCACCGGTATCGAGCGCGGCTTTCAGCTCTGCCGCCTCTTCCTCGGTTTCCACCAGGATGTGCGAGGCATTGTATTCCGTCTCGGGCTCGGCACTGGCGTATTGCGCCTGATAGGCGTCGGTGATCGCCTCGTCGGTCACGGCGGCGGTGGCGATCTCGTTCATCGCGGCGCTGGCGAGAATCGCGCGGCGTTCGTTCAGCAATGCGATGCGCGCGATTTCGGGAACGGCACCGTCCAGCGTGTTGGCGACGGCGGTCTGGCGCACCAGCTCGTCGAGCAGCGCATCGAACAGAACATCATCGGGCAGGGCCTGATATTCCTGCGGAAGTTGCGAGGCCATCATGATCATCTCGCCAAGGGTGATTTCCGTTTCACCCACGGTGGCGACGACGGTGCCGGCGTCCTGCTCGGCGGCGAGGGCGGGAACCGAAAGGCCGATCGCCAGAACGGCGGCAATCACGGATTTCATCGGGGAAGGCATCAAGGCAACTCCTTTGCAGCCGCGCGGTCTGGCGACGTTGACACTCATTGGGCGGGCGCTTACATCGCAACATGGTCCGAAAGCGCCGGACCGCCCTTGTTTCTTGGCCCTACCTAGGGGCGCGAAGGGGGGCGGGCAAGGCATCCTCTTTCACGATCCCGAAAAAGAGCCACCACGCGGAGAAAACATGCTGGGCATCGGAACACTCGCCAAAAAGGTTTTTGGCACGCCGAACGACCGCAAGATCAAAGCCACCGCTCCGATCGTGGAGAAGATCAATGCGCTGGAGCCCGAGTTCGAGGCGCTGAGCGACGAGGGGATCAAGCAGAAGACCACGGAACTGGCGCAGCGCGCGAAAGACGGCGAAAGCCTCGAAGCGCTTCTGCCCGAGGCCTTTGCCAACTGCCGCGAGGCCGCGCGCCGCACACTTGGCCTGCGGGCGTTCGACACGCAGCTTATGGGCGGCATCTTTCTGCACGAGGGCAATATCGCCGAAATGAAGACGGGCGAGGGCAAGACCCTGGTCGCCACCTTCCCGGCCTATCTGAACGCGCTGACGGGCAAGGGCGTGCATATCGTCACCGTCAACGATTACCTGGCCAAGCGTGACGCGGAATGGATGGGCAAGGTCTTCAACACGCTGGGCATGACCTGCGGCGTGATCTATCCGCAGCAGCCCGAAGATGAAAAACAGGCCGCCTACGCCGCCGATGTGACCTATGCCACGAACAACGAGCTTGGGTTCGACTATCTGCGCGACAACATGAAATCCGAACTCAGCCAGCTTTCGCAGCGCGGGCATAACTTTGCGATCGTCGACGAGGTGGATTCGATCCTGATCGATGAGGCGCGGACGCCGCTGATCATCTCCGGGCCCAGCCAGGACCGATCCGACCTGTACGTGGCGCTGGATCAGATCGTGCCGCTGCTGACCGAAGAGCATTACGAGCTGGACGAAAAGCAGCGCAATGTCACCTTCACCGAAGATGGCAACGAGTTCATGGAAGAGCAGCTTTCCAAGGCGGGCATCCTGCCCGAGGGGCAATCGCTCTATGATCCGGAAAGCACCACCATCGTGCATCATGCCACCCAGGGCCTGAAGGCGCACAAGCTGTTCCACAAGGACAAGGACTATATCGTCCGCGACGGGCAGGTGATGCTGATCGACGAATTCACCGGGCGAATGATGGCCGGGCGGCGGCTGTCGGACGGTCTGCATCAGGCGATCGAGGCTAAGGAAGGCGTGACGATTCAGCCCGAAAACGTCACGCTGGCGTCTGTCACCTTCCAGAATTATTTCCGGCTCTACGGCAAGCTGGCCGGGATGACGGGTACGGCCCTGACCGAAGCCGAGGAATTTGCCGAGATCTATGGCCTTGGCGTGGTCGAGGTGCCGACCAACCGGCCGATCGCCCGCGTGGATGAGCATGATCAGGTCTATCGTTCGGCGCGCGAAAAGTTCGAGGCCATCGTCATTGCCATCAAAGAGGCCCATGCGAAGGGCCAGCCGCTGCTTGTCGGCACGACGTCGATCGAGAAGTCGGAGTTTCTCTCGTCGCTGCTGAAAGAGGCCGGTGTTCCGCATAACGTGCTGAACGCCCGGCACCACGAGCAGGAAGCCAAGATCGTGGCCGATGCGGGCCGTCTGGGTGCGGTGACCATCGCCACCAACATGGCCGGCCGGGGCACCGACATTCAGCTTGGCGGCAATATCGAGATGCAGGTGATGGAGGCGCTGGACGCCGACCCCGAGGCCGATCCCGAACAGGTGCGCGCCCGCATCGCCGCCGAACATGCCGACGAAAAGGAAAAGGTGCTGGCGGCCGGCGGGTTGTATGTGCTGGCCACCGAACGTCACGAAAGCCGCCGGATCGACAATCAGCTGCGCGGCCGGTCTGGCCGTCAGGGCGACCCGGGCCGGTCGTCTTTCTTCCTGAGCCTTGAGGATGACCTGATGCGCATCTTCGGCTCGGAACGGCTCGACAAGGTGCTCTCGGGCCTCGGGATGAAGGAAGGCGAGGCCATCGTTCATCCGTGGGTCAACAAATCGCTGGAAAAGGCACAGGCCAAGGTCGAGGGGCGCAACTTCGACATCCGCAAACATCTGCTGAAATTCGATGATGTGATGAACGACCAGCGCAAGGTGATCTTCAGCCAGCGGCGCGAGATCATGGAGGCGGCCGATCTGTCGGAGATCGTGCAGGACATGCGCCATCAGGTGATCGACGATCTGGTCGACAGTTTTATCCCCGCGCGCTCCTATGCCGATCAGTGGGATGCCGAAGGGCTTTATGCCGCGGTGTTGGAAAAGCTGAACATCGACGCGCCGATCATCGCCTGGGCCCAGGAAGAGGGCGTGGATGATGAAGTGCTGCGCGCCCGGATCGCCAAGGCGGCGGATGAGGCGATGGCGGCCAAGGCGGTGCAGTTCGGCCCCGAAAACATGCGCAACATCGAAAAGCAGATCCTGCTGCAGACGATCGACACCAAATGGCGCGAACATCTTCTGACGCTGGAGCATCTGCGCTCGGTCGTCGGGTTCCGTGGCTATGCCCAGCGTGATCCGTTGAGCGAATACAAGACCGAAGCCTTTACCCTGTTCGAAAACCTGCTGAACGCGCTGCGCGTGGATGTGACAGAGAAGCTGGCGCAGGTACGCCCCCTGTCCGAAGACGAGCAGACGCAGATGATGCAACAGTTGTTGCAGCAGCAGCGGGCGCTGCAACCCGCCGCCGAAGCCCCGGTTGCCGACACGCCCGAACCCGTTGCCGACGGGTTCCACGAAAACGATCCGACGACCTGGGGCAATCCCGGCCGCAACGATCTTTGCCCCTGTGGCTCCGGCAAGAAATTCAAGCATTGCCACGGGCGCTTGGTCTGACAGTCGGCACAAATTTTGGCGGGACTGGGGCGAGATTGCCCCATTCTGCGCCGCAGAAACGGGATTTCGTGGAGAGTTTGCCCCGTTTCGCAACATGCGGTGTGAAACAGACTATCCACTAATTTACAGCAATCCGCAAAACTGCCACGCAGCCGCCCCTTTCGTTTTCTAGTTTGGGCGAGGTCGAAGAGCAAAAAGGTGCGCTGTGAAACTCGATCCCAAATTCATTGTGTTTGGCCTTACGGTGCTTGTTGCCGCGGCGTCGGGCGAGTTGGTGCAGCATTCAGACCGGTATTTCGGCGGGTCAAACCAATCCAGCGCCACCGCGCAACAGGTGGCCTATGCGCCCGCACCCCGTTTCGATCTGGAAAACATGATCGCGCTGTCCGCCCCTGTAGAGGAAAACGCGGCGGGCGACGATCCGCAAGCGGGTATCGTGCTTCCCTTCGCGCCACTTGCTGCGGGCGAGGCGCGGCTTTACAGCCCGGGCGCGATCGAGGTGTCGCGCCGTCTTGCACCGCTGGATATGAATTTTCATTCGCCAAACCGCGTCGGCGCGGATCTCAACCAATACGGTCTTCCCTGTGAGCCGAAGCTGAGCGTTTCAGTGGCGGAAGCGGCCATGGTTGTCCTGTCGCTGGTCGCTCCCTGCCGGCCGGATGAGCGGGTGGAAATTTCCCACGGGCTGCTTCAGTTCGCGATGCGCACGACGAATACCGGGGTGGTGAACGCCCGGATCCCTGCGCTTTCACGTGTCGCGGCCTTTGTGGTTCGGTTCGAGGACGGAAAGATTCTGACGGGCACGGTCACGGTGCCGGATGCGGATGAGTATGAGCGGGTCGCGCTGCTGCGTTATGGCCAGGGCGCAATGCAGATACATGCGCTCGAGTTCGGTGCGGGATATGGCGATGCCGGGCATGTCTGGGCGGGTGCCCCGCGCACACCCGGCTACGGGGCCGAGGGGCGCGGCGGTTTTCTTGTGGAACTTGGCGATCTTTCGCTGCCCGCCTCGCGCACCGCCGAGGTTTACAGCTATCCCGAAGGCCAGGGCCACGATAGCGGGGTTGTGCGCGTCAGCATCGAGGCCGAGGTGACAGAGGCCAACTGCGGGCAGGAGCTTTTCGCCGAAACATTGCAGCCCGGTGTCGATGAACAGCTTCAGGTTGCTGATCTTGCGCTTACGATGCCAGACTGTTCTGCGGTGGGCGAATTTCTTGTGTTGAAAAACATTTTGCGAGACCTGAAGATCGCGCGCAACTGATGAGAAGCAGTATGACGCATGTTTGTAGTTATTTTCCGCGCGGTTCGTACGGCCGTGCTTTTTTTCCTTGTGCTTCCGATGGCTGCCATAGCGCAGGATGTCACCCTCACGTCGCGTGACGGGTCGGTCGCGCTTAGCGGCACGCTTCTTTCCTTTGACGGCGAATTTTACCGGCTGAGCACGGTTTACGGCCCGCTGGTTCTGGATGGGCAGGCGGTGCTGTGTTCCGGCGTCGGCTGCCCCGATCTGGATGCCTATATCGCCGAGTTCACCTTTGCCGGTGAACCGGCGTTGGGCGAGGTTCTGATGCCCGCGCTGATCGAGGGTTTTGCCGCCCGTCGCGGCCTGTCGCTTGGCCGGGCCGCGCAGGACGACAGGCATTTCACCTTCACCCTCTCCGATCCGGCCACGGAGCGGGTCGTGGCGCATATCGGATTTCGCATCAGTTCGACCTCGGAAGGCTTTGCCGACATGCTGACGGGCGATGCCGATATCGCCATGGCCATGCGCGAGGTCCGGCCCGACGAGGTTGTGCGCGGTATCGAGGCCGGGCTTGGCGATCTGTCGGAGCCCGCCCGCAGCCGCATCGTGGCGCTGGATGCGCTGGTGCCGATCATCGCGCCGGACAACCCGCTGGCCTCGGTTTCGGTCGAGGCGCTGGCGGCGATGCTTTCGGGCGTGGTGCGGGAGTGGGATTTGCAGGACGCGCCCATCGCGGTTCATGCGCGCCCGGCCGACACAGGCATCCAGCAGGCTGTCGAGGATCATTTTCTGGCGCCGCTCAGCCTGGTGATGGATGAGGGGGTGATCCGCCATGCCTCCTCTGCTGCGCTGGCCGATGCGGTGGCGCGCGATCCGCTGGCCATCGGGGTCAGCCGGTTTTCCGACATTGGCAATGCGGTTCCGGTCAATTTGCTCGGCACCTGCGGGATTCAGCTTTCGGCCAGCCGCCGCAACCTGAAAACCGAGGATTACCCCTTTACCGCACCCATGTTCCTTTACACGCCGGAACGTCGCCTGCCCCGGCTTGCGCGGGAGTTTCTGGGCTTTCTGGCCAGCACCACCGCGCAGCGCATCGTGCGGCGGGCCGGGTTTGTCGATCTCATGCGCGAAGAGATCGCGCTGGATGAACAGGGCGTCCGGTTTGCCGATGCGATCGCCAACGCCGGCGCGGACGTGCCGCTGGAAGAGGTACAGCGGATGGTGGCGCTGCTGCGCGGCGCTTTCCGCCTGACGCCGACTTTCCGGTTTCGCGGCGGATCGACAAAGCTGGACGCGCAATCGGCGGGGAATGTGGCCGATCTGGCCCGGGCGCTGGAAAGCGGTGTGTTCGATGACCGCGAGCTATTGTTCGTGGGCTTCAGCGACAGTGACGGCAACTGGCAGGTGAACCGGCGCATATCGAGTCTGCGGGCAGAGGCGGTGCGCAATGCGGTTCTGGCGGCCGCGGTCACCGCCGATCAATCCAGGGTCGCGCTGGCCATCGAAGCCTTCGGAGAGGCGATGCCGATGGCCTGTGACGACACCGAGTGGGGCCGCAGTGTGAACCGCCGGGTCGAGGTCTGGCTGCGTTAGAGATAACCGGCCGAGCGAAAGCTCAGCTCGCGCGATTTGCCGACGATGATGTGATCATGCAATGCGATGTTCAACGCCTCGGCCGCGTGGCTGATCTGGCTGGTCATCGTGATATCGGCATCCGACGGGGTCGGGTCGCCCGACGGGTGGTTGTGCACCAGGATCAGGGCCGATGCATTGAGTTCCAGCGCACGTTTGACCACCTCGCGCGGGTAGACCGGAACATGGTCAACCGTTCCGCGCGCCTGTTCCTCATCGGCGATCAGCACGTTCTTGCGGTCGAGATAGAGTACGCGGAACTGTTCGGTTTCGCGGTGGGCCATGGTGGTATGGCAATAGTCCAGCACCGCGTCCCAGCCGGAAATCACCGGGCGTTCCATCACCCGGGCGCGGGCCAGGCGGTGGGCGGCGGCTTCTATGATCTTCAGCTCCTGCACCACTGCATCGCCCACGCCCTCCACCTCTTGCAGGCGGGGAACCGGGGCGGAGAGGACGCGGTTGAAATCACCGAACCTGTCCAACAGGCGACGGGCGAGCGGTTTGACGTCCTGGCGGGGGATGGCGCGGAACAGCACCAGCTCGAGCATCTCGTAGTCAGGGATCGCTGCGGCGCCGCCCTCCATGAAACGGTTGCGTAGCCGTTTGCGGTGATCGCGGATGTAGGAGGGCAGCCGCCCCCCCGCCGGCAGCGGATCTGCCGGGGCGGCCGCGTCGATGAACGGCAGGCGGGGTTCTGAAAATGCGTCGGGCCGGCTCATGCGCCGACCCTTGCAGAACATCCTGAACGAAAGGTTAACGCGGGCGCGTCAGCTTTTCATCCCGTCCCAGAAGCTTTTGACCTTCGAAAAGAAGTCGGAGCTTTCGGGGTTGTTATGCTCGCTCAGCTTCTCGAACTCGCGCAGGAGTTCCTTTTGCTTCGACGTCAGGTTCACCGGCGTCTCGACCGTCAGCTCGATGAACATGTCGCCATGGCTGGCCCCGCGCAGGGATGGCATCCCCTTGCCGCGCAGGCGCATCTGTTTGCCGGTCTGGCTGCCGGCGGGGATTTTCACGCGGCTGCGGCCGCCGTCGATGGTGGGCACCTCGATATCGCCCCCCAGCGCGGCGGTGCTGACCGAGACCGGCACCAGGCACGACAGATTCATGCCCTCGCGCTGAAAGATCGGGTGCTCGGCCACCTCGATGAAGATATAAAGATCGCCGGTCGGGCCGCCGCGCAGCCCGGCCTCGCCCTCGCCCGCCAGACGGATGCGGGTGCCGGTTTCCACCCCTGCCGGGATGTTGACGTTCAGCGTACGCTCTTTTTCAACCCGGCCGGCACCGCCACAGGCGGCACAGGGGTTCTTGATGATCTGGCCCAGGCCGCCACAGGTCGGGCATGTGCGTTCGACGGTGAAAAAGCCCTGCTGCGCGCGCACCTTGCCCATGCCCGAACAGGTGGGGCAGCCGGTGGGCTCGGCGCCGCTTTCGGCTCCGGTGCCGTGGCAGGCCGAACAGGCCACCGAGGTGGGCACGTTGATGGTTTTCTGGATGCCGGTATAGGCCTCGCCCAGCGATATCCGCAGATTGTAGCGCAGATCCGATCCCCGCGCCGCGCGCTGGCGCCCGCCGCCGCCGCCGCGCTGGCCACCCATGAAATCGCCGAACAGATCGTCGAACACATCCGAAAAGGCCGAGGCGAAATCGCCGTGGCCCGCGCCCGCGCCGCCGCGCGGCCCGCCGCCCATGCCACCTTCGAAGGCGGCGTGGCCGAACCGATCATAGGCGGCTTTCTTTTCGGGGTCCTTCAGCATCTCATAGGCCTCGTTCACTTCCTTGAACTGGGCCTCGGCATCGGGCTTGTCGGCATTGCGGTCGGGGTGAAGTTCCTTGGCCTTCGTGCGATAGGCCTTTTTCAGTTCTTCGGCCGAGGCGCCTTTGCCGACGCCCAGAACCTCATAATAGTCGCGTTTTGCCATCAGCTTTCCCTCTTGGGGAACACGCGAGGGCCGGCCCGGTATCCCGGACCGGCCACAAGGGTTCCGACGTTTTTACGAACGATTCTTGTCGTCGAGATCTTCGAAATCTGCATCGACAATATCATCGTCCACGCCGCGCGGTTCGTCCATCCCGTCGGGGGCTTCCTCGCCCGAGGCTTCCTGCTGCGACTTGTAGATCGCCTCGCCCAGCTTCATCGCCGCTTCGGTGACGTTCTGGATGCCGGATTTGATCTTGCCCGCGTCTTCGGTTTCCAGCTGCTCTTTCAGCGCGCCGATCGCCAGTTCGATTGCCTCGATCGTGGTCGGGTCAACCTTGTCGGCATGCTCTTCCATCGACTTCTCGGTCGAATGGATGAGGCTTTCGGCCTGGTTGCGGGTTTCGACCAGCTCCTTGCGTTCCTTGTCAGCCTCGGCATTGGCTTCGGCATCGCGCACCATCTGCTCGATCTCGTCGTCGGACAGACCGCCCGATGCCTGGATCGTGATGTTCTGCTCCTTGCCGGTGCCCTTGTCCTTGGCCGAAACCGAAACGATGCCGTTCGCGTCGATATCGAAGGTCACTTCGATCTGCGGCAGGCCGCGCGGTGCGGGCGGGATGTCTTCAAGGTTGAACTGACCCAGCATCTTGTTGTCTGCGGCCATCTCACGTTCGCCCTGGAACACCCGGATCGTGACGGCGTTCTGGTTGTCTTCGGCGGTGGAGAAGACTTGCGACTTCTTCGTCGGGATCGTGGTGTTGCGGTCGATCAGGCGGGTGAACACGCCGCCCAGCGTTTCGATGCCAAGGCTCAGCGGGGTCACATCGAGCAGAACAACGTCTTTCACATCGCCCTGCAGAACGCCGGCCTGAATGGCGGCGCCCATGGCCACCACCTCGTCCGGGTTCACGCCCTTGTGCGGTTCCTTGCCGAAGAACTTGGTCACTTCCTCAACGACTTTCGGCATCCGGGTCATACCGCCGACCAGAACCACCTCGTCGATGTCGGAGGTCGACAGACCCGCGTCTTTCAGCGCGGCGGCGCAGGGTTTCATCGAGCCCTTGATCAGATCGCTCACCAAGCTTTCCAGCTTGGCGCGGGTCAGTTTCATGACCATGTGCAGCGGCTGGCCGCCCTTCGGGTCCATGCTGATGAACGGCTGGTTGATTTCGGTCTGCTGCGAAGACGACAGTTCGATCTTGGCCTTTTCAGCGGCTTCCTTCAGGCGCTGCAGGGCCATCTTGTCTTTCGTCAGATCGACGCCGTTTTCCTTTTTGAACTCGTCGGCCAGATAGCGGACGATCCGCATGTCGAAATCTTCGCCGCCAAGGAAGGTGTCGCCATTGGTGGATTTCACCTCGAACAGACCGTCGTCGATTTCCAGGATGGTGATGTCGAACGTACCGCCGCCAAGGTCATAGACGGCGATGGTCTTGGTCTCTTTCTTGTCGAGGCCATAGGCGAGCGCGGCCGCAGTGGGCTCGTTGATGATACGCAGCACTTCAAGACCGGCGATCTTGCCGGCGTCCTTGGTGGCCTGACGCTGTGCGTCGTTGAAATAGGCGGGCACGGTGATGACAGCCTGGGTGACCTCTTCGCCCAGATAGCTTTCGGCGGTTTCCTTCATTTTCTGAAGGATGAAGGCGGAGATCTGCGACGGCGAGTATTTTTCGCCCTGCACCTCGACCCAGGCGTCGCCGTTGCCGCCGTCCACGATGTCATAGGAAACATGCGCCTTGTCCTTCGAGACTTCCGGGTCGTCCGAACGACGGCCGATCAGGCGCTTGACGGCGAAAATGGTGTTGGCGGGGTTGGTGACAGCCTGGCGCTTTGCCGGCTGGCCCACTAGGCGCTCATTGTCCGTGAACGCGACGATCGAGGGCGTCGTGCGCGCCCCTTCGGCATTTTCGATAACCCGGGGTTGCGAACCATCCATGATGGCAACGCAGGAGTTGGTCGTCCCGAGGTCGATCCCGATGACTTTGGCCATATTACTCTACCTCTTCTTTCGGCGATTATGCGAAAACGGACCCTGAAAAGGCTTCCGCTCTCCGATCCCAATTTCGACCGGGGGAATGGCCCCGATCATGCTTCTGGGCGTATATAAGGAGCGGTCCGGAGCGCTGCAAGCCGCGGAAATGACGGAAATGTGAGGGAATGGGGTGAAAAGGCCGATCAGACCGGGTGTTTCTTCGGGCCTGCCGCGACCGACGGTTGTGTTGCGCGGGTTCGAGCTGTTCCGCACCTACCTGGACCTGGCCGCACAGGCGGCGCTTGTCGGGGCGTTGCGCGGGGTGATCCGGGCCGCGCCGCTGTTTTCGCCGATGACGCCCTATGGCAAGCCGATGCGGGTGCGCATGACCTCTGCCGGGCGGTACGGGTGGTATTCGGACAGGTCCGGCTATCGCTACGTGCCGCGCCATCCGGGCGGGTCGCCGTGGCCACCGATACCGCCGGAGGTTCTTTCGGTCTGGCATTCGGTGACCGGGCTGGAGCGGGCGCCCGATTGCTGCCTTGTCAATTTCTATGATGCCGATGCCCGGATGGGGATGCACCAGGACAGGGACGAGGCTGATTTCGGCTTTCCCGTCGTTTCCATCTCGCTGGGGGATGACGGGTTGTTCCGGATCGGCAACACGACGCGGGGCGGCAGCACGCAGAGCATCTGGCTGCAGTCGGGCGACGTGATGGTGATGGGGGGGGCGGCGCGGCTTGCCTATCACGGGGTAGACCGGATCCGCCCGGGCTCTTCCGCGCTCCTGCCGCGCGGCGGGCGGATCAACCTGACGCTGCGCGTCGTCGATTGACGCCCTATTCCTATTGCCCGGAACTCCAGCTGATCGAGGCATGTTTGCGGGTATAGAACTCCCCCATCAGGCCGAGCATCAGCAGGGCGAGAGACACGTAGACAGGGTAGGAGACCGACGAGAAATGCGGGTTGTAGTTGATGAAGATAAATCCCCGGTTCTGGTCGATCGTGTGAAACAGCGGGTTCCAGTCGAACATGACCAGCATGTAGCCGGGCAGGGTGTTGGCAACGAACATCTTGCCCGACGCGATCATGTTCGCCCGCTGGTAGATAGTCGATGCGATGCCGGTGAACGCCGGGAACCAGGGTTTGACGGCCAGAAAGATCATGCCGATGGCCGCGCCCGAGAACCATGACAGCAGCACCATACCCATGGCCGCCACGGGGTTTTCGATCTCGATCGGTGTAAAGGCGACGTGGTAGACGAACAGCACCACCGTCATTGAAAGGATCTGGACGTAGAGCGCGCTGAGCGCCGCCGAGCTGATGGCGACGATCGTGTTCATCGGCGCATGTTTCATCATTGGCGAGGTCGGCCCCTCGGACCCGACGACCGCGCCCATCGCCTTGTTATGGGTCATGAACAGGAAGATGCCCGACATGATGTACAGCAGAAAATCGCCGCGAATGGCGTTCCCCTTCATCCCGAGGACTGAGAACATGATGTAGAAGACAGTGACGAACATCACGGTCTGCATGATGTTCATGATCAACCCGATCAAGGCGTTGCCATGGCTGCGGCGGATGTTCCGGACGGTCGAGTGATAGATAAGCGTCAGCAGGCTTGCTGCGCCTCGTACACCGCTGCGGGGTTTTCGCGACTCGAACATGATATGCCTGCCATTGCGACGGTGCCGGTATCCCGCGATGCCCGGCTTGCCGATCCCTTTGCACCCGATCATAAGGGGATTGTGAAATTCTTACAATGTCCCGGCATATGCGGGGAAAACGGTCATCGGGTTCAAGGAGACAGGGCATTGGACTATCGGAAATTGGAAACGGTCTGCCGCCGCGCCGCGCTGGAAGCCGGTGCGAAAATCATGGAAATCTATGAGGCAGACGATTTCGAAGTGAAGTCGAAATCAGACGAAAGCCCGGTGACGGAGGCGGATGAGGCCGCGGACGCGATGATCTCTGCCGCGCTGAAAGCCGCCTTTCCCGATGTTCTGATCGTGACCGAGGAACAGGCCGACAGCCACGCCGAAAGCGCCGAGAATTTCCTGATCGTCGATCCGCTCGACGGCACCAAGGAATTCGTCAAGCGCCGCGGCGATTTCACGGTGAACATCGCCTATGTCGAGGCCGGCGTGCCGGTGCGCGGTGTCGTCTACGCACCGGCGAAGGGTCGGCTGTTCTATACGACGGCCGATGGCACGTCGGTCGAGGAGACCGGCGATCTGGCGCTGGATCAGGCGGGCGCGCTCAAGCCGATCAAGGTATCCACCCCTGACAACAATGCGCTGGTCGTCGTTGCCTCCAAGTCTCATCGCGATCAGGCGACGGATGATTACATCGCCAAATACGCGGTGAAGGATATGACGAGCGCGGGGTCTTCGCTGAAGTTCTGCCTCGTGGCAACCGGCGAGGCGGATATCTACCCGCGCCTCGGCCGCACGATGGAATGGGACACTGCCGCAGGCCATGCCGTTGTCCTGGGCGCGGGCGGACAGGTGCTGCGGTTCGATGATCACAGCCCGCTGACCTATGGCAAGCCGATCTATGAAAACCCGTTCTTCATCGTCACCTCGCCGGGTGTGGAGCTGAAAGACGCCTGATGCCGGTTCTGATCGTCATCCCGGCGCGCTATGCCTCGACCCGCTATCCGGGCAAGCCGCTGGTCGGGCTGAAAGGCGCGAACGGGCTGGAAAAGAGCCTGATTCAGCGCTCGTGGGAGGCCGCCTGTGCGGTGCCCGGCGATCCGCGCGTCGTCGTGGCCACCGATGATGATCGGATCCGGCTCGCGGCGCAGACCTTCGGGGCCGAGGTGGTGATGACCTCCGAGAGCTGTGCCAACGGCACCGAACGCTGCGCCGAGGCTTATGACGCGCTGGGCGGCGGGTTCGACATCGTGGTCAACCTGCAGGGCGACGCACCGCTGACGCCGGCGTGGTTCGTCGAAGAGCTGGTGGCCGGTCTGCGCGCCGATCCGGTGGCCGAGGTCGCGACTCCGGTATTGCGCTGCGACGGGCAGACGCTGAACGCGCTGCTGGAGGATCGCCGCGCGGGCCGTGTCGGCGGCACGACCGCCGTGTTCGGGCAGGATCGCAAGGCGCTGTATTTCTCCAAGGAAGTCATCCCCTATACGGGCCGGACCTACGCCGATGACGCGGAAACCCCGGTGTTTCACCATGTGGGTGTCTATGCCTATCGCCCCTCGGCGCTGGCGGCCTATCCGCGCTGGGCGGCGGGGCCGCTGGAACAGCTTGAAGGGCTGGAGCAGCTTCGGTTCCTGGAGCGGGAGCGCCCGGTTCTGTGTGTCGAGGTAGCGGCGCGCGGGCGGCAGTTCTGGGAGTTGAACAACCCCGAAGACGTGCCCCGGATCGAAGCCATGCTGATTGGCATGGGCGTGGAATGAGCGATGGCCTTCGGGTCAGCGTGGTGGTTGCCAGCCATCAGCGGCCCGAGGCGCTTTCACGGTGCCTTACGTCTCTGACACAGCTTGATTTCGCGGAATTCGAGGTTGTCGTGGCCGCCGACGCGCGGGGCCTGGCGGCGGTTCGCGCCCTGGGGCTGGGCCGCGCGGTCAAGCAAGTGGTGGTCGAGGCACCGGGCGTTTCGGCGGCCCGCAACGCCGGGCTGTCCGTGGCGGCGGGCGATGTGGTGGCCTTCATCGATGATGATGCGGTGGCCGAGCCGACGTGGCTGACCCATCTGACCGGCCCGTTCCGGGATGCGCAGGTGGCGGCGGCCAGCGGCTTTGTGCGGGGACGCAACGGCATATCCTTTCAGTGGAAGGCGCGGACGGTTGACCGGCTCGGCCGCCATATGCCGCTGGAGGTGCCGCAGGGCGCGCCCAGCCTTCATCGCGGAACGCCGGAGCGCGCGATCAAGACGGAGGGAACCAACATGGCCTTTCGCCGTGCGGCTCTGGCGCGAATCGGCGGGTTCGATCCCGCCTACCGCTTCTTTCTGGATGAAACGGACGTGAACATGCGCCTGGCGTTGGACGGCGCGGTGACGGCCATCGTGCCGCTGGCCCAGGTTCATCACAGCTTTGCCCCCAGCCCGCGCCGCACCGCGACGCGCGCGCCGCTGTCCTTGTTCGAAAACGGGGCCAGTACCGCAGTTTACCTGCGCAAATTCGCACCGGAGCCCGATCGGGCCGCCGGTTTCGCGCGGCTACGAGCGGACGAACGGCGCCGAGTGGTGCGACAAATTGTCCGGGGCAACCTGAGCCCGCGCGACCTGCGGCGCCTGATGGATGATCTGGAGGCGGGGCTGGCCGACGGGCTTTCGCGCCCGATTCGGGCCCGCGCGCCGCTGCCCCCGGCGACAGAGCCGTTCCGGCCTTTTCCGGGGATGCCGGGGCGCGGGCATCTCCTGCTTGCCGGGCGGGCATGGCAGGCCAGGCGCCTTCGCCGCAACGCAGAAACCCTTGTTTACGGAGGACAACCCGTAACCCTGTTTCTGTTCAGCCCGACCTCTTTCTTTCACCGGATGCGGTTTCGCCAGCCGGGATACTGGGAGCAGACCGGCGGCCTTTTCGGACGCTCCGACAGAGGGCAGCCCCTGTTCCGGATCGCGGGCTTTCACACGCGTGTGCAAAGGGAAAAGGCGCGCCTGTCGCATGTGCGAAGTTTTGAGGCAACAATTCGCAATAATTCCCCTTTGGCGCGGGGTGATGCAACCAATAGTGGGAATTGACGGTTAATATTTGCATCGCTGAGACATAAGGTGCGTACACAGGGCTGAAGGACGACTTGTGTTTCGTGAGTGTGTCAGCCGCATTATGATCGAACAGGCTTGGAGCATGGTGGAGCTATGAAACGTAAAGTAACCAAAGCAATCTTTCCAGTCGCCGGCTTGGGAACCCGCTTCCTGCCAGCGACCAAATCTGTTCCCAAGGAAATCATGACGCTGGTTGACCGCCCGTTGATCCAATACGCGATCGACGAGGCCCGCGCCGCCGGTATCAAGGAATTCATTTTCGTCACCTCGCGCGGCAAGAGCGCGCTGGAAGATTACTTCGACCACGCGCCGCACCTCGAGGCGGAACTGCGCAAGAAGGGCAAGGACGACCTGCTGGAGGTTCTCAAGGCCACCAACATGGAAAGTGGCGCGATTGCCTATATCCGGCAGCAAAAGGCGCTTGGCCTCGGGCATGCGGTCTGGTGCGCGCGGCGGCTGATCGCGAACGAGCCTTTCGCCGTCATCCTGCCCGATGACGTCATCGCCGCCGAAAAGCCCTGCCTTCAGCAGATGGTCGAGGCCTATGAGGAAACCGGCGGCAACATGGTTGCGGCGATGGAAGTGCCGCATGACAAGATCAGCGCCTATGGTGTTCTGGATGTGCGCAAGGACATGGGCCACATGGTTTCCGTCGCCGGAATGGTTGAAAAGCCGGATGCCGACAAGGCGCCTTCGAACCTTGCCGTGATCGGCCGCTATATTCTGACGCCCAAGGTTCTGCACAACATCAACAAGATGAAGCAGGGTGCGGGCGGGGAAATTCAGCTGACGGATTCGATCGCCGCCCAGATCGACGAGCCGGATGGGGTTTACGGTTTCCGTTTCCGTGGCCAGCGGTTCGACTGCGGCTCCAAGGCGGGGTTCCTGCAGGCAACGGTGGCCTTTGGCCTGGCCCGCGAAGAGTTGCATGACGAATTCGCGCAATATCTGCGCGAGATGACGTCGATCCGGAACGCGGCGCAGTAACGCAGGCTGGGAACAGATGACGAATGTATTGGTAACCGGGGGCGCGGGTTATATCGGGTCGCATGCCTGCAAGGTTTTGCGCGCGGCCGGCTATGTGCCCGTCACCTATGACAATCTCTCCACCGGCTGGGCTGACTCGGTCAAGTTCGGGCCGTTCGAGCAGGGCGACCTGACCGACAGGGCGCGGCTGGATGATGTTTTCGCGCGGTACAAGCCTGTCGCCGTCATGCATTTCGCGGCCTTCAGCCAGGTGGGCGAAGCGATGCGCGAGCCGGGGAAATATTGGTACAACAACGTCTGCGGATCGCTCTCCTTGATCGAGGCGGCGGTGGCGGCCGGCTGTATGGATTTCGTATTCTCCTCTACCTGCGCGACCTATGGCGATCAGGATGGTGTGGTGCTGGATGAAAACAGTGCCCAGATGCCGCTGAACGCCTATGCCGCGTCGAAGCGCGCGATCGAGGATATCCTGAAGGATTTCGAGGCCAGCCATGGTTTGAAATCGGTCATCTTCCGCTATTTCAACGTGGCCGGCGCCGACCCCGAAGGCGAGGTGGGCGAGCATCATCAGCCCGAGACGCATCTCATCCCGCTGATGCTGGACGCGATCGAGGGCAAGCGCCCGGCGCTGACGGTTTTCGGCACGGATTACGACACGGCCGACGGCACCTGCATCCGCGACTACGTGCATGTGATGGATCTGGTCGATGCGCATGTTCTGGGCCTGAAATGGCTGGAGCAGGGCAAGGGCAGCCGGGTGTTCAATCTGGGCACCGGCAAGGGCTTTTCGGTGCGCGAGGTGATCGATCATTCGCGTTCCGTTACCAACCGCCCGGTTCCGTTCGAGGAAGGCCCGCGCCGCGCGGGCGATGCGGTTTGCCTTGTGTCCGGCAGTACGCGGGCGGAAACCGAACTGGGGTGGAGCCCGACACGCTCGACCCTGGAGGCGATGATTTCCGATGCCTGGCGCTGGCACCAGACCGGCCACTACGATCGCTGAGCCGCGTCCGCGGCTGCTGGATGTCACCCGCCTGATCTCACGCGCGGGGCACGGTGTGCTGACCGGTGTCGATCGGGTCGAACTGGCCTATCTGAAGCGTTTTCTGGCTGACACAGAGCCTTTTTTCGCGATTTCCCGAACGGCGCTGGGATATGTGCTGCTGGACCGGGCCGGGGCCGGGCAACTGCTGCGGCGGCTGTGCGGCGATGCGGACTGGGGGCGGGGCTTTCTCTGGCGCCAGTCGCCCCGCGCGCGGGGCGAGGCCGATTTGCGGCGGCTTTGCGTGGCGCGCTGTCGGCCCGGGGGGCTTGGCGCGATGCTCGACCGGTATCTTGGGCCCGGCATGGTCTATTTCAACGTGGGCCACAGCAATCTGACCGAACCGATGATGCAGGCGGTTCATGCGCAGGGGGCGGGCCGGGTTGTGGTTTTTATCCACGACACGATCCCGCTGGATTTCCCGCAGTTTTCGGGCGTCGGCATCCCCCCGAAATTTCGTACCCGGCTGGAGGCTGTGCGCCGGAACGCCGATCTGGTGATCTGCCCTTCGGATGCATCGCGGCGCGACGTGCTGCGGCATTTCGGCGAGCGCTTGCCGCAGCCCAAAGTGATCTTTGCGCATCCGGGGATCGAGGTCGCCCCGGCGGACGATTCAGGCGAAGCAGAGCCTGTCCAGCCCTATTTCGTTACCGTCGGTACCATCGAGCCGCGCAAGAACCATTCGCTGTTGCTGGACGTCTGGGAGGATCTGCACGCCCGGTTGCCGGCCGGACAGATTCCGAAGCTTTTCATCATCGGCCGGCGCGGCTGGCGAAACGAGGCGGTGTTTCGCAGGCTCGACAGCGGGTCCTACATGGGCAAGACGGTTTTCGAGATTTCCGACATGGCCGACGGGCCGCTGGCAAGGCTGGTTCGGGGCGCGCGGGCGCTGCTGTTTCCCAGCCTGGCCGAAGGTTTCGGCCTGCCACCGGCGGAGGCCGCCGCCCAAGGCGTTCCGGTGATCGCGACGGACCTTGCGGTTTACCGTGAGACACTGGGCGATTACCCCGTTTACCTGGCCGGGCGCGATGTCTATTCTTGGCGGAACAAGATCGAGGAACAGGTACAAAGCGGGCAAAAGCCGGGCGGGGCGCATGGAAAGGCGGGTCAGAAACCGACCATTCCATCGTGGGAGGGCCATTTCAGGCACGTCTTAGGCAATATGTAATCCGCGCGTGCTAGCTGCTGCGGCAACGGTATCCCGGTGCCGGGCAAGAGGAGATGGGGTGGGCGCGATTTCGTCATATCGTCTGCGGCTTCAGCGCAAGCGGTGGCGGCTTCGTGCGCTTCGCAAACGGCGGGAGCTCAAACCCGTCGCCGACCGCACCGTATCGATCCGCGCCGACGACGTGCTGCTGTTTTCGACCCTGCGCAACGAACGTGTGCGCCTGCCGTATTTCTTCAAGTATTACCGTGACCTGGGCATCAACCATTTCATCATGGTCGATAACGGTTCTGACGATGGCACGCGGGAATATCTGGAAAGCCAACCCGATGTTTCTTTGTGGACAACGAACAAGAGCTATCGGCGCGCCCGGTTCGGCGTTGACTGGCTGAACTGGCTGCAACGCAGATATGCCCACGGCCATTGGTGCCTGACTGTCGATATCGACGAATTCTTCATCTATCCGTTCTGCGATACCCGGCCGATCCGCGCCCTGACGGACTGGCTCGATGCCTCTTCGATCAAATCCTTCGGGGCGATGCTGGTTGACATGTATCCGCGCGGCGCCGTCGATGCCGAGGAATATCGCGCCGGCGCCAACCCGTTCGAAATCGCCGAATGGTTCGACAGCGGGAATTACACGATCCACAAGAATTCCAAGTTCGGAAACCTGTGGATTCAGGGCGGGCCGCGCGCGCGCACCTTCTTTTACGATCAGCCGGAGCGGGCGCCCGCGCTGAACAAGATCCCGCTGGTGAAATGGCACCGCACCTATACCTATGTCAGCGCGACCCACATGCTTTTGCCGCGTGGCCTGAACCTGGTCTATGACGAATGGGGCGGGGAAAAGGCATCGGGCTGCCTGCTGCATGCCAAGTTTCTGAACAGCTTCGTCGAGAAATCCGAGGAAGAGCTGGTTCGAAAGCAGCACTACGCCAACAGCCACGAATACCGGGCCTATAACGACGGGCTGAAAGACAATGCCAGCCTGTGGTGCAAATGGTCCGAGAAATACATCAACTGGCGCCAGCTGGAGATTCTGGGGCTGATGTCAAAGGGCAACTGGGCGTGAGCGTCGGCTTTGTGATGCTGGTTCACAATGCGCTCGACAGGGCAACCGCCGTGGCGCGCCACTGGGCCACCAGCGGCTGTCCGGTTGTCATCCATGTCGACAGGCGGGTGAACCGCAAGGACTATACTGCCTTCGCCGAAGGGCTGGCCGATCTCGGCAATGTGAAGTTCAGCAAGCGCCACCGGGTGGAATGGGGCACATGGTCGATCGTCGCCGCGACGCAATCGGCGGCCGAGCTGGTGCTGGCGTCATTTCCGCAGGTCCGGCATGTGTATCTCGCCTCTGGATCGTGCCTGCCGCTGCGCCCGGTGGGCGAGCTGCGCCAGTATCTCGACAGTCGGCCGCGCACCGATTTCATCGAATCCGTGACCACCGAGGATGTGCCCTGGACGGTTGGCGGCCTCGACCGTGAGCGTTTCACCCTGCGGTTTCCGTTTTCGTGGAAGCGGCACCGCTATCTGTTTGACCGTTATGTCAGGCTGCAGCGGAAACTGGGCTTCAAACGCCGCATTCCCGCCGGCCTCGTGCCGCATCTGGGATCGCAATGGTGGTGCCTGACGCGCGAGACGCTGACCGCGATTCTGAACGACCCGGACCGCGAGATGTTCGAGCGGTATTTCACCAAGGTCTGGATTCCCGATGAAAGCTATTTTCAGACACTCGTCCGGCAATACAGTCAGAACATCGAAAGCCGCTCGCTGACCCTGTCGAAGTTCGATTTTCAGGGCAAGCCGCATATCTTCTATGATGATCACCTGCAGCTTCTGCGCCGGTCCGACTGTTTCGTGGCGCGCAAGATCTGGCCGCAGGCGGATCGGCTCTATTCCAGCTTTTTGTCCAACGATCCGGCCGTCACCAAGAACGCGGAGCCGAACCCCGGCAAAATCGACAGGCTGTTTGCCAAGGCGGTGGATCGGCGGACGCGCGGCCGGTCCGGCCTTTACATGCAAAGCCGCTATCCGAACGAGGGTTGGGAAAACGGCAAGACCTGCGCGCCTTATTCGGTATTCGAAGGGTTCGAGGAGCTGTTCGAAAACTTCGAGACCTGGCTGTTCAAGGCGGTCGGGGGGCGGGTGCACGGGCATCTGTTTCACCCGGCGCGGGCGCAGTTCGCCGGCGGCGAGACCGTGTATAACGGCGGGCTGCCCGACAGTGCCGCGCTGCGCGACTATGATCCCAAGGCGTTTCTGACCAACCTGATCTGGAACACCCGTGGAGAGCGTCAGTGCTTTCAGTTCGGCCCCGGTGACGAGCAGGACATAAGCTGGTATCTGGCCACGGACCCGAATGCGCAGATTTCCGTTATCACCGGCGCCTGGGCGGTGCCGCTGTTTCATTCCTCGAACAATTTCGCCTATATCCGGCGCGAGGCGGCGGCGCTGCAAAAGATCGAGGCGAAGCATCTGGATATCCTGCGCTCTCCCCACACGCGGGCGCGGGTGCGGATCTGGACGATGGCGGAGTTTGTGCAAAACCCGATGGAACCCTTGCAGATCATCATCGACGAGATCGCGCCGCGCGGACAGCGGCGGCTGACAGAGGCGCCGGTGATGGCCGCTCTGAACGGGTTCGGGCAATTCCTGCAGAACCTCAAGAATCAGGGCATGCATCCGCATCTGATGGGGGATTTCCCGGTGGGCGATGATCCGGCATCCTCGACACGAGAGCGGCACAAACCCTATCTGGTGAAGTAAGGACATATGGCAGGCCCGTTCGATTATTTCGTTATCCTTGCGGAAATGCGCACCGGCTCCAATTTCCTGGAGGCCAATGTGAACGCGTTCGACGGGCTGACCTGCCATGGCGAGGCGTTCAACCCCAGTTTCATCGGCCATAGCGGCGTGACCGAGATGTTCGGGGTTACGCTGGTGCAGCGTGAAAAAGACCCGTTTCGCCTGTTGTCGGCTCTGGTTGCGCAGGGCGGTGCATTGCCCGGCTTCCGTTTCTTCCACGATCACGATCCGCGTATCCTGACGCATGTGCTGAACGATCGGCGCTGCGCCAAGGTCATCCTGACGCGCAATCCGCTGGACAGCTATGTTTCGCTGAAGATCGCGGCGGCCACCGGCCAGTGGAAGCTGACGGACATGCGGCATCAGCGGACCAAACGCATCCGCTTTGATCCGGCTGAGTTCCGGGATCATCTGGATCGCGTTCAGGGGTTTCAGAAAGAGATCCTGCACAGCCTTCAGTGCTCGGGGCAGACGGGATTTTATCTGGCCTATGAGGATCTGCAGGATCTTGCGGTATTGAACGGGCTTGCACGGTTTCTGGGTGTGTCAGAGACAGTTGATGCGGTTTCGGACCAGCTGAAAAAGCAGAACCCGGCGCCGCTTTCGGACAAGGTGACGAATTTCGCCGAGATGCAGGATGCCTTGGCACAGCTCGACCGGTTCGATCTGTCGCGCACTCCGAATTTCGAGCCGCGCCGGGGCCCGTCGGTTCCGGGCTATGTGGCGGGGGCGCAGGTGCCGCTGCTGTTCATGCCGATCCAGGGCGGGCCGGTGGATGCGGTCGAACAGTGGCTGGCGGCGCTCGACGGGGCGGAGCATGGCGCGCTCCGGCGCGGGTTCACGCAAAAGACCCTGCGCCAGTGGAAGCGGCAGCGCCCGGGGCACCGCGCCTTTACCGTCGTCACCCACCCGCTGGAACGGGCGCATAACACGTTTTGCGACCGTATTCTGCGTACCGGGCCTGGCAGTTTCGGCGAGATCCGCGCCACCCTGCGCAAGACCTACAAGCTTCCCCTGCCCACGGGCGGGCTGGAAGGCTACGGGCCAGACGCGCACCGGGCGGCGTTTCTGGCGTTTCTTCAGTTTCTGAAGGGCAACCTGAACGGCCAGACCAGCATTCGCGTCGATCCGGCCTGGGCCACGCAATCAAGCCTGATGCAGGGCATGGCGCAGTTTGCCCTGCCCGATATGGTGGTGCGGGCCGAAAGGCTGACAGAAGAGCTGGCGGTACTGGCCGCGCAGGTGGGTCTGGCGCCGCGTGGCCCGCTCGTGGGCAGCGCGGCGCATCCTGTTTCGCTGTCGACGATCTATGATCACGCTTTGGAAGAGGCGGCGCGCGACGCCTATCAGCGGGACTATCTGTCGTTCGGTTATGGTGCCTGGCAGCCGCCCGTCAGGCCGCCTGAGAGGCCGGCGTCTCGGTAAGGACGGCGTGCAGCGCGGCGGGATCGGAATTGGCGCGCAGCTTGCCGCAAATCGTGGCGTCGCGCAGGGTGCGCGACACCAGGGCAAGCGCCTTGAGATGGTGCACGCCCGAATCCTTGGGCGCGAACAGGGCAAACACCAGATCGACCGGCTGACGATCGACGGAATCGAAATCCAGCGGCTTTTCCAGACGCAAGAACACGCCTACGACGGTGTCCAGCCCCTCCAGCCGGGCATGGGGCAGGGCCACGCCGTGGCCCACGCCCGTGGGGCCAAGGCTTTCACGCTCCTGCAGCGCGTCCACGGCGTCGGAGGCATTCAGCCCATAGACAGACGCGGCAATTTCAGCCAGATCCTGAAAAAGGCGCTTCTTGCTGGACAGCGTGCCAAAAACCTTGACCGCCTCGGGTTTTAGGATGCTTGAAAGTTCCATGTATCCAATACTGCCTGCCGCCAACCAACCGGGCGGGCCGTTTATCTGTTGCCCCTCATGGATCAATCCATCCAACATTGCCGTCTTCACGGCGGTGGACGATGTTGATCCCTCCGGACTTTTCGTTGCGGAAAACCAGGAGCGGGGCACCTGCCAGTTCCATTTGCATGACCGCCTCGCCAACCGAAAGCGACGGGACTGTCGTTTCCATCTCGGCGATGATCATCGGCTGAAGCGTTTCGGGCTCCGAATCTTCGCTATCCTCCGTGCTGGCGAGGATATACGAGGACGCGCCGCTTAGTTCAACCGGCTGCGCCCGGTCGCGGTGATGGTCCTTCAGGCGCCGTTTGTAGCGGCGCAACTGCTTCTCCATCTTGTCGCGGCAGCCGTCGAAGGCGGCGTAGATTTCGGTGGCGTGGGCCTTGGCCTGCGCGGTCAGGCCGGTGGAAAGGTGTACGGTGGCCTCGCAGACATATTCATGCGCATTGCGGGAAAAGATGATATTGGCGTCGGTCGGGCGTTCGGCGTATTTGTCGACCGCCACGCCGAGTTCCTGTTTCACATGTGTCTGAAGCGCTTCGCCGATGTCGATCTGTTTCCCACTGATTTGATAGCGCATCACGCCACCTCCTTTTTTGCACATGGCTGCCCTGCCGATAGGGCGCAGAAGCGGGACCATGTTGTTATAAATCGAGGGCCATGTCGCCCGGAAGTCTCCGGGCGCGTTCTTTGCACCAGCCTTGTACGGCAGCGCCTGAACGATGAAGGAACGGTCATACATTCCACGCATTTGGCGATAATTCAGCGGCGTGTGTCAACGGAATAGCTATGCCGCAGCGCGGCGAGCGGGATGCCGGCCGGCGCTTTCGCGCCCGCGTCACGAAATGCGGAAGTTCTGCCCCAGATAGACCCGGCGGACGTTTTCATCCTGCACCACCTCTTGCGTGGTGCCGCTCATCAATACGGTGCCATCGTGCAGGATATAGGCGCGATCGACGATTTCCAGCGTCTCGCGCACGTTGTGATCGGTGATCAGCACGCCGATCCCCCGTGTCTTCAGATCGGAGACAAGGCCCCGAATCTCGCCCACCGCGATCGGATCGACACCGGCGAAGGGTTCATCCAGCAGCAGGTATTTGGGATTGGCCGCGAGACAGCGCGCGATTTCCACGCGTCGCCGTTCGCCGCCCGAAAGCGAAAGCGCGGAGGCGCGGCGCAGGTGGCTGATGGAAAATTCCGACAGCAGCTCTTCCAGGCGTTCGCGGCGCTTGTGCGGGTCTTTCTCGGCGATCTCCAGAATGGCCAGGATGTTATCCTCGACAGACAGCCCGCGGAAGATGCTGACCTCCTGCGGCAGGTATCCGATGCCCAGCTTGGCGCGCCGGTACATCGGCAGGCCGGTCACGTCGCGACCGTCGATCATGACGGATCCGCCTTCGGGCGTGATCAGGCCGGCGATGTTGTAAAAGCAGGTCGTCTTGCCCGATCCGTTCGGGCCGAGCAGGGCCACGACCTCGCCCCGGCCCAGTTCCAGGCTGACGTCGCGGATCACCGGGCGGCGGCGGTAGCTCTTGCGAAGATGCACGACCTTCAGGCCGGCATCGCCATCCGAAACCTTCAGATCGGGGGCCCGGCTCATTGTTCGGCACCGGGCTGAAAGATGGATTTCACGCGCCCCTCCATCACCCCGGTTCCGCTGTTCAGATCGACGACGAGCCGTTCGCCCGAAAGCGCGTTCTGGCCCTGGGTCAGGATCACGTCGCCCGTCATCACGATCGAGGATTCGTCGATGGAATAGACGGCCTCGCGCCCTTCGGCGGCTTCGGCGCCGTTCACCAGAACCACGTCGCCCGAGGCGTGAAGCCGCGCGATGCGGCCGGTGGTGGTGCCGTTCTGCGTGGCATATTCGACCACGACCTTTCGGGCGGTCAGGCGCATCTCTCCCTGGCCGATGATCACCTGGCCGGTGAACACGGCGGTGCCGGCGGCCTGATCGACGCGCAATTCATCCGCCGTGATCTCGACCGGAAGCGAGCTGTCCTGCCGTAGCCCGCCAAAGGCCACCTGCGCCCCCTGGGCAAGCGCCATCGCCGGCAAAGCCGCAAGAAAGAGAACGGCCAGACCGGCCCGCAGGTTCATCAACGGGTATCTCCCCTGTTTTCGGGTTCGTATATCAGCTTGACGCCCTGCTTGAAAACCAGAACGTAGCCGCCGTTTTCCCCGCCTGTTTCATCAAGCTGCATCTGTCCGGCTGTCAGATCGCCCATCGGGCTGGTCACTTCAACCGTGCTGTCAGCGGTGACAGAGGTGTGCGTCAGTGCGGTGATCACGCTGTCGGTAACGATGTCGTATCCATCGGAGGTGATGATATGCACCCCGCCCTCAAGCACTGCGCGGTCCTGATCCGTATCGATCATACCCGCGACCGACGAGATATCGGTATGGGCGCCGTTGGGGAAATCGAGCCGGGCGGAAATGGTCGATGCGGTGCCGCGGCTCGGGTTCAGAAGATCGGGGCGCGCGGTATCGGCCGAGATCGAAAGCGCGGTGCCATCGGACGTGACGCCGGAATAGTTCGGTTCGTTGATCCGCTGTTCGCGCGCCAGCCGTTCGACATCCTCTTTGCCCAGGGGCAGGGAATCGGTCGGGTCGCCATCATGCGAGAACATGAACAGCGTCGACAACAGCGCCAGCGCGGCCAGCGGCAGGATGATTTTCGCCAGCGCGATGAAGCGGGAATAGGCGTTATCGCGGGAGGCCATCGCCTCAGGCGACCCCGGCGCGCAGGCAATCATGGATATGCAGGATGCCCTCGGCTCGGCCGTCGCCGCCGGGTGCGACCACGAACAGGCAGGTCACCTTGCGCCCGTTCATCACCGCCAGCGCCTCTTCGGCCAGGGCGTCGGGGGCGATGGTCAGCGGGTTTTCGGTCATTACCTGATCGGCGGTCAGATCGAGCAGGCCCTGCATATGGCGGCGCAGGTCGCCATCGGTGACGATGCCGATCAGCCGGCCGTTTTCGTCGGTCACGCCGACCACGCCAAAGGTTTTCTGGCTCATGGTCAGCAGCGCGCCGCTCATCGGGGTGCCGGTGACAACGGTGGGCAGCTCATCGGGCCCGTGCATCAGATCGCGCACCTTGGAAAGCTGCGCGCCGAGCTTGCCGCCGGGGTGGAAGGCGCGGAAATGTTCCGGTGTGAACTGGCGGTGTTCCATCAGGGCGATGGCAAGCGCGTCGCCCAGCGCCAGCGTCATGGTGGTAGAGGTGGTGGGAACGATGCCGGTATCGCAGGCTTCGGGCGCGGGCGGCAGCAAAAGCGCCACGTCGGATTCCCGCAGCAGGGTCGAACCCGCGCGGCCCGCGACGCCGATCATCGGAATGGAAAAGCGGCGCGTATAGGCCACGATATCGGCCAGTTCGGGCGTCTCGCCGGAGTTGGACAGCACCAGCGCCACGTCGCCCCTGGCCAGCATGCCCAGATCGCCATGGCTGGCCTCTGCGGGATGGACGAAATGCGCGGGGGTGCCGGTGGAGGCGAAGGTCGCCGCGATCTTGCGCGCGATATGCCCCGATTTGCCCATGCCGGACACGATGACACGCCCCTGTGCGCCGAGAATCAGCGCCACGGCCTCGGCGAAGCTCTCGTCCAGCGCATCGGCCAGAAGGGTCAGCGCCTGTGCCTCTCGGGCGATGACGCGGCGGCCGGTCAGGAGGAAGGTTTCCTTGTTCATCGGATCAGTGATCGAAAATGTCGATCTCGGGCCAGCCGATCAGATCGAGCCGGGCGCGGGTTGGCAGAAAGTCGAAGCAGGACTGGGCAATCTCGGTGCGCCCCTCGCGGGCCAGCCGCTTGTTCAGCGCCTCGCGCAGCCGGTGCAGGTAAAGCACGTCGGAGGCGGCATAGGCGATCTGCGCGTCGCTGAGCGTCGCGGCACCCCAGTCGGAGGTTTGCTGCTGCTTGGAGATGTCTACCTCGAGCAGTTCCTGAAGCAGGAATTTCAGTCCGTGCCGGTCGGTATAGGTGCGGATCAGTTTCGACGCGATCTTGGTGCAGTAGACGGGCGCGGTCAGAGCGCCGAAGGCGTGATACAGCGCGGCAATGTCGAATCGCCCGAAATGAAACAGTTTGAGCACCTTCGGGTCGGTCAGCATCCGGCACAGGTTCGGGGCGCTTGTCTGGCCCTTTTCGATCTGCACCAGGTGGGTGTTGCCATCGCCACCGGACATCTGCACCAGGCACAGCCTGTCGCGATGCGGGTTCAGGCCCATCGTTTCGCAATCGATCGCGACGACGGGGCCCAGGTCCAGTTCATCGGGAAGGTCGTTCTGATAGAGGGTGTTTGTCACGGTGGTTCCTGAATTTAAACTTTTGCCCGGATGTGGCCATATCAGGACCTCAATGCTCAGGCAAATGCCGGGGTAGGCATTCATCCGGCGAAGGCGCGGTGTGCAGCGGATATGTAGCGGTCTGCGGCCGGGATCTCAACGGCTGTATCCATCTATTCCCTCGCAAGGGCGGGTGCGCACCGGATCGCGGCGGGCTATTGCAGCATATAGTGTCTGTGCCGCTTTCGTCTTATGGTGTTTTTGTGGCGTAGCGGACCGGGCAGGGTTTCTGGAATGGTAGATAGTGCACTGAGTGGCGGCGGGCAGTTCCGCAGGATTGCGATTGGCGACTCCCCGGCGGGAAAGCCCGTTATGCTGGTGATCGTCTTCATCTGCCTGCTGGTGCCGGTGATCCTTTCGGTGGGTGCGCTCAATCTGCATCTGTCACGCGCGCTGCTGCTGCTGATGTTCTTTCCCATGCTGTTTTCCTGGGCGAGCGGCAAGACGGGCTCGGTTCACATGGTCGATTTCGCGGTTTTCGCGGCGGCGCTGTGGTCGGCGCTGGCGCTTATCGTCGCGCACGGGTTTTCCAACGCGATCGAGCCGGTCGGGTATCAGATCGTCGAAACTGTCGGCGGCTACATGGTTGGCCGCGTGCTGATCCGGTCTCCCGAGACGTTCCGGAGCTTCGTGAAGATCAACTTCATCGCGATCATGATCCTGATGCCGTTCGCCATCATCGAAACCCAGACGGGCGAGCCGCCGATCATTCACTTCTTCAGCAATTTCGTGAACTCCACCAAGATCATCACCTATGAAGCGCGTCTGGGGCTGGAGCGGGCGCAGGTGGTGTTTCCGCATCCGATTCTCTATGGCGTCTTCTGCGCCGCGCCGCTGGGCATGGTGATCTATGTCCTCAACTTCCGGGCGGCGACGCCGGTGTCCATGCTGCGTGCGTTTGGCGTGGTGGTCGCGGCATTTTGTTCCGTCTCGACCGGCGCAATCATGATCCTGTCGCTGCAGTATTTGTTCGTGCTCTACGATCATGTCACGCGGCAGGTGAAATCCCGCTGGCTGCTTTTGCTCGCGGCGTTCGTCTTTGTCTATGTGGCGATCGACCTTGCCTCCAACCGGACGCCGTTCCATGTGTTCGTCAGCTATCTGACCCTGAACCAGGGAACGTCCTACACGCGGATCCTGATTTTCGACTATGGCATCCAGAACGTCTGGGCCAATCCGATATTCGGTCTGGGCCAGAAAGACTGGGTGCGGCCCTTCTGGTTGCGGCCCAGCGTCGATAACTTCTGGCTTCTGATGGCGATGAGGTACGGCATACCTGGCTTCCTGCTGTTCATCGGTTCGTTCATCCTTCTTATCATCCAGCTCGCCTTCCGGCCGTTCAAGACAGAGCGCATGCTGTCTTACCGCAAGGGGTATCTGATTTCCCTGATCGGGCTGATGTTCGCGCTGGCCACGGTGCATATCTGGCTGTCGGCCTATGTGTGGTTCATGATGATGCTGGGCGCCGGGGTCTGGATGCTGGACTATTCCGACGATGCGGGCGATCAGGCGGGCGACGCCGCACCGGCGGGCGACGGGCGCGGGATGCAAAGGGCGCGCTTCGGCAAGGCCCAGCCCGACGAGCCTGTGGCCGTGGCGGTGCCGGCGAATGACATTTCGCGCTACACACGCTTTCCGGCCAAGCCGGGGCCCGAGGCCCGCGCCGTCCGGGCGCCGCACCCGCGCAAAGGGCGCTGAGGCCGTTGCGACATCGCGTACCGTGGCAGGCGGATTGGCGGGCGGGTGACGCAAGGTCGCGGGCATGCGCCCGAGCCTGCCACAAAATGACCGCAAACTTTCCATATTCCCCGGCGAAATATCGCCTAGGTTGAATTATGAATCTCTGCACAGCCTTGGGGGGTCGGTGTGAAACTTCTTGTGGTAGACGATGACGACTTCATTCTCGAACTGCTGCCGATGGTATTGGCGCTGTTCGGTTACGAAGACGTTTCGGCCAGTGCGACGCCGTTGGATGCGCTCGCGCTGGTGCGGCACGAACAGCCCGGCTTTGATTGCCTGCTGCTCGATATCCAGATGCCGGGTATGGACGGGATCGAGCTTTGCCGGCAGATCCGCGCGTTGCGGGGCTATGCCGACACGCCGATCATCATGCTGACGGCGATGTCGGACAAGGACTCGATAGATCAGGCATTTGCCGCCGGTGCGACGGATTATATCACCAAGCCGTTCGACGTGACCGAAATCGGCGCGCGGGTGCGCGTCGCGGCAAAGCTGAAAGAAGCGCAGGACGCCTTGCAGGTTGTTCACCAGAACCATGAGAAAGCGGTTCAGAACAGCCGGCTCCCGGATAAGGCCCAGGTGACGCGCAAGGAGATCTCGGAGCTGTTCGCGGGCGAGCTTGGCTACCGGGGCAAGAGTTCCACAGGCTGATCGCGCAGCATCTCAGGGCAGGCGTGACGATGCGGCCGCGCCTGCCTTCATGTGAGCTTCGGGCTCGATCATGATTGCATTCAGCGAGAAATCGGTTGCGAACTTCCGCCAGAAATCCAGCCGTTCGGGAGCCGAGAAATCCACCGGAACGAACCCCGCGATGACCTTTCCGCCGGTGAAATTACCGATCACCGCCATGATCGCGACCGAAAAAGCGGCTTCGGGCTCCAGCTCCTTGCGGAACACTCCTGTCTCCTGTCCGGTGCGAAAAATATCGTAAATGCGCACGATCAGTTCGGGGCCACGTTGTTTCAGTTCGCGGCATTCGGGAATGTGTTTTCCGCGATAGACGCTTTGATCGTTGAAAAGCCCGGCCAGGAACGGCCACCTTACGAACAGATCGAAGACACCTCCGAGGAACATCCGGATCGCCTCTTCCGGCGAGAGGGATTCGTAATCGGGCATCGACAGTTGCTGGATGGCCACCGCTGTCACCTCTTCCATCACCGCAACGTAGAGTTCGGCCTTGTTGCGGAAATAGTGGTGGATGAGCTGCTTGGAAACACCGGCCTCCAGCGCGATCAGATCAAGCTTGGCCCCCGCCAGGCCCGCGCGGCAGAACTCATTGGTCGCCGCCTCCAGAATTAGTTTCAACCCCTCCCGTTTCGACCTGCGGCGCTTGCGCTGCTCTGTCGGCATCACACCTCCCCTTCCTCCCTGTTGTCTCCCGGCGCCCTGTGGGCTGCCACCGCTTAGCTAGGTGCACACTACAATGAATGGGCATTTTCTTCCGGCCCCCAGACCTTAGCGTGAGGGCGGAGATCGAGTAAACGACCTTGGGGGGATACCATGAGTGACACAGCCGGCGTGATTGCCGATACACCGGCCCATGTGCCTGAACATCTGGTGCGTGAGGATTACCCGTTCATCATGGGGGCGCAGACCTCCCGCAACCCGTTCAGCACCATGGTTCCCGCTCTGCACGAAGGGCCGGGCCTGATCTATTCCACGAATTTCTATCCGGGGTTTCAGCCGGCATGGGTTCCGCGGCGGCTGGAAACGCTACAGGCGCTTTACATGGATACCGACCATTTCTCGAGCGAGGCCTTTTCGCCGTTTCCGACACTGATCGGAGAGACCTGGAACCTCGTGCCGGTCGAAATCGATCCGCCTGCCCATGCGGTTTACCGCACGTTGCTCAACCCGCTTTTTACGCCCGGCCGTATGCGCAAGCTGGAAGACAAGGTGCGTGACGCGGCGCGCGAAGCGATTGCGGCGTTCAAGGACAGTGGCGAATGCGAATTCATGGGCCATTTCGCCTTTCAGTTCCCGATTGTCGTCTTTCTTGATCTGATGGGCCTGCCCCATGACCGGATGGCGCAGTTCATGGAATGGGAATTCATGCTGCTGCACAGTCTGGATATCGAAGAGGTCGCCAAGGGCACGCGGCTGGTGGTCGACTATTTGCGCGCTGAAATCGAAGACCGCCGCGCCAAGCCCACAGACGATCTGATCAGCTTTGCCGTGACCGCCACGATCGAGGGGCGCAAGCTGAATGATGACGAGCTGATCGGGCTGTGCTTCAATCTTTTCATCGGTGGGCTTGATACGGTCTCCACCAATATCGCCTGGCAGATCCGCCATCTTGCCGAACACCCGCAAGACCAGCGCCGCCTGCGTGAGGACCCCACGCTTATTCCCGCCGCGGTCGAGGAAATGTACCGCCGCTATGCTGCGGTGACGACATTCCGCACCTGCGTCAAACAAACCGAGCTGGACGGCGTGACCATCATGCCGGGCGACAAGATTGCCATGCCGACGACCTTGGCCAACACCGATCCGGGCGCGTGGGACCGCCCGTTCGATGTCGATTTCGACCGGACCCCGCGACACATCACATTCGCCTACGGGATTCACCGCTGCATCGGCGCGCCGCTTGCCCGGCGAGAGTCGGTGATTGCCATCGAGGAACTGTTGGCGGCTGTCCCCGAGTTCCGCATCGCCGAGGGCGAAGAGCTGATCACGGAACTGGGGCCGATCCTGCAGCCAAAGAACCTGCCGCTTGTGTGGGGTGACCGGCGCACCCGCCTCACCGCCGCGACGGCCAAGCCACAGGACGTGGCCGCCGCGCAGTTGCAGGGGGAGCGCATCGGATCTTCGATTGAAGATGTCCTTGCCTTTCTTGCCGCCAAGCTGAGCACGATGGAGCCGTTCGGAAAGGTGATCGAGATGCGTCTGGACGACCACCAGATCTTCCTCGACGGAACGGTTAATCCGCCGGCACTTGCCGGGAGCGACGAAAAGAATGCCGATGTCAGCGTCCGGGCCGGGCTCAAGAACTTTGTTGCGATCCTCAACAAGGAGATGAGCCCCCAGATGGCCATGATAAAGGGCAAGATCAAAGTCAGAGGCGACATCATGTCGGTGATGGCGCTGACCAAGCTGCTCTGACCGGTTTCATCTCAATTCCACCCTTACACCTGCCCGGCCAAGTGTCCGGCCGGGCGAACTTTCCGCAATTGGAGCCTGATATGCCCGAGATTACCTTTGTCACCACAGCCGGGGAGGAAATAACCAAGGAAATCCCGGTTGGCCTGTCCCTGATGCGCGGCGCGGTGGAGGCGGGGATAAACGACATACTGGCGGAATGCGGCGGCGTTGCCTCTTGCGGCACCTGCAAGATCATCCTCGACGAGGCGAATGCCGGCAGGATTCCCCCGGCTGATGCGTTCGAAGGTTCGATGCTCGAGGACGACCCGGAAGGGTGGCGCCTCTCCTGCCAGATCATCGTGGATGACACGCTGGAGGGGCTCGTCGTCCGGCTGGCGCCGACGGAATACTAGGCCGCGCCACCGCCAGAACGAGGCGAAGCCGTCTTTCAACACGCCGAACCACACGACCCGTTCCCGCAAAGACATGAATGAGGAGTAACCATGTCACAATTTGCCTATGTCGTGCTCAGCAACCCCGTTCCGGGGCGAGAGGACGAGTACAACGATTGGTACAGCAATCGCCATCTGGCCGATGTCACGGCCGTTCCGGGATTTATCGCCGCGCAGCGGTTCCGCTTGATGGATGACAGCGCCGAGGGGGCGCCTGCCCAGCGGTACATGGCGATATACACGATGGAGACCGACGATCCCGCAGCGGCGGTCGAAAGCCTCCGAACGCTGGTCGAGACCGGGAAGATGGCCATGAGCGAGGCGTTCTCGATGGAGGACATGGCCATCCACCTCTACGAAACGATCACGCCGCTTGTCTGCAAAGCACCGGAGGGCGCGTAACATGGGCAAGGGCGAATTTGACGGAAAGGTCGTTCTGGTCACCGGCGCCGCCTCTGGCCTTGGGCGCGCGGCGAGCCTGCGTTTTGCGGCGGAGGGCGCGAAACTGTGCCTGGTCGATCTGAATGACGAGGGGCTGGCCGAGACCGCGCGGCGCATCTCTGGCGCGGGCGGCGAAAGCGTGACCTATGCCGGCGATCTGGGCGATCAGGCACATTGCGCCGCTGCGGTTGCACGCGCAATCGAAGGGTTCGGGCGTCTTGACGTGCTGTGCAATGTGGCCGGGATCCTGCGGTTTCACGCGCTTGCCGACGTCACACCGGACGTGTGGGAGCGGCTGTTCTCGGCCAATGTCACGGGGCCGTTCTTCATGATCCAGGCGGCGATGCCTCATCTTGTGAAAACCGAGGGAAATATCGTCAATGTCGTCTCTACGGCGGCGTTTCTGGGGCAGGCCTATACGGCGCCCTATGCGGCGACCAAATCAGCGCTGCTGAGCCTGACCAAGTCGCTGGCCATGGAGTTCATGCACTCGCCCGTGCGCATCAACGCGCTGGCGCCGGGGGGCATGATGACGGAGATGATCCAGACATTGCAGTTTCCGGCGGATGCCGACCCGAGCCTCATCGCGCGCTATACCGGTATACGCCCGCCCTCGCAGCCGGATGACATTGTTGAACCGCTGATGTTCCTGACCTCGGATCGTGGGCGATCGGTGCACGGGGCCTGCCTCAGCGCCGACAACGGAATCACCTCGGGCTGACGCCCCGGCCTGGAAAGGCAGGGATGCGCCGCCGCGCGGCGTTTTCCGCATATTTCCGGCGGATATAAAGAACCCCCCTCGTCGCAAGGCGGGGGGCGGTTTGCCTCGGCGAAAAGGGCATGGATCACGCCTGCGGAGCGCCATAGCACACTCAGACCCAGGGCAAGGTTAAGCGCTGGCCCCAGACCATGAAGAACCGTGTCCGGCTCTAGCATTACTTCTTGCCCGGCGATCTCGATCGCCGGATCAGTGCCTTGGTCGAGGACTACAACATCAACTCTACCATGAGAGCCTTGGGAACCTGACGTCAGCCGACGTCTACTTCGGTCGCGCTGAGCAGATCCTGAAACAGCGAGAGGAGATCAAGCGTAAAACCATGCACAAGCGGCCTCACTCCGGCATCAGCACCCTCTGCGGATGCTGAAGCGGCGCCTCCTTGAGCCATATCCGCACCGTTTCAGAGCCGACGGATGCGCACAGCGCCTGCCCGGCCGGCAAACGCCCCCAGCTTTGCGCGCCTAAGGCGTCGCCATCGACGCGCAGCCCCCCGGACAGCACCAGAAATTCGAGTCCTCTCTGATTTTCCACCGTCACCCTTGCCTCTGGCTGCCACTCCTCCAGAGAGACCCGCTCGGCGCCGTCGTCGAACAACAGACGTGCCGCGCTGGCCCCGGAACGCAAAGGCGCCGCCTCTCCCTCGCCCGGCTGGCGGACGATCTGCGCCTCGTCACCCTGGCGGTATTGCCAGAGGCGCACGAAGATCGTGCATCCCTCTTTTGCCGCCGGTTCATGCGCGCTGCCCGGCGGGTTGCGGAAATAACTGCCTGCGGGATAATCGCCATGCTCGTCCTGAAAGGTGCCCTCCAGCACAAGGATCTCCTCGCCGCCATGATGGACATGGCCCGGAAAGGCGCTTCCCGGCGCATAGCGCACGACAGAACTCGCGCGGGCGACTTCGGCCCCCTCGCGGTAAAGCATCTTGCGCTCGACCCCGGCCGCGGGGCTGGGCACCCAGTCAAGACGGGCCGCGTGCACGATGACGGGGCGGTTCAGGTCGTTATTGATCTGCATTGCCATATTCTCCCATGGGTCAAATCATCCGGGACCTGACGTCGCCGGATTTCATCCTTTGACGGGCCAGGACCGCGAGCGGGGTCTCATGGTTTCGTCCCCCGGATATCAAGGCTTGGTTGGCGCGCCGCGCAGGCCATCGGCCCGGTCAGAATCTCCGCCACGGCCCGTCCGGCGGCCTCGACCGCCCCGGCGAGATAGCCGGGTTCGGTGCGGCTGGTCTCGCTGCCGATGAGCGCGATGCGGCCCTGCCAGTCGCCCGGCACCCACGGCGCCCCGCTCGGGGCGGGATGACCTGTGGCCTCCTGATCGTCCGGGGTCGCGGTCAGCGGATCGGCGGCCCAATCTTTCAACAGGGTCGCCTGCGGCGCTCCGGCATCGGGGCCGAACAGCTCGGCGAGTTGCCGGACGGCGGCCGCGACGAGGGAGTCGCGCCCCGCGACAGCGCGCTGTCGGGCAGGCATGCCAAGGAAACCGAACAGGGCCGCCTTCCCGGAAGCCGTTGTCGCATCATGGATCTCGACGAGCGGGCCGACCAGGCTTTGCGCGGTGCCGGAAAGCCCCGCCTCGCGCCAGAACGGCCGCTCGTAGAGCGCGAAGAGCTTGGCATGCGGCGCCATCCAGGTCGGTGTTTTGCGCCAGCGCCGGGCGGTTGCCTCCTCGAGCGCGGGCGAGAAGGCGACTGTCGCGTCAAGCAGCCGCGGCGGCAGTGCGAGGAGCACCTGCGCCCCGGCAAGGCGGCATTCGGCACCGGCGGCATCGATAAAACCGACCTCGACCAGCGGGTCGGCACGCGCGACATGCGTGATCCGCGCGCCGAGTTGGAGGGATGTCCGCGGCAGGCCGGAGGCCATCGCCGCGATCATGGCACCGCTGCCGCCGACGATGCGCATGGACTGTGGCGCCTGCCGCATTCCGCGATAGCGTTGTGGCGCCTCCTGGGACATCCTTTGAAAGATGACATCGCCCTCAGTGTTTTGTGCAACGGTGGCCAAGCCAAGCGAAGTGACAAGCGCCCGCATGTCCGGTTGCTCATCCGGCCAGAACCAGGAGGGGCCGAGATCGAAACCGTCCGCCGTCAGGATGCGACCGCCCAGCCGATCGCGGGCCTCAAGCAGGTGAAAGGCAACACCGGCCCGATGGAGAAGATGCGCGGCGGTCAGCCCGGCCAGACCGCCGCCGACGATGAGGACCGGCGCGTCTGGCGTGGGGGTCTGCAATCTGGTCATGGGGCTCGTTTCATCATGCTGTGCATCGACATCCTCTGATCAAGATGATCACCTGTGCAGAAATGACCGTATATCTACCGATAGATAGGTTGCTAGCAATTGCTCGTGGAAGGCGCAAGGCCTATCTATCGGTTGATAGGTGAGGGGATGTGACTGTGAAAGACACGGCGGATGCGATCATGGATGCGGCGGAGCGGCGGATACGCGACGCGGGATACAACGGCTTCAGCTTTCGCGAAATCGCGGAGGAGGTCGGGGTGAAAAGCGCGAGCGTGCATTATCATTTCGCAACGAAGGAAGACCTCGCCGCCTCTGTCGCGCGCCGCTACACGGAGCGGTTTTTGCTGTCCGTCGACGAGGAAGTCGCAAGCGGCTGCGGTACCGTCGAAGCCTGGGTGCGGGGGTTCCGGCGCGCGTTGAATGATGACGGAAAGATGTGCCTATGCGGTGCGCTAGGGGCCGCATCGCATTCTTTGCCGAAGGAGGTGCTGAGCGAAGCGCAACAGTTCTTCCGGCTTGGCCTGGCGAAGCTGACCGAAGGGGGGCTTTCGCAATCCCGTGCGCTGCAAGTCATGGCCGCGCTTGAAGGAGGGATGTTGTTGGCCAATGTCCTGGCAAACCCTGACGCTTTCCACGCCGCAGCAGCGGGTCTATCCTAGCCGAACCGCGAACCCACCGGGCAATGTCATATCTGCCGGCGTCCGGTCATCTGGCATACGCGAAGCAACACTTTCACCGGCGCTGAGGGTCTCCGCTTTGCGATCATTGTCGGCAGGGTCTGCCTGCCGCACGCTCGGCCAGTGCCGTGGTTTCGCCTGGGTCTTTTTGCACATTGTCTCTCCTGATCACAGCAACCCGGCCGTCTTCAGCACGACAATCCACTCAACTCGTCGTCCAAGGTTGTCCGAGCCACTTTTCAAATCGACGTGATCGGTTGGTGATGCAGTATGTTTTGCATTGTGCACAATTATATTGATAACTACAAAAGTTGAGACAGACACAGGAGACTCACCATGAGCACACTTTATTCCACGACAGTCACCGCGGTTGGCGGCCGTAATGGCACGGTCCGCAGCGACGATGGCCTTGTCGACCTGCAGCTTTCCATGCCGAAGACCCTGGGCGGCAAAGGCGGCGCAACCAACCCCGAGCAGCTTTTTGCGGCTGGCTATGCCGCCTGTTTCGGCAACGCCGTCATCCACGTGACCCGCAACAAGGAAGCGAAAATCCGCGACAATGATGTCGAGGTGGTCGCCACCGTCGGCATGGAACCGAACGGCGCGGGCGGGTTCGGTCTGACGGTCGCGCTGGACGTGACCCTCGCGGGTGTCGATCAGGCAACCGCCGAAGAGATCCTTTCGGAGGCGCACAAGGCCTGCCCCTATTCCAACGCCGTCCGGGGCAATATCGACGTTGCCCTATCGGTCAAGACACGCTGAAGGAGCAGGGTTCGGTGTCCGCCCCGAATGACGACGATCCGCTGAATCTCGACCGGCAGGTCTGTTTTCCGCTTTATGCGGCCACCAACCTGTTGCAACGGGCCTATCGGCCCGTGCTGGCGCCTTTGGGTCTGACCTACTCGCAATATCTGGTCATGCTAGTGCTGTGGGAACACGACCCGCTCAGTGTGGGCGAGCTGGGCGCGCGCCTGCATCTCGACAGCGGCACGCTGACCCCGTTGCTGAAACGCATGGAGCAAGCGGGCCTTGTCGCGCGCCGCCGCGACCCGCAAGACGAGCGGCGGGTTCTGATCGCGCTGACACAAGACGGCCGGGACCTGCGCGCCGCTGCGCGGAAGGTGCCGGAAACCCTTGAAAATCAACTCGGCCTCGATCCGGTGGCGATCGAGGACCTGCGCAGCTCGGTCCAGGCCATGGTGCGTACGCTGGCAGGCAAGACAACATCCCCCCAATCAAAGGAGCAACTTTAGCCATGACGAATTGTACCGGATACGCGGCCACAGCCGCCGACGCCCCGCTTGGCCCGTTCTCGTTCACGCGCCGCGAGCCCGGGCCGACCGACGTCGCCATCGACATCCTTTATTGCGGCGTCTGCCATTCGGACCTGCACACGGCCCGCAACGAATGGGGCAATACGCTTTATCCCTGCCTTCCGGGGCATGAAATCGTCGGCCGCGTCACCGCTGTCGGCAAGGACGTGACGCGGTTCAAGGTCGGTGACGTCGCCGCCGTCGGCTGCATGGTGGACTCGTGCCAGGAGTGCGAGAGCTGCCGCGAAGGTCTTGAACAGTTTTGCGACAAGGGGCTGGTCGGCACCTACAACAGCCCCGACGCGATCCTGGGCGGGCATACGTTCGGCGGCTATTCCAGCCACATCGTCGTGACCGAGGAATTCGTGCTGCGGGTGCCGGACAATCTCGATCTTGCGGCGACGGCCCCGTTGCTGTGCGCCGGGATCACCACCTATTCGCCGCTGCGCCACTGGGGTGCGGGCCCGGGCAAGAAGGTCGGCGTGGTCGGCCTGGGCGGCCTTGGGCACATGGCGGTCAAGCTGGCCCATGCCATGGGCGCCGAGGTGGTGCTCTTCACCACGTCGCCCTCCAAGGTCGAGGATGGCCAGCGGCTCGGCGCCCATGATGTCGTTCTCTCGACCGATCCCGACGCCATGGCGGCGCATGGATCGAGCCTCGATCTGATCATCGACGCCGTGGCGGCGCCGCATGACATCAACGCCTATCTGGCGCTTCTGAAGCGCGACGCGACGCTGGTCCAGGTCGGCGTCCCCGACCAGCCGCTACCGGTCAGCGTCTTCAGCCTGATCGGGAAACGGCGCAGTTTCGCCGGTTCGCTGATCGGCGGCATCGCGGAGACCCAGGAGATGCTGGATTTCTGCGGCGCGCATGACATCACGGCGGATATCGAGATGATCCCGATCCAGAAGATCGAGGAAGCTTATGCCCGCATGCTCAAAAGCGACGTGAAATACCGCTTTGTCATCGACATGGCGTCGCTGGCCGAAGCCGGGTGACGTGGGCATGATATCTGCGCCTGAGACCTGTCCGGGGCGCGATCAGCGCCCAGACGCCGCGCGGCCATTGGAAGCGGCCAGATTGGATGCAGGCGGATTGGATAGTTGTGGATAAGGAACGCGCATGGCTCATGAAGAGATTCTGATCCCCACCCGCGACGGCGACTGTCCGGCGTATATCTTTACACCCGAAGGGACGGGGCCCTGGCCGGCGGTGATCTTCTACATGGACGGGCTCGGCATCCGACCGGTGCTGTTCGAGATGGGACAGCGACTTGCCGATGGAGGCTATGTCGTACTTTTGCCGGATCTTTTCTACCGCGCCGGCCCCTACGACCCGCTTGATGCGAAAAAGGTTTTCGCGTCCGGTGATTTCATGGCGGCCGTCGGGCACATCTTTCACACCACCGACAATCGCCGCGCCGCCGAGGATACCGGCGCCTTTCTCACCTATCTCGACGGGCGCGATGATGTGGCGGGGGATAAGATCGGCACGACCGGCTATTGCAAGGGCGGGGGGATCTCGCTCACGGTGGCGGGAACCTATCCCGACAGGATTGCTGCGGCCGCGAGTTTTCATGGCGGCAATCTGGCGACCGACTCGGAGCAGAGCCCGCACCTGCTTGCATCAAAGATGAAGGGGCGCGTTTACGTCGCCGGCGCGGATCGGGACACATCCTACCCGCCGGAGATGGCCGAGCGGCTCGAGAAGGCGCTTGACGATGCGGGTGTGGATCATCGGTGCGAGATCTATCCGGGGGCGCTGCACGGATGGACGATGGCGGATTTTCCCGTCTATGACGCGGCAGCCGCCGAACGGCACTGGCGGGAATTGTTCGCGCTCTTTGCACAGACGCTTCGGTAGAACGCGGGCACTTCGCGGATTGTCACGCGCCAGCCTTGTCCGGGCCCGGATATGGAAAAGGCCAGAGACATCATGCCCCGGCCTTTATCATTCCGGCGAAGGCGCGATGCGGTGTCCGGCGGCCGCTTGGCCGTGCCTTGAAACAGGCCGAAGTCGAGGTCCTGGCCGTGGGTAGCCCGGCGAAAACATAGGTCCGACGGGGAATCTAAAAATTCGTCTCGCCTCGTGCCAATCTCATTGGCGCTGTCGGCGAGGGTACCTGAACTCATCCGTTGCCTTCGCCAGCTATAGGCCGTGGTGCTGTTTTCGGCCCAAAAAATCAAAAAACCCCTGAATCTGAATGATTCAAGGGGTTTTTTAGAGTTGTATTGGTGCCCAGGAGAGGACTCGAACCTCCACATCGTTTCCAATACTAGCACCTGAAGCTAGCGCGTCTACCATTCCGCCACCTGGGCAGGTGTCGTGAGGCCGCGATGTATAACTCCGCCGGGGGCATGTCAACGGGTCTTTGCCAGAGAATTCGCAGTTATCTGATATCCGCTTGTTTGGCGCGGGGCGGGCGGCTATTCAGGCAGGTAACGGAATGGATGGAGGCCTCCACATGTCCAAGCTTGTCACCATTTACGGCGGGTCGGGCTTTGTCGGGCGGTATATCGCGCGGCGTATGGCGAAAGAGGGCTGGCGTGTGCGCGTTGCCGTTCGCCGCCCGAACGAGGCCGGCTTTGTCCGGCCTTACGGCGTTGTCGGTCAGGTTGCGCCGGTGTTTTGCAATATTCGTGATGATGAATCCGTCCGGGCGGTGATGCAGGGCGCGGACGCGGTTGTGAACTGCGTCGGCATTCTGGCCGAAACCGGCCGGAACCGGTTTGACGCGGTCCAGCATGAAGGTGCCGAACGCATCGCCCGAATCGCCGCCGAGGAAGGTATCGCACACCTTGTGCATCTGTCGGCCATCGGCGCCGATGCCGAGGCCGAGAGTGCCTATGCCAGATCGAAGGCATTGGGAGAGGAAGGCGTTCTGGCGCATTTCCCCGATGCGGTCATCCTGCGGCCTTCGGTGATTTTCGGGCCCGAGGATGCGTTTTTCAACCGCTTCGCGTCGATGTCGCGCTGGGGGCCGGTGCTGGGCATCGTCGGGGCGGATTCGAAGTTTCAGCCGGTCTATGTCGATGACGTGGCGAAGGCCGCGGTGATGGGCGTGCTGGGGCAGGCCGCGCCGGGGATCTATGAGCTGGGCGGACCCGAGGTCAGCAGCTTTCGCGATCTGATGGCCGATATGCTGAAGGTGATACACCGCCGGCGTCTGATCATGAACATCCCGTTCTTTCTGGCCGGGATCATGGCCGGATTCTTCGGCTTTGTGCAGGCTGTGACGGGCGGTCTGGTGGCCAACACGATTCTGACGCGCGATCAGCTTCGGAACCTGCGCCGCGACAATGTGGTGTCCGAGGGCGCGATGGGCTTCGACACGCTGGGTATCTCGCCGATCGCGGCCGAGGCTGTGATGCCGGAATACCTGTATCGGTTCCGCCCCTCCGGCCAGTATGACGCGATCAAGGATTCGGCGAGAAACCTGCGGGTCTGAGCGCCGCTAGCTATAGGCGATGTAAAGCAGGATCACGCCCAGGATCACCCGGTAGATCACATAGGGCGTGAAGCTGACCGAGCGCAGAAGCCGCATCATCAGGGTCAGCGCCAGAAGCGCCGAGGCGAAGGCGAAGAAGGCGGCGATCGCCCCGTCGCGCGCGGCGGCCGCGTCGGCCTGCATCGCCACCTCTGCGCCCAGCAGGATGCCCGAGGCCGCGATGGTGGGGATCGACATCAGCATGGACAGTCTGGCCGCGTCTTCCCGTCGGTAGCCCAGGGCGCGGGCGCCGGAAATGGTGATGCCGGAACGGGACGTGCCGGGGATCAGCGCGACGGCCTGCCACAGGCCCATGATGATGGCATGGCGCAGGGTCCAGCCTTCGGCCGTCAGCTCGGTCGGGCCTTTTTGGTCGGTCCAGTAAAGGAACAGGCCGAACAGAAGCATCGTCCAGCCGATCACGGCGACGGAGCGCATGGCGTCGTCCAGCCCGGTCAGCTTCAGCACGAGGCCGATCACGATGACAGGGACGGTCGCCACCAGCAGGAGAAACGCCAGCCGCGCGCCGTCAGTGTCGATTCTGCCGCGCAGCAGGCGGCCGAGGCCGATAAAGGCGCTGGCGACATCATGGCGGAAATAGAGCACGACGGCGAACAGCGTTCCGACATGGACGGCAACGTCGATAACCTGTCCCTGATCGACGTGTCCGGTGAGTGTTGGCAACAGAATCAGGTGACCGGAGGAAGAAATCGGTAGAAACTCTGTCACGCCCTGAATGATGGCGACGATCAGAAGATAATACAGAGACATGCGCGCCCCGCCAGAATTGTTTGGCGCCATCCTAGAGCAATGATTTTAAATAGAAAGCGCATAAATAGGTAAACTTAGCTGACCATAATTTCGCCAAAAATGACCGGTTTCGGAGGGTAGAGGTGAAAATTATTGCCATTTAGGTAAGCTGTACTGACTTTATTTTTATTTGATCAGGCCGTATGAGGGGCGCGGTTCAAGGAAATCGGGAGAGTTTCGCAAATGGCGAAGGAACAGATGCTCCAATTCGTGGATGTGCAGAAAGAGATGCCGCAAAAGCGGCCCCCGGACCTGCGCGCGAAGGATTTCCACGAGATCTATGCCGAATACGCCGATGAGAAGGCAAAGGTGCAGGCCAGCCGCTGCAGCCAGTGCGGCGTGCCCTATTGCCAGTCGCATTGCCCGCTGCACAACAACATTCCCGACTGGCTGCGCCTGACCGCCGAAGGGCGGCTGCAGGAAGCCTATGAGATCAGCCAGGCCACCAACACCTTCCCCGAGATCTGCGGCCGCATCTGCCCGCAGGATCGCCTGTGCGAGGGGAATTGCGTGATCGAGCAATCCGGCCACGGCACCGTGACGATCGGCGCGGTCGAGAAATACATCACCGATACCGCCTGGGAAAAGGGCTGGGTCAAGCCGGCCGTGCCGTCGCGCGAGCGCGGGGAGAGTGTGGGGATCATCGGCGCCGGCCCCGGCGGCCTTGCTGCCGCCGACGCGCTGCGCCGCAAGGGCGTTCAGGTCACGGTCTATGACCGGTACGATCGCGCCGGCGGGCTGCTGACCTATGGCATCCCCGGCTTCAAGCTGGAAAAAGACGTGGTGATGCGCCGGATCGAACAGTTGGAACAATCCGGCGTCGAATTTGTACTGAACTGTACCGTGGGCGAAGACATCAGCTTTGACGCCATTCGCGGCAAGCATGACGCGGTGCTGATCGCGACCGGCGTGTACAAGACGCGCGATCTGCAGGGGCCGGGCTCGGGCGCCGAGGGTATCGTGCGGGCGATCGATTATCTGACGGCGTCGAACCGGGTCAGCTTTGGCGATGAGGTGCCGGAGTATGACAGCGGCGAGCTGTGTGCCACCGGCAAGCGCGTTGTCGTGGTCGGCGGCGGTGACACGGCGATGGACTGTGTGCGCACCGCGATCCGGCAGGGGGCGACCAGCGTGAAATGTCTCTACCGCCGCGACAAGGCGAATATGCCGGGCAGCCAGCGCGAAGTGCAGAATGCCGAGGAAGAGGGCGTGGAATTCGTCTGGCTGTCGGCGCCCAAGGGGTTTACCGGCGACCGGGTCGACAGCGTTCTGGTGCAGAAGATGCGCCTGGGTGTGCCGGACGCGTCGGGCCGCCAGTCGCCCGAGGTGATCGAGGGGGCGGATTATGCCGAACCGGCCGATCTGGTGATCAAGGCGCTGGGGTTCGAGCCCGAGGATCTGCCGACGCTCTGGGGTGAACCGGCGCTGGAGGTGACCCGCTGGGGCACCGTAAAGTCGGATTTCCGCAGCCACGAGACCAGCCTGCCGGGCGTGTTCGCCGTGGGTGACATCGTGCGTGGCGCGTCGCTGGTGGTCTGGGCGATCCGCGATGGGCGCGAGGCGGCCGACAGCATCCTGGCCTACCTGGCGCAGCCGGCGCAGGTTGCGGCGGAATAGGCTCTGTTTCGGGCCAACGGCCGGGCGCATCCGATGCGCCCGCGCCCGCCGGGCGAATCCGGCAGCACCCCTGACCCGAGTGGCCAACGAAAGATGAACAACATGGAACGCAGAGTGAAGATGGCGCTGATCGTTCCTGCCCTCTGGGCGGGGCTGGCGGCCTGTGCGTCTGCCGACCTGTTCGAGCCGCACCCCGGCTGCGATTCCTTTCTGACGGTTCAGATGCGCGGCTGCGAAGTGTCGATCTACTGGCGCTGCGCCGGGATGGAGGGCAAGGTCTGGCAGGGTGCCTATGGCGCCGATGGCGCCTATGCGGTGAACATCTATGACCGCGAGTTCCAGTGGCTGGAAGGGTTCTATATTTTCGACCGCACCGTGGAACGGCTGAGCGATCCCGGCAAGGATCCGATCTCGATGAGCACGCTGCTCGAGAGCGGCGAAGACACGTTCGGGTTTACGCTCGAGGCCGTCACCGATGGCGAGAGCGAAATGCTGCATGTCGAGGGCCGCGACCGGCTGACCGGCGATGCGGTGGAGATTGACGGTGTTTCCCTGCTGGAGGCCGACACCGCGCTGACCATCCGCAGCCAGGACGGAGCGGTGGAATACCAGTCGACCGGGCGGCAATATGTGTCCCCCGACATGCGGCTGTTCTTTCTGGGCAAGGAATGGGTCACGGAGTCGGGCGAGGTGTTCGAACATGACAACACGCCCGTCGATTTCATCTTCCCCGGCGAGCCCGGTTTCAATGGCACGACGCCGCTCTATGAATGTGAAAGCGTGCTATCCTTGGCGCCGAGTCATAGCGGAGGTCGGGGATGAGCATTTACACCGGACATTGCCTGTGCGGCGCGGTCTCTTTCACCGCCCGTGACATCGCCCCCGGGGCCGGGGCCTGCCATTGCAAGATGTGCCAGCGATGGGCCGGATCGGCGCTGCTGGCCGTGACCGCGCTGGAAGATCAGATCGAATGGTCCGGGTCGGAACATGTGGCGACGATCCAGTCGTCGGACTGGGCCGAGCGCGCCTGGTGTTCCAGATGCGGCTCTGGCCTTTGGTACAGAATCACCGCCGAGGGGCCGCACCAGGGTGAGTATGAAATCCCTGTCGGCCTGTTCGATGACGCCAGCGGCCTGACCCTGACGCGCGAGATATTCATTGACAGAAAACCGGATGTCTTCGCCTTTGCCGGCGCGCATGAACGGCTGACCGAAGCCGAAGTGTTTGCCCGGTACGGCGTGACCACGACAGGAGCCTGATAATGACCAAATATGATGAAAACTGGGTGGCCGCCGAAGAGGCCAAGCGCAAGTGGATGGCCGAGAACGGGCTGTACCGCGAAGAAGACGAGCATGCGTCCTGCGGCGTCGGGCTCGTGGTGTCGATCGACGGCAAGCCCAGCCGCAAGGTGGTGGAAAACGGGATCAACGCGCTGAAGGCGATCTGGCATCGCGGCGCGGTCGACGCGGATGGCAAGACCGGCGATGGCGCGGGCATTCACGTGCAGATCCCGGTGCCGTTCTACTATGACCAGATCCGCCGCACCGGACACGAGCCGCATATGGATCAGCTGATCGCCGTCGGTCAGGTGTTCCTGCCCCGCACGGATTTCGGCGCGCAGGAAAAATGCCGGACCATCGTCGAGGCCGAAGTGCTGCGCATGGGCTATTACATCTATGGCTGGCGCCATGTGCCGGTGAATATCGAGGTGCTGGGCGAAAAGGCAAACGCCACCCGCCCCGAGATCGAGCAGATCATCATCTCCAACATCAAGGGCGTTGACGAAGAGACCTTCGAGCGCGAGCTTTACGTGATCCGCCGCCGGATCGAAAAGGCCGCCGCCGCCGCCGGGGTGCAATCGCTCTACATCTGTTCGCTGTCCTGCCGGTCGATGATCTACAAGGGCATGATGCTGGCCGAACAGGTGGCGGAGTTCTATCCCGACCTGAAGGACGAGCGGTTCGAGAGCGCCTTTGCGATCTATCACCAGCGCTATTCGACGAACACCTTCCCGCAATGGTGGCTGGCACAGCCGTTCCGGATGCTGGCCCATAACGGCGAGATCAACACGCTGAAGGGCAACCTGAACTGGATGAAGAGCCATGAGATTCGCATGGCTTCCAGCGCGTTCGGGGATCTGGCCGAGGATATCAAGCCAATCGTGCCGCAGGGATCATCCGATTCGGCGGCGCTGGATTCGGTGTTCGAGGTGCTGGTGCGGGCCGGGCGCAATGCGCCGATGGCCAAGACCATGCTGATCCCGGAAAGCTGGTCGAAGCAGGCGGTGGAGCTGCCGGAATCGTGGCGCGACATGTATTCCTACTGCAACTCGGTGATGGAGCCGTGGGACGGCCCCGCCGCGCTGGCCATGACCGACGGCCGCTGGGTGTGCGCCGGGCTTGATCGGAACGGGCTGCGGCCGATGCGCTATGTCGTCACCGGCGACGGGCTGATGATCGCCGGGTCCGAGGCCGGGATGGTGCCGACGGATGAGGCGACGGTGCGCGAAAAAGGCGCGCTGGGGCCGGGGCAGCTGATCGCCGTCGACACGCGCGAGGGTGTGCTGTTCCACGACAAGGAGATCAAGGACAAGCTGGCCAAGTCGCAGCCCTTTGGCGAATGGGTCGGCAAGATCAACGAACTGGACAAGGCGCTGGGCTCTGTCGTCGAGAAGCCGATGTTCGAAGGCGCCGAGCTGCGCAAGCGGCAGATCGCGGCGGGCTACAGCATCGAAGAGCTGGAACAGATTCTGACGCCGATGGCCGAGGACGGCAAAGAGGCGATCGCCTCGATGGGTGATGACACGCCGTCGGCGGTGCTGTCGGAAAAATACCGGCCGTTGAGCCACTTTTTCCGCCAGAACTTCAGCCAGGTGACCAACCCGCCGATCGATTCCCTGCGCGAATACCGGGTGATGAGCCTGAAGACACGGTTCGGCAACCTGAAGAACGTGCTGGACGAAGACAGCAGCCAGACCGAAATTCTGGTGTTGGAGAGCCCGTTCGTGGGCAACGCCCAGTTCGATGAGATGGTCAAGCAGTTCAACGCGCCGATGGTCTCGATCGACTGTACCTTCGTTGCCGATGCCGGGCATGAGGCGCTGCATGACGGGCTGGCCCGCATCAGGGCCGAGGCCGAAGACGCCGTGCGGTCGGGCGCGGGCCATCTGGTGCTGACCGATCAGAACCAAAGTGCCGAGCGTGTGGCGATGCCGATGATCCTGGCGACCAGCGCGGTGCATTCGTGGCTGACGCGCAAGGGGCTGCGCACCTTCAGTTCGGTCAACGTGCGGTCGGCCGAATGCGTGGACCCGCATTATTTCGCGGTGCTGATCGGCTGCGGCGCGACCACGGTCAACGCCTATCTCGCCGAAGACAGCCTTGCCGACCGGATCGCCCGCGGGTTGCTGGATTGCTCGCTGACAGAGGCGGTGGCGAACTATCGCAGCGCGGTGGATTACGGGCTGTTGAAGATCATGTCGAAGATGGGGATCTCGGTGATTTCCTCTTATCGTGGCGGTCTGAATTTCGAGGCCGTGGGCCTGAGCCGCGCGATGTGCGCCGAGTATTTCCCCGGCATGCATTCCCGCATTTCCGGCATCGGTGTCAGCGGCATTCAGCGCAAGCTGGAAGAGGTGCATGCCAAGGGCTGGCAGGGTGGCGCGGATGTGCTGCCGATCGGCGGCTTCTACAAGGCGCGGCGCACCGGCGAGAAACACGCATGGGAGGCGCAGACGATGCATATGCTGCAATCGGCCTGTGATAGTGCCTCTTATGAGATGTGGAAGCGGTTCTCGGCCACGATGCGGGCGAACCCGCCGATCCATCTGCGCGATCTTCTTGACATCAAGCCGATCGGCAAGCCTCTCCCGATCGAAGAGGTGGAAAGCATCACCTCGATCCGCAAGCGGTTCGTGACGCCGGGCATGTCGCTGGGCGCGCTGTCACCCGAGGCGCACAAGACGCTGAACGTGGCGATGAACCGGATCGGCGCCAAATCCGACAGTGGCGAGGGCGGCGAAGACCCGGCGCATTTCGTGCCCGAGGCGAATGGCGACAACCCGTCGGCGAAGATCAAGCAGGTGGCATCGGGCCGGTTCGGCGTGACCGCCGAGTATCTGAACCATTGCGAAGAGCTGGAGATCAAGGTCGCCCAGGGCGCCAAGCCCGGCGAGGGCGGCCAGCTGCCCGGCATGAAGGTGACAGAGCTGATCGCGCGTTTGCGGCATTCGACCAAGGGCGTCACGCTGATCAGCCCGCCGCCGCATCACGACATCTATTCGATCGAGGATCTGGCGCAGCTGATCTATGATCTGAAACAGATCAACCCGCGCGCCAAGGTGACCGTGAAGCTGGTGGCATCGAGCGGTGTCGGCACGATCGCGGCGGGCGTGGCCAAGGCCAAGGCCGATATCATCCTGATCTCGGGCCATAACGGCGGCACCGGGGCCAGCCCCGCGACCAGCATCAAATATGCCGGTCTGCCGTGGGAAATGGGCCTGACCGAGGCGCATCAGGTTCTGGCGATGAACAACCTGCGCGAACGGGTGACGCTGCGCACCGACGGCGGGCTGCGCACGGGCCGCGACATCGTGATGGCGGCGATGATGGGGGCCGAGGAATACGGCATCGGCACTGCCGCGCTGATCGCGATGGGCTGTATCATGGTGCGTCAGTGCCAGTCGAACACCTGCCCGGTGGGCGTATGTACGCAAGATCCGCGCCTGCGCGAAAAGTTCACGGGCAACGCCGACAAGGTGGTCAACCTGATCACCTTCTACGCGCAGGAGGTGCGTGAGATTCTGGCCAGCATCGGCGCGCGGTCGCTTGATGACGTGATTGGCCGGGCGGATCTGCTGACCCAGGTCAGCCGTGGCTCGGCGCATCTGGATGATCTGGATCTCAACCCGCTTCTGATCACCGTCGATGGCGCGGCGAAGATCGTCTATGACCGTAACAAGCCGCGCAACGCGGTGCTCGATACGCTGGATGCGCAGATCGTGCAGGACGGGCACCGCTTCTTCGAGGAAGGCGAGAAGATGCAACTGTCTTACGCCGTGCGCAACACGCTTCGCACTGTGGGGACGCGGGCGTCGAGCCATATCGTGAAACGCTTCGGCATGCGCAACAACCTGCAGCCCGATCATCTGACGGTGAAACTGTCGGGCTCGGCGGGGCAGTCGCTGGGGGCCTTCGCGGCGCCGGGGCTGAAGCTGGAGGTCGCGGGCGACGCCAATGACTATGTCGGCAAGGGCCTGTCGGGCGGTCTGATCGTTGTGCGGCCGACCATGGCCTCGCCGCTGGTGGCGTCGGAGAACACGATCATCGGCAACACGGTGCTTTACGGCGCGACCGATGGCTATCTGTTCGCTGCGGGCCGGGCGGGAGAGCGATTCGCCGTTCGCAATTCCGGCGCGAAGGTGGTGATCGAGGGCTGCGGATCGAACGGGTGTGAATACATGACCGGCGGCGTTGCTGTCATTCTGGGCTCGGTCGGTGCCAATTTCGGGGCCGGGATGACCGGCGGGATGGCCTATCTCTACGATCCCGAAGGGCTGGCGCCGGCGATGATGAACATGGAAACGCTGGTGACCTGCCCGGTTACGGTCGACCATTGGGAGGGGGAGCTGAAGGGGCTGATCGAACGCCATGCCAAGGAAACGATGAGCCGCAAGGCCGCCGATATCCTTCAGCACTGGGAGATAGAGCGCGGCAATTTCGTGCAGGTCTGCCCGAAGGAAATGCTGATCCATCTCAAGCACCCGCTGGGGATCGAAAAGCAGGCTGTTCCGGCGGAATAGAGACGCATTTCAGATCAGGCGAAAGGGGCCGGGCAGTTTGCCCGGCCCCTGGTTTTTGGGGCTGCGCAGAGATTTTCCGATCTGGTCTTCCGGCGGCGCGGCCCTGCGGGTAATGTCGCGGCCGTGGCAAAACGCACGAAGAAACCTGTCCGGAAGAAACAGCCGGCCCGGCGGCCTTTCCGGCCGGTTCGGACCGCGTTGCGCTTTGGGCTGATCGCGGGTTCGGGCGCATTTGTGCTGCTGGTGGTGCTGATCCTGCTGTTCCGGGTCGTCAACCCGCCGACGACCCATACCATCCGGGCCGAATCACGGCGCCTGGGCGCGGTGGACTGGCAATGGGTTCCGATCGCGAATGTGGCACCGGCAACCGTGCGCGCGGTGGTGGCGGCCGAGGATGCCAATTTCTGCGGCCACTGGGGGTTCGACATGGCGGCGATCCGCGCCGCGCTGGATGATGGCGCCAGCCGGGGCGCATCGACCATCAGCCAGCAGACCGTGAAGAACGTTTTTCTGTGGCAGGGCCGGAGCTGGCCGCGCAAGGCGCTGGAGGCGGTGCTGACCCCGATGGTCGAGGCGATGTGGCCCAAGCGGCGAATTCTCGAGGTTTATCTGAACGTCGCCGAGTTTGGCGAAGGCGTTTTCGGCATCGAAGCCGCGTCGCACCACTATTTCCGGGTGCCGCCCGCCGATCTGACGGCGGCGCAGGGCGCGCGGCTGGCGGTTCTTTTGCCCAATCCGAAACAGCGCGATCCGGCGCAGCTTCCGCAATGGCTGCGCAAACACGCGGGCCGGGTGCAGGACGGGGCCGAGACAATTAAGGCGGATGGCCGCGCATCCTGTTTCGAGAGTTGAAAATCCCCACGCGGCGCGGCATGACGGGGGCAATCAACCAACATCGAGCCGCATGTCCATGAACCGTCTGTTTCACGTCCCCCTTTCCCCCTTTTGCCGAAAAGTACGCCTGGTGCTGGCGGAGAAGAAGATCGAGGTGGAGCTTGTCGAGGAGCGCTACTGGGAGCAGGATCCGGACTTCATGCGGCGCAATCCGGCTGGAAAAGTGCCTGTTCTGCGGATGGACGGGCGCGCGATGTCGGAAAGCCAGGCCATCTGCGAATATCTCGAGGAAACCCACCCGACGCCCGCGCTGATGCCCGGTTCGCCCGCCGAACGGTACGAGGCGCGGCGGATCGTGTTCTGGTTCGACGACAAGTTTCACCACGAGGTGACATCCAAGCTGTTGTACGAACGGGTGAACAAGAAGATCACCGGGCAGGGCTATCCCGAAAGCCGAAATGTGAAATCCGGCGCGCAGAAGATCAAATTTCATCTGGATTACATGGGCTGGCTGCTGGATCAGCGGCGGTGGCTGGCAGGAGATGTGATGACCCTGGCCGATTTCACCGCCGCGGCGCATCTGTCCTGCCTTGATTACATCAGCGATGTGGACTGGAACCGGAACGCCAACGTCAAGGACTGGTACGCCAAGATCAAGTCGCGCCCGGCCTTCCGCGGGCTTCTGGCCGATCAGGTTTCGGGCTTTCCGCCGCCGCCGCATTACGCGGATCTGGATTTTTGAGCCAGACGCTTCGGCAACGCCTATCCGATTTCGCCCTGCAGGAGGGGTTCGCGAAAACAGGGATCTGCACGCCGGATGCCATCCCGCAGGCCGCCGCGCGGCTGGAGGCTTTCGTGGGCGCGGGGCGGCATGGGCAGATGGCCTGGATGGAAGAGCGGCGCGGTTGGCGCGGCGATCCGGCGGCGCTCTGGCCGGCGGCCCGGTCGGTTGTGATGCTGGCAGAGCTTTATACGCCCGGGCATGACCCTCTGGCGGTTCTCCGGCAGCCCGATCGCGGGGCGATTTCGGTTTACGCGCAGAATCGCGACTACCACGACGTGGTGAAGAAACGGCTGAAGCGGGTCGGGCGGTGGCTGCTGGAACAGAAACCGGGCGCGCAGATCAAGGTGTTCGTCGATACCGCGCCGGTGATGGAAAAGCCGCTGGCGCAGGCGGCGGGGCTGGGCTGGCAGGGGAAGCATACCAATCTTCTGTCACGCGATCTGGGAAGCTGGTTCTTCCTCGGGGCGATCTTCACGACCGTTGAGTTAGAGCCTGACACACCTGAAAACGAACATTGCGGGTCGTGCACCGCGTGTCTCGATATCTGCCCCACGGCGGCTTTCCCGGCCCCGTTCGAACTGGATGCCCGGCGCTGCATTTCCTATCTGACGATCGAACATCACGGGCCGGTGGACCCGGCGCTGCGCCCGCTGATGGGCAACCGCATTTATGGGTGTGACGATTGTCTGGCCGTCTGCCCCTGGAACAAGTTCGCCGCCGCCGCGCATGAGGTGAAATACCGCGCGCGCGAGGATCTGATCGCGCCGAAGCTGGCCGAGCTTGCGACGCTGGATGACGCGGCCTTCCGGGCACTGTTTTCCGGCTCGCCGATCAAGCGGATCGGGCGCGACAGGTTCGTGCGCAATGTGCTCTATGCAATCGGTAATTCCGGTGATGCGCGCCTGCGGGATGTGGCGGCGCGGCTGACGGGTGATCCCGACCCGGCGGTGGCAGACGCGGCGCAATGGGCCGTGGCGCGGCTGTAGGGGCGATATCGGGCCGGAATAGAGACGTTATTCCGGCATTTTGAACGTCAGCGAGGCCCAGAGCGAGCGCCAGACAGGGCCCGCCTTGGGGTCATCATTGCCGGTGTCGCGCAGCACGACCGCGTCCAGCAGGTATTCGTGGCCGGGTTTCACCGGAACGTTTGCGCGGCCGTCTGCGGCGGTGGTCAGAAAGATGGTGTGAACGGCGCCGTCGGGGGCCTTTTCAAACACCTCGATCTGCGCGCCCTGGCGCGGTGCGCCCTGATAAAGCGCCTGTATCGGAAGGCCGGCGGGCAGGGCATCGGTGTAGGGGTTGGCCAGCGCCACGATTTCCGTCTCCAGCCCGACCGCGTGGTCTTGTCCGGCCCCATCCCCGACGGCGATCAGGCTTTTGGCAAAGCGGCGATAGCTTTCGCGGAACCCGGTTCGTGGCAGGCCCCGCGCCGCGTGCCTGTCCAGCGCATCAGGCAAGGCTTTATGCGTGACGAAATCAGCGAATTTCTGCCATTCCGCGTAGGTGAGCATGGTGTCGGTTGTCTCATGCACGATCACGATCAACCCTGCGCCCGGCATGGCCATTGAAAGGGCGGGCCGGTCGCCCATGCGGGCGGTGACGGGCGTGATGACCCCGCCGGTTACAATGTCGAAACGGGCGACGTTGACAGGGACGTAGGAATAGGCGGCGCCCTTGAAATTCTGCCCGACGCGGATGTCGGCGCGTATTGGGGCGCCCGGTGCAACCTGATACTGTTCGGGCGACAGCCAGAATTCATGGGCCCCGGCGCGCGGCGTGCTGGCCAACGCGAGGATCATGACGAAAAGTGAGAAGATTGCCCGCATGTTCGCACCCCTGAAACACCTGTTGAACTACCTGCCCCGGCGCGCGGCGATGTCAAGCCTGTGCGCGGGGCTGCTGATGCTGGCGGCGCTTGGCCCGGCCGCCGCGCATGAGGTGCGGCCGGCGGTGGGCGATGTGACGGTCAGCGGCGACACCGTGCGGCTCGATCTGCGGCTGACGCTGGAGGCGCTGGTCTCGGGGATCGATCTGAACGGGCTGGATGACACCAACAACTCGCCGCTGTCGGGCTATTACGACCAGTTGCGCGCCCGGTCGCCCGAAGCGCTGGAAGAGGCGTTCCGCGCCGCCTGGCCGCGCATTCGCGCCGGTATCCGGATCGAGGTGGCGGGGCAGGGTGCCACCCCCGAGATCGGCGGGCTGCGCATCCCCGAGGTGGGGGATACGGATCTGCCACGGGATTCGGTGCTGACCCTGACGGCGCCACTGCCGCCGGGCGATGCGCCGGTCACGATCGGCTGGGCCCCTGCCTTCGGGCCGCTGGTGCTGCGGCAGATGGGCGAGGGTGACGCGCTTTACACAGGCTATCTGAACGGCGGGCAGATGAGCGATCCGTTGCCGCGCCAGGGCGTGGCGAAGCTGGGCGCGCTGCAGGAATTCGGCCGCTATATCGTGCTGGGGTTCGAGCATATCGTGCCCAAGGGGCTGGATCACATCCTGTTCGTGCTGGGGCTGTTCTTCTTTTCGCTGAAGCTGCGGCCGCTGCTGTTGCAGGTCACGGCCTTTACCCTGGCGCATACGGTGACGCTGGCGCTGGCGACGCTTCAAATCGTCTCTGTTCCGCCGGAAATCGTCGAGCCGCTGATTGCCGCGTCCATCGTGTTCGTCGCGGTCGAGAATATTATCGGCACCGGCATGAGCCTGCGCCGCCTGGCCGTGGTGTTCATTTTTGGCCTGCTGCACGGGCTGGGATTTGCCAGCGTGCTGGGTGAGATCGGGCTGAACCCCGCGCGGCTGCTGAGCAGCCTGATTGGCTTCAATATCGGGGTCGAGCTGGGGCAGCTTGCGGTGATCGGCGTGGCGTTCTTTGCGGTCGAGTTCTGGTTTGGCGACCGGTCGTGGTATCGCGCGCGGATCGCGGTTCCGGCCTCCTGCGTGATCGCCGCAATCGGGCTTTACTGGTTTGCCGAACGGACATTCCTGTAAGCCCGGGGTTTGGCGTTTTCCGGTTTTATGGTAATATTTGCGCGTGCGAACGCAAAAGGAGGATTCCCGATGAGTCGTCATATCATCGATCAGACCCGCCAGAGCGATGCCACGGATTGCGCGGCGCAATATGCGCGGATCGCGCGTGCGGCGGGGCCGAACAAGGCCAGCCTGCAATTGCAGCGGCGCCCGGTAGGCCCGGCCTCGGGCCGTCGGTTGATGGAGTTTCTGCGGATCGCGCGCGGGCGCCGGGCCTGAGCGCGGATTTCGGTTTCCTTTCAGGCGCCTGAAGGCGTAGAGCACCCCCAGAGGTTTCCCGCGCCGGGAAACTGACCGGAGTGCTACCCGATGCAGCAGCCTGTACGCGCCATCGCCTTCAAGCTTGGCTCTGTCACGCTTTTTGTGGTGATGTCGTCTCTGATCAAGGCCGCCTCGGGGCATGTTCCGCCGGGGGAAGCAGTGTTCTTTCGCTCGTTCTTTGCGCTACCGGTGATCATCGTGTGGCTGATAGCGCGAGGCGAGCTTTCTGTGGGGCTGCGCACGGCTGATCCGCTGGGCCATTTCTGGCGCGGGCTGGTGGGCACCTGTGCCATGGGGCTGATGTTTGCCGGGCTGGGCCTGCTGCCCCTGCCGGAGGTGACGGCGATCGGCTATGCCGCGCCGTTGCTGGTGGTGATCTTCGCGGCGATGTTTCTGGGCGAAGAGGTGCGGCTGTTCCGGCTTGCGGCGGTCGGGGTGGGTCTGGCCGGGGTACTGATCGTGCTGTCGCCGCGGCTGACGGCGTTCACCAATCATGAGATGGACGCGCGCGAGGCGTTGGGCGCAATGGTGGTGCTGGGCGGCGCGGTTTGTGCCGCATTGGCGCAGGTCTTTGTGCGCAAGCTGGTGCGGACAGAGCGGACCGCGACGATCGTATTCTGGTTTTCGGTGACCGCGACGCTGCTGTCCTTGTCGACATTGCCGTTCGGCTGGGTCGTGCCGGCCCCGCGCGAGGCGGCGTTTCTGGTGCTCGCGGGCCTGTTCGGCGGGTTGGGGCAGATCTTTCTGACCTCCAGCTATCGGTTCGCCGATGCCGGGGTGGTGGCGCCGTTTGACTATGCTTCGATGTTGCTGGCGCTGCTGATCGGCTATTTCGTGTTCGACGAGGTGCCGACACCGGTGATGCTGGCGGGGGCCGGGCTGGTGATTGCGGCCGGCGTGTTCATCATCTGGCGAGAACGGCAACTGGGGCTGGAGCGGGCCAGGCAGCGCAAGGCCATGACGCCGCAGGGCTAGGTTGCGGCAGCTTGGTGCCTGCAATTCCGGGTTTTCGATCCGGCCTCAGGGCCGGATGGATTGGCTCAGCATCCAGACAAGGCGCGTCATCCGGATCTGGGCAAGCGTCATCAGCGCCTGCAGCCGCTCGCGGCCGGAGCGCAGCTTCTGGCTGGTGATCACGCGGGGCGCGTGGGCGATCACGCTCAGGGGCATTGCCAGCGCGCGCAGGCCCCATTTCAGCCGGCCGAAGGGTTGCGCCGATTTCAACTCGAACGCCTCGTCCGTCATGCGCCGCCACTTCTTGCGCAGCGCGCCCCAGTCGGCCCGCGTGGGGTGCTGCACCGCGACACTGTCGTCATAGATCAGCCGATAGCCCTTGGCGGTGGCGCGGCGGCACCAATCCACATCCTCGGATACGCCCACGATCAGCGGCCCGACATCATTGAACACCGCGCGGGTGGTCAGCAGGTTGGCGGTGACGGAAAACCCGTGTTCCTCGACATAGAGCCGCTGGTCGAAGGCGAAGACGGTCTCGAACGCCTGCGCGCCGGTTCTGGGGCCTGTGCCTTCGTCGAACACGTCGATCCGCCCGCCGATCACCACATCTTCGGTAATCGCTGCCTTTGCCGCGCTCAGCCAGCCTTGCGTGGGCACGCAATCGGCATCCAGAAAGAACAGACAGGGCGCGGAGGTTTCGAGCACGCCCCGGTTACGCGCGGCGGCGGCGCCCTTTGAAGGCTCGATGACAAACCGGACCGAGGGGTATTGTGCGGCCAGCGCATCCAGCGGTGTGTCGGACTGATTGTCGACCACGACGATCTCGGTGTCGTCGGTGTCGTTCTGCATCAGCGCCGCCAGGCACCGGGCCAGGCGCACGGTGTCGTTGTAATGCGGTATGATCACCGCATATCGCGGTGTTCCGTCAGGCTGCATCGCCATGCGTTCTCTTCCGTCACAAGACCCTGCGGACGCAGGCAAGCTAGTTCAGGCCGTATCCGTACCCGTAGGAATCATCGGAAAAACGGCATTTGTTCAGCACGACGCCCAGCACATTGGTCTGCTCGGCCAGTTCACGCTCGCACAGGTCGATCTGTTTGATGGTCGATTGTTCGGCCTCGGCCACGATCAGTGCGCAATCGACATTGTCCAGAAATGCCCGCGTGTCGTCATTCGACAGCACCGGCGGCATGTCGAACAGCATGATGCCGGGCTGATAGGTGTTCTCGATCTCGTCGATGATCTCGGCCGTGCGCCGCCGCAGGAAAAGCTCGGAGGGGTCGCGCGCCGTCTTGGTGTTCATCGACAGCGCCACGTTCTTGCCAAAGCGCAGGGCCTGTTCGGCAAAGGGTACGGTTTCTTCCAGCACGTCGAACACGCTGTAGGTGCCGCTGTGCCCGAACACGCGCGCCAGCGACGGGCGGCGCATGTCCATGTCCATCACGACCGAGCGCAGGTCGACCTGCCGGCCGAAGCTGGAGGCCAGGTTGGCGGTGGTTGTCGTCTTGCCGCTGCCCGGGCTGGGCGATGTGATCGCGACGCGGCGCCAGCCATTCGCGTTCATCAACTGGAACATCTTGGTGCGCAGCATGTCATAGGGCGTGGCATAGGCGTTGCCCAGAGAGGTGTAGACCCGGTTGCGCTGCAGCAGCTTGGGGTCGGCATTCAGCGGTTGCAGCGCGTCCCATGCCTCGACCACGTTCTGTTGCAGCGGCCGCACCAGCGCCGCCTTGGCCGGACCGCGCTCCGAGGCGCCTTCGGTTCGTTGCCGACGCGCCTGTTCCAGGGCTGCCTGAAGCTTTTCCATCAGATTTCCTCACTCGTATCGGTGACACATGCGATGCGGCGCGATGTGCACATGTTACAGGCTCAACCGTGCGACCGCGCGGCTCATGATAAGGTCAAGCGGCAGGTAATAGGTATGTATGGCATATAGCGCGGCCGGCACCCCGGCCAGGAACACGGCCAGGATCACCAGCACGATAACCCGCCGCCGGACCAGCTCTCCGCCGGTACGGTTGAACGGGATCGTCGCAAGTGGCGTGATGTTCAGCCCCTTGGCGATATCCGCCGGGCGGCGCACCGATTTGTTCAGCAACTCGATCAGGAACACCAGGCCAAGGCCCGCGGCCAGCCCGGCGGCGGTGCCGCCGATGGCGATCATCGGGCGGTTGGGGCTGGTGGGTTCGGTGGGCGCAACGGCCTGTTCGATCACCGTGATGCGCTGACCCTTGGACAGAAGCTCGATCCGCTCGCCGGTCGCGGCGGCCGAGAGGCGTTGAACGGCCGAGTTATACTGCTCCTGGATGTTGTTGTGCTCGCGCTGCAGCGCCTGCAGGGCGATGTCATTGGCCGGGGTGCGCCCGATCGCATCCTGCAGCACGGCAAGCTCGCCCTCGGCCTGCTCGATCTGCGCGTCGATGGCATCGACCCGCGCGTCGATCTGGGCAAGCTGCACGTCCAGCATCGTCGTGCCGTTCGCGGCAGCGCCGACCCCGGATTGCGCGCGCACGGTTTCCTCAAGCTGGGCGATCCGCGCCTGCAGCACTTTGACCCGCGGGTTTTCCTCGGAATAAATCGCCAGCGCGGCCGCAAGCTGATCCTTGAGCGAGACAAGCTGACGCTCTTCGGGGCTCTGATTGGCCGTTGTGGTGGTGTTCAGCTGGCCCGTGGTCTCGAAAATCTCGATCAGGCGGTTGCGCTGTTCGATCAGCGCCGCCTTGTCGCGCAGGAACTGGTCGACCTGCGCCTGAAGCGTGCTCTGACGAGACATCCGGAACGGAAGCCCGGTGGGAAGCGCATCGGCATTGGCGTTCTGAAAATCCAGGATGGCGGCGCTGCGCCGATCCAGTTCCGCGCCCAGCCTGTCGACCTCCTGCTTGAAGAACTCCAGCGTGTCTTGCGCCTGCCCGGTGCGCAGCCGCACGTTCTGATCCAGGATCCGGGTCACATAGTCATTCACCACGTTGGCCGAAATCGCCGCCGAACGGGCCTGGAACTGAATGTTCATGATCGTGGCGGCGTTGCGCCCGGAGGTGCCGCGGATGTTGGTGTCGTTGCGCATTCTGGCAACGATCTCGTCCGGGGACATGTCATCCATGTGTTCATAGACGTCATGCGCCCGCGCCACGTCGATCAGGATCGCGCGGGTCAGGATCCGCTGCTGGATGATCTGAAGCTGTTCCGACGCGGCCACCTGCACCGTCGACGTCGCCAGGTTGCCCGGGATCTGCGCCGATTCGATCAACAGCTTGGCGCCTGAGGAATAGACCGTGGGCAACAGCATCGCCGCCGACAGCGCGGCTGCCGCGAAGCCCAGAAAGACAATAAGAAAAACCGGAAGTCGCCGGACGAAAAGGGCGACAAAATACTTAACGTCGGAGTTCATTCTGCTGCCTCTTCGGAATTTGTTCTTGTGGTTGCGCCGTCATCATCGCCGTCTTCGGCGGGGCGCGTCACCAGAAAGATGTTGTCATCCAATACTTCGCGCACGGTTTCCGCCTCGATCGTCCGGCTGCCTTCGGCTGCGGCATAAACCATCGCCACGTCGCATATCTTGTTGGTGATCCGCGGAATCCCGCCCGAGTTCTCATAGACCAACTTTATCGCCTCTTTCGTGAACTCGTCGCCGGTGCCGCCCGCGTGTTTCATGCGGTGATGAATATACTGTTCCACATTCTCCGCGCTCATCGCGCTCAGGTGAAAGCTGGCCACGACGCGTTGCGCGAACTGGCGCAGGCTTGGCCGGGTGACCATTTCCCGCAACTCGGGCTGCCCCACCAGAACAAGCTGCAGCAGTTCGTCCTTGTTGGAGTTTATATTCGTGAGCATCCGCAGTTCTTCAAGGGCTTCCACCGAAAGGTTCTGCGCCTCGTCGATGATCAGCACCACCCGGTTGCCAGCCGAGTATTCCTCCAGCAGATAATCCTGAAGCCGCTGGAACAGGCCCACATAGTCAAGCCCGGGGTCCACCTCGACGGACAGCGCGTTCAGCGCCCAGCGCAACAGTTCGCCCCGGCCCCCCTGGGCGTTCGAGATCAGCCCGATCCGCGTGTCCTCGCCCACGGCGCGCAGCAGCGCCTGCACCAGCGTGGTCTTGCCCACGCCCACCTCGCCGGTGATCACCGTGATCGGCGCGCGCGAGACGATCCCGTATTCCAGAATGGTGAAGGCACGCCTGTGCGCCCCCGTCCAGTAAAGGAAGTCCGGGTCGGGAAGCAGCGTGAACGGCCGCTCCGTCAATCCAAAGAAGTCTGTATAAAGTCCGGAACTGGACACGGTATCCACCTGTTTCAAGCGGTCCTCAACACGGTTTACTTGTTAAATTACATCCTTCTAGTACGCCCGGGTCTTACCGCCCAGAAGGAACAACCAGCACGCCAAGTTGTTATCCGCATTTAAAATTCAGTTCACCCCATAAGTGATGAAAACCCGTTGAGTTGTATTGCCACGGGTACAATGACCCCATTCGCGGCCGGTTGACAACGCAGCGGAACCAAACGGCGCGGTTTCGCCCCTTTGACGGGCCGCCCGGCGCTGCGGATTGCTGTGGACGCGCTCATTCGATTCGCCGCAAGCTTCTGCGCCGTGTTTGCGCCCGCCGGTTTCCGATTCGGCTGCCATAGTATCCAGTTTCGAAAAAGTTCCCTGTCGAAAGGGCGATTGTTCACGATTTTGCGTGGGTCCGTGGCTTAACTGTTGGGCGCCCGCCAAGTCTCGCGCGACAAAATAGGCACAATTGACGCCGAAATGCCAAAATTTCATAAATTTTAGACACTTACACTTATGCTGCACCCGCAGAAACGGGAAAGCAAAATTGCAAAATGTTTAACCGGGTGCTAACCATGGTTTGTAGTGATTGCGCGTGATTCCATTCGCGTCACATGTTCCGACGGGCTAGCTTGAAGGCCTTAGTAGTACCTTAACGAGGCATCGGCGACGGCGTCGGTGGGTTTTTTAATGACGGTCAACTTCCCGAAAAACTCCGAAGACGCCGAAGCGCTTACCAAGTCAATGGCTGTGATCGCTGCATCTGAATCCCAAAGTTTTTACCGCAATTTCGGCAAACGGATATTGGACAGTGCGCTGATCCTCGCTACTGCCCCGTTCGTCGCCCCTCTCATCCTGATCTTCGCGCTGCTTGTGGCGCTTGACGGCGGTCGGCCCTTCTTTCGCCAGCGCCGCGTCGGCCTGAACGGCAAGACCTTCGAAATGTGGAAGCTGCGAACGATGGTGCCCGACGCCGAGGCGCAGCTCGAGCGTCATCTGGCCAGTGATCCCGAGGCCCGGTGCGAATGGGAAGTGTCGCAAAAGCTCAAATCCGACCCGCGCGTCACCCGCGTCGGCCGGTTGCTGCGCAAGACCTCGATGGACGAGCTGCCGCAATTCCTGAACGTGCTGAAGGGCGAGATGGCCATTGTCGGCCCGCGCCCGATGCTGTCTTCTCAGCAGGATCTCTATCCCGGCTCCGCCTATTACAAGCTGCGCCCCGGCATCACCGGCCCCTGGCAGGTGTCCAACCGGAATGACAGCGAGTTCAAGAGCCGCGCGATTTACGACACGCGCTATGATCAGGAAGTGTCGCTGAAGACCGATCTGTCGATCATGTTCAAGACGGTTTCCGTGGTGTTCCGCGGCACCGGCTACTGACGGCGCGAAACATACCATTTCCTGCATTTCCGTAGATCACGCGTCGCGAGTTGTTTGCGCCGCATCCCGCAGTCGGGTATCTGTGGCCCACCATCGGATGAGCAAGGCAAGTTGATGACGTTTGGCAACATCTTTCGCGTTCTTCTGATTGTCTGCGGCCTGACATTCGTGTCGGCCTGCGACTCGGCCGAAGAGCGTGCGGAGAACCACTATCAAAAGGGTATCGCCCTGCTGCAGGAGGGCGACGTGGATCGCGCCCTTCTTGAATTCCGCAATGTTTTCAAACTCGACCCGGCGCATCGCGACGCCCGGCATATTTATGCCAAGACGGTGCTGGAGCGGGGGAACTATCAGGAAGCGTTCAGCCAATACCTTCGGCTTGTCGAACAGCATCCCGATTTCTTCGAGGGCCGGCGCGAACTGGCCGAGCTGGCCGTGAAAACCCAGAATTGGGAAGAAGCGCGCCGCCATACCCGGCTCGCGCTTGAAATGGCGCCGGAGGATCCGCGGATTCAGGCGCTGGACACTGCGATTACCTTCCGCCGGGCGATTCAGGATGGCGATCAGGCCACCCAGGCCGCGATGCTGGACCGGGCGCTGACGCTGAAACCCATCCTGCCGGAGAATGAGATCGTCCGCAGCGTCATCATCGACGGCTTTCTGCGCAATGGAGACGAAGACAAGGCGCTGGCCGAGATCGGCGAGACGATCGCCCTCTACCCGGAGAACATCCAGCTTTACCGGATGCGGCTGCAGCTTCTCAGCCGTCAGGGCCGTGAAGAAGACGTTGAAGCGCGTCTGCGCGAGATGGTGCGCCTGTTTCCCGATGATGAGGCCTCCAAGGCGCTTCTGATCCGGTATTACCTGTCGCGCGAAGACAGTGACGCCGCCGAGGCGTTCCTGCGCGAACAGATCACCCCCGGCGTTCAGAATGACGATGCCCGAATCACGCTGATCCAGTTCCTGATTTCCGCGCGTGGCCCGCAGGTCGCGCAGGCCGAGCTGGACAAATTCATCGAGGACGGCACCAACACGGATCGGTTCCGGGCAATGCGCGCCGGGCTGGCGTTCGACATGGGTCAGCAGGCCGAAGCGATCGCCGAGCTGGAAGATGTCGTCGCCAATGCCGAACCTTCGGTACAGACGCGCGAGATCAAGGTCGCCTTTGCCCGTATCCTGGCCAGCAGCGGCAACGAGGTGGGCGCCCGCGCCCTTGTCGAAGAGGTGCTGGCCGAGGATGTGGGCATGGTCGAGGCGCTGAAAATGCGCGCCGCCTGGCTGATCGAGGCCGACCAGGCCGACGAGGCGATCAATGTGCTGCGCTCCGCGCTGGATCAAAAGCCCGACGATCCGGGCATCATGACGCTGATGTCCGCCGCCCACGCCCGCAACGGGGATCGCGAACTCTCGGGCGAGCTGTTGTCGCTGGCGGTGCAAGCCTCCAACAGCGCGCCGGCCGAAAGCCTGCGCTATGCGAAATTCCTGATTGCCTCTGACAAGCTGCTGCCCGCCGAAGGCGTGTTGATCGATGCGCTGCGGCTGGCGCCCGGCAGCTATCCGGTTCTGGTGGAGCTTGGCCAGCTTTACATCCGGCTCAAGGACTGGCCCCGCGCCGAGCAGGTCGAGCGCGCGCTGCGCGGGCTCGACACCGACGCCGGAACGGCCCAGGCCGACAGGCTGCGGTTCAGCATCCTGCGCGGCCAGACGAACAATGCCGACGCGATCGCCTTTCTCGAAACCCTGACACGGGAAGACGACAGCGCCACCGCGGCGCAGGTTGCCATCGTGCGGGCGCATCTGTTGAACGGCAAGCCCGACGCCGCGCGGACCTATCTCGACGAGCTGCTGGCCGAGAGCCCCGATGAACTGGCCTTTCGCTTCCTCGATGCCGCCGTCTATGCCTCGACCGGTGATTTCAAGGCCGCCGAACAGCGCTATCGGAGCCTGCTGAAGGATTACAGCACGTCGGAACGGCTGTGGCTGGAGCTTGTGCGCACCCTGTCGCGCGACGGCCGCCCCGATGCGGCGGCGACCGAACTGGACCGGGCGCTGGAGATTCTGCCCGAAGGGCGCGATCTGCTGTGGGCGAAGGCGACGTTGCTGGAACAGGGCGGCGATACCCAGGGCGCGATCGGGATCTACGAAAAGCTCTATGCCCAGAACACTTCTACCAGCGTCATCGCGAACAATCTGGCCAGCCTCCTTTCCACGGTGCGTGACGATGCCGACAGTCTGGAACGTGCCTATGCCGTGGCCCGCCGCCTGCGTGGCAGCGATTTCCCGCCCTATCAGGATACCTATGGCTGGATCGCCTATCGTCGCGGGGACTACCGCGAGGCGCTGACCCATCTGGAGCCCGCCGCCGCCGGTCTGCCGCAGGACCCGCTGGTTCAGTATCATCTGGCCAAGACCTATATCGCGCTGAACCGGCCGGATGACGCGCAGGCCCAGCTTGAGAAAACGCTGCAGCTTGCGGGTGAGACCGCCCGCCCGGAGTTCGACGACGCGCGGCAATTGCTGCTGCAGTTGAAGAATGACGGATAGGCAGCTTACCCTACGGCAGAATGTGTTGCTTCAGGGCGACGGCTGTTCTTCATTTGCCGACATATTTTTGCCCAAATTCAGAAATTTTTTGCCCCGAAGGCCGCAAACAGCATAAGAAAGACGCATAGCACGCTTGGGGGCGCACTTAACGAGGGTTTGTTGATGAAACGCTTCGCTTTTCTATTTCTGTCGCTGTTTGTGGCGACATCCGCCGCCGCAGCCAATGGCAACTATCTTATCCAGCCCGGCGACACGATCCGCATCGAAGTGCTGGAAGACGCAACGCTCAACCGAACCGCGCTTGTGCTGCCCGATGGGAAGATCAGCTTTCCCTTCGCGGGCACCGTAACCGCCGCCGGGCGCACGCTCAGCCAGGTCGAGCGCGCGGTTACCGCCGGTATCGCCTCCAACTTCGCGTCCGAGCCGACTGTCTATGTCTCTGTCGCCAATCTGGCGCCTGCCGCCGCGGTCACCGCGCTGACAACCGTGAACATCTATGTTCTGGGTGAGATCAACGGGCCCGGCCTTGTTCAGGTCGAACCGGGCACCACCCTGCTTCAGGCGCTGGCCCAGACCGGGGGTTTCACCAAGTTCGCCGCCACCAAGCGCGTTCAGCTGCGCCGCCGTGACCCGAACACCGGGGCCGAGAAAGTGTACAAGATCAACTACCGTGCCTTGTCGCAGGGCGCAGCGGTTGGCGGGAATGTCGTTCTGGCCGAAGGTGACGTTATTCTCGTCCCTGAAAGGCGCCTGTTCGAGTGACCAAAACCATGCTTCGTTCACGCCTCGTACTGGCGCCCGCCCTGCTCGCGGTAGGCGCCTGGCCTTTGGCACAGGCCCTCGCGCAGACTGGTCCGGCGATCACCTTCACGCTCGACCAGACCTTCCGCGCGACGGACAACTACAGTTTCGCTGCCAATCCGCCGTCCGATACGACGGTCTATTCGCGGACCAACCTGTCCTTCAGCTCGGTTTACGGCACGCCGGCGCAATCGCTGACCTTCACCGGCGGGGTGACGATCGACGCGGGTTATTTCGCCGATTCCGACGGCACCGATACCAATATCGACAGCCAGAACCTTGGCCTCAGCTATTTTCGCGAATCGTCTTCGACCCAGCTGACCTTCGATGCCAGCTATCGCCGGGTGCAGCTGACCCAGCTGGTACAGGGCGCCACCTTCGATGCGGCCGACCTGCTGATCGATTCCGGCGACCGCATCAACTATGCGATCGGCATGGGCCTGTTGACCGGCGTGGGCGGCCCGTTCGGTATTTCGTTGAATGCCAGGGCCTCGGCGCGGGATTTCACCGGCACCAGCGATCCCTCGTTGTATGACAGCGATACGGTTTCGATGGATGCCGCCGCCCGGTTCAGCGTGACCCCGACCGCCGATATCAGCCTTCTGGCCGGGTACAAGGAATATAACGACGAAGACGTCACCGATACCGAGCAGATCGATACATATGCCGGCCTCGGCGTTGTCTATGACATCTCGCCCGCGCTGCAGTTCAACGGAGACCTGCGGCAGAAAGAGGTTGAAACGACCGAGACTCTGGGCGGTGTGCGCAGCACCCGCAAAAGGGACGGGGTGAGTTCCAATCTGGGCCTGACCTTGCAGCGGCCCAACGGCACGATTTCGGCCAGCTATGCCACCGACGTCACCTCTACCGGTCGCCGCGATACGGTCAGCGTCGGGCGTAGCCTGCAGCTTCCGCGCGGTGCGCTTTCCGCCTCGCTCGGGGTGACGGAAAGCGATACCACCTCGTCGCAGACCGTGGCCAACCTGACCTATTCCTATCAGCGCCCGACCGCGACCTTCCGCGCCAGCGTTTCCCAGTCGGCCCTGACCGACAACAATGACAACGAGGCGCTGCGCACGCGGGTATCGGTCGGCTATAATTATCTGATCAACAACACCTCGGCGCTGGATGCCAGCCTTGCGGTTGCCGATTACAATGTGCTGACCACCGGCGGCACCGATACTCAACGGGCCGACCTGACCCTTTCCTACCGCCGCAACCTGACCGCGGACTGGGATCTGACCACGGGCTATACCTATTCCCTGGCGACCAAGACCAGTGCGTCCGACAGGGAATCGAATACGATTTTCGTTGGCTTCGCGCGCAGCTTTTCGTTCTGAATGGTAAACGATGAGCCCGGCCTGAGAAATACTGTGGCGCAATTGGAAACAAGTGCCGCGGTAACCCTTACTTGACCGCCCCGCGGCTGGAAAATTCCGGAATTCCGGGTTAAGCATCGCAAGAGCACGCAGACAGTGCTTTTCCGTCCGGCCCTTCGATTTCAGGTACGATCTTGCACTCTGCTCAGACCCCCCCGCTATCGAAATTTCACGTGAACGCGGCCGGCTTGTTCTGGTTCGTGGCGCTGCTGGCCATCTCTGTGCCGCTGTTCTGGATCGGCTTCGTCTCGCTGGCAAAGTCATGGACGACGCCCGAATACAGCTATGGCATCCTGATCCCGTTCATCTCGCTCTACCTGTTCCTGCGCGAGCTGCGGCGCTATCCCCTGCCGGCCGAAACGGTCACCGACCGCTGGCCGGGCGTGCTGGTCATCGCGCTGTCGCTGGTGATCGCGGTTATGGGCAACCTGGTGCGGATCCCCGATATCGTGACCTATGGTTTCATCCTGTGGGTCGGCGGCGTCACCCTGACGGTGTTCGGCTGGAAACGCGGATTGATGCATTGGGCGCCGGTGCTGCATCTGATCTTCATGCTGCCGCTGCCGCAGTTCCTGTACTGGAAAATCTCGATCCTGCTGCAATCGATCTCTTCGGTGCTGGGTGTCTGGTTCGTCAGCCTGGCCGGGGTGTCGGTGTTTCTGGATGGCAACATCATTGATCTGGGCGTCTACAAGCTTCAGGTGGCAGAGGCATGCTCCGGCCTGCGCTATCTGTTCCCGATCCTGTCGTTCTCATATCTCTTCGCGATCCTCTATCGCGGGCCGATGTGGCACAAGGCGGTGCTGCTGCTTTCGGCCGCGCCGCTGACCGTGTTCATGAACTCTTTCCGCATCGGGGTGATCGGGGTTCTGGTCAACAGCTACGGCATCGAACAGGCCGAAGGCTTTCTGCATTTCTTTGAAGGCTGGGTGATCTTCCTGGCCTGTGTCGGCATCCTGTTCCTGATGGCCATCGCGTTGCAGCGGCTGACCCCGAACCCCCTGCCGCTGGGCGAGGCGATCGACCTTGATTTCGAGGGTTTCGGCCCGATCATGGCGCGGATTTTCTCGATCCGGTCCTCTGTGGCGATGATCACCGCGACTTTGCTGACCCTGGCCGTCACCCTCGCCTGGATCACGGTCAAACCGGCCGACGCCCCGCCGGTGGAGCGCGACCCCTTCGCGCTGTTCCCCAGCAAGATCGACGGCTGGACCGGCCACCGACAAAAGCTGGAGGCCGATGTCGAACGCACCCTTGGCGCCGACGACTATGTCAACATCACCTATATGGCGCCGGACGAGGACGGGTTCGTCAATTTCTTCGTCGCCTTCTACAACAAACAGACCGAAGGCTCGGGCATCCATTCGCCCGAGGTCTGCCTGCCCGTTGGCGGGTGGGAGGTTTATGCGATCGAACCGCACAGCGTGACCTTCGCCAACACCATCTACGGCACGTTTACCCTGAACCGGGCGGTGATCGAAAAGGGTCTGAACCGGCAGATCGTCTATTACTGGTTCGAACAGCGCGGCAAGCGGCATACGAACGACTATCTGGCCAAGGCATCGGTGTTTTACGACAGCCTGACCATCGGCCGCACCGACGGGGCGCTGGTGCGCTTTGTCACCGCCATCGGCGAGCATGAGACAGAGGCGCATGCCGAAGCGCGGATGCTGCGGTTTATGGAGCAAAGCCTGCCGAAACTGCCCCGGTTCGTACCGGAATAGGCCATGCCGCGCCGGCACCGGCAAATGCAGGCGATCCGGGCTTGAAGTCCGGCGGTTTCTCACGCGATGATCGCGCGATGAACCTGTCCCCCGAAGCGCCGCATCACATGCGATCCCGCCGCCTTCCGATCGAAACACTGCCTGTGGTGCTGATCGTGATCTGCGCGCTGATCGAGCTTGTGCTGTCGGCCGCCGACCACGGGCTGATCTCTCCGGCACGGCTGCGCTATACCGCCTATGAATACGGCGGGTTCTGGCCCGGCCTGCTGCGCGACTGGAAGCCGAATTTCGCGGGCCAGCCGGTGCTGATGTATTTCACCTATGGCTTTTTGCACGGCGGCCCGGTTCATCTGATCGTCAACATGTTCACCCTGTATTCGCTTGGCCGTGCGGTGGTCGACCGGGTGGGGAACTGGCGCTTTTGCGTGATCTATCTGGTGGCGCTTCTGGGTGGGGCCGGGCTCTACGGGGTGTTGGCCAGCGGGCTGCAGCCGATGGTGGGCGCCTCTGGTGCGCTGTTCGGCCTGGCCGGTGCCATTGTCACCTGGAACTACGCCGATCGCCGCGCCTATAATCTGGGTCTCTGGCCGGTCGGGCGCGCGGTGCTGCTGTTGCTGGTGCTGAACCTGGTGCTGTGGTGGGCGATGAAGGGGCAGCTTGCCTGGCAAACCCATCTGGGCGGCTTTCTGGCGGGCGCCGCGGCGGCCTGGGTGCTGGGGCGAAATGAGCATTGAGCCCTCGGGGTCACGCCCCTGAAAATGGCGGAATTCACGAAACCGGCGGCGCTTGCGGCAGCCGGGCGGCAAAGAAGCGGCGGAACCGCGCCAACCGCGGGGTTTTTCTGTGAATTGGGAAGTTTGCCGTAGAAACCGTTACTTGCAACGATTAGCGTGCCCCGCAAAGAATGCGGAAGATGCAACGGGCCCGACCACAAGGGCCCGCGCCGCCGAGCAGAACATGTTGAACGAGTAGTGCCGGAAGGTATCGGACAAAAGGACGTTACAGGATGAAAGTCGTTATTCTGGGCCTGGGTTATGTTGGCTTCACCGCCGGCTGCTGCATCTCGAGCGAAGGGCACAGCGTCGTCGGTATCGACGTGAACCAGAAGAAGGTTGATGCCATCAACGCCGGCACCCCGCCCATCGTCGAACCGCAGGTCGGGGAGATGCTGAAAGATGCACTTGCCAAGGGGCTGTTCCGGGCCGACACCAAAATCGGCGACCATCTGGAAGACGCCGATCTGGCCATTGTCTGCGTCGGTACGCCCTCGGCGCCCGACGGATCGCATAACATGGGGTATATCGCCGATGTCACCTGGCAGATCGCCGAGGCGGTGAAACGCGCGGGCGCGGGCACGCTGTCGGTCGCCTATCGCTCCACCATCCGGCCCGGCACTGTCGAGGAGCTGATCCAGCCGATTTTCATCTCTGCCCTGGGCGAGGATTTCGAAAAGCGCGTCTCGCTGGTTTATAACCCGGAGTTTCTGCGCGAAGGGTCGGCGGTCAAGGATTACTTCCAGCCGCCCAAGATCGTTGTCGGCACCCGCGATGCCCAGCCCAACCCGGCGATGGAAACCCTGAACCGGAACATCGACGCGCCGACCTTTCACGTCGGCTTTCGCGAATCCGAGATCACGAAATTCGTCGACAACACATGGCATGCGGTCAAGGTGGCCTTTGCCAATGAAATCGGCCGTGTCTGCCTCGAATCCGGTATTTCAGCGCGCAAGGTGCATGAGATCTTCATCTCCGACACCAAGCTGAACATTTCACCCTATTACACCCGCCCCGGCGGGGCCTTCGGCGGCTCGTGCCTGCCCAAGGACGTGCGCGCGCTGCAGCATATCGGGGCCGATATCGGCGCCAACCTGCATCTGGTCGACAGCCTCATCCGCTCGAACGAGGCGCATAAACACGCGCTTTTCGCCTATGCCTGCGACGGGCTGGCGCCTGGCGCGCGCATCCTGATGGCCGGGCTTGCCTTCAAGGCCGGCACCGACGACCTGCGCGAAAGCCCGAATGTGGATCTGGCGCGCAAGCTTCTGAACGCGGGCTATCAGGTCGAGATCTTCGACCCCGCGATCGAGGCCGACATGCTGATCGGCGCGAACCTGGGCTATGCCTATAGCCACCTGCCCGCGCTCGAGCGCCTGCTTATTTCCAAGAAGGAAGCAGAAGCAAATACTTACGATAGAATTCTCGCAGCGAACGCCACGATTAGAGAGCTTAGCCTGACCGATGAATCAAACATTCGCGACCTCGGCACCCTCAACTGAGCCGGAGCCGGCCCCCGCCACCCCCAGAATGGATGCCGCCCGCGCCGCGAAGCCGCTGGCCGGGCGCCGTGTTCTGATCATTGTGGAAAACCTGCCGCTGCCCTTCGACCGCCGTGTCTGGCACGAATGCCGCACGCTGACGGCCGCGGGCGCGCAGGTTTCGGTGATCTGCCCCACGGGCAAGGGATACGAAGAGCGCTATGAGGAAATCGAGGGCGTGCATATCTACCGCCACCCGCTGCCGATCGACGCCAAGGGCGCCTCGGGCTATCTTCTGGAATATGGCGCCGCGCTCTGGCACGAGATGCGCCTGGCGCTGAAGATCGCGCGCAGGCACGGGTTTGACACGCTTCAGGGGTGCAACCCCCCCGATCTGATCTTTCTGATCGCCTGGCCGTTCAAGCTGTTCGGCAAGCGCTATATCTTCGATCATCACGACATCAACCCCGAGCTTTACGAGGCCAAGTTCAACCGGCGCGGCTTTTTCTGGAAGCTGATGGTGCTGTTCGAGCGGCTGAATTTCCGCACCGCCAATGTGGTGATCTCGACCAACGAATCCTACCGCGAGATTGCCCTGACCCGTGGCGGCAAGGCGCCGGAGGATGTGTTTGTCGTCCGCTCGGGGCCCGATCTGACCCGGCTGAAGCTGCTGCCCGCGAACCCGAAATGGAAAAACGGCCGCCAGTACATGGTCGGTTATGTCGGCGTCATGGGCGATCAGGAAGGGCTGGACCTGCTGCTCGCTGCTGCGCAGGATATCGTGCAGACCCGTGGCTACGACGTTCAATTCGTGCTTGTGGGGGGCGGCCCCGCCCGTGACGAGATCGAGGCGATGGCCCGCGATCTGGGGCTTCAGGATCACGTCACCTTCACCGGCCGCGCGCCCGACCATGATCTGTTCGAGGTGCTTTCCACCGCCGATGTCTGTGTGAACCCCGATCGGGTGAACCCGATGAACGACAAATCGACCATGAACAAGATCCTCGAATACATGGCGTTTTCCAAGCCCATCGTTCAGTTCGACGTGACAGAAGGCCGCCATTCCGCACAGGACGCTTCGCTTTACGCCAAGGCGAATGACACGCGGGACATGGCCGACAAGATCGTATCGCTGCTTGATGCCCCCGACACGCGCCAGGCGATGGGCGAGTACGGGCGCAAAAGGGTTCAGGCAGAGCTGAGCTGGGATCATCAGGTCGATACGTTGATCGACGCCTATCAGCGCGCTGCCCGCAAATAGTTCGGGCGGCCGGAGGGTTACATCCGCTGACGCCGCAGGTTGTCGCTCAGCCGGTTGACCAGCCGCCGGTGAAACGGCAGCACCCGCGAAAGCTCGGCGTCACGTTCGGCGATCACCTCGGGTGCCAGTAGTGGCGCCGGGGCCGTGGGGGCCGGGTTGCCCATCTCATAGGCGAACCGTTCGAAATCCTGCGCATAGATCGTGGCAATCAGCGCCAGATCGGCATCATCCGGCACCACCTTCACCGATTTGACCTTGGAAAAATCGCCGCGCTTGTTGGTATGCGGCACCGCGCGCGGCCCGGCCTTGCCGCCTGTCACCTCGTCGAACCAGGGCACCAGCGCATCCAGCCCGTGTTCGAGGTAAAACAGCTTTGCCCCCTCGGGCACCATTTCATTCATCGGACGCAGGTGGTTGTCATAGAGGAACGGTTGTTCCTCCATCTGCTCTGCCACGTTTATCAGCCAGTCGCTGAAGCTGACGTTCCGCGAGATTGTATTCTCCACCTCAAGCTGGAAGTGATAGGCGCTGACCACCCGCGCCACCGGATGGCGCACGATGGCAAAGCTGTGGTCGAAGAAGCCCTGCGGGAACATCCGGTTCAGCGTCTCGACATCCACATGCTGCGGCGAGGTTTTCGACCAGCGCTTGCGCTCGGGCACCGACAGAAAGCGGCGATCCTCGAAGGCCAGCGGGCCGAAGCGGTTGTTCAGATAGGTCTGCACCGCCGAGCCGCCGCATTTGGGAACATGGGCGAAAAAGATCAGCTTGCTGTCAGCGCGGATGATCGGCATCACATGGGTCCTGTCTGCTGCCGTTGCGGCATTGTTCCGGCCCGTTCGGGGCGCGTTGCTCGGGTTGCCGCCGAACACACGGCCGCACTCAGAGAGGATGCTAGAGGATGGATCGGCACGGGGAAAGCTCCGCTACTCGTAAACACCTGATAAATATCACTTTGATACAGAATTGTCACCGCCTCGCCGGTCGCTGCCGCCGCATGCGGCTTTGGGTGTAAGGTTTTGAAAAACATGTGTTTTGCAAGACAACCATGCTGGCTTTGCACGCGAAACCAACTGTTTCCGCACCCGTGGCACAGGGCAGCGCGCGGTGGGTTAGGGGCGCCTCAACCGATGCTTCCTAGGGTTCACGGGACCGGGCGCAGGGCCCGAGGCGATTAAGGAGCGAACCCAATGTCACTTGATGCATTCGATGGCCAGATGTCCGGCCTGCAAAGCCCGGCCACACGGATCGAGGAAATCATCCCCGACGACGCGACCGACCTTGCCCGCGTGACCCGCGCGCTGAATGTGGCGCAGGCCGGGCTGGTGCGGTTGATCACGCTCAGCGGCGACCAGAGCGATGTCTTCATCGGCGCCGGTGTGGCCTTTCCGATCCGGGCGACACGGGTGATGGCAACCGGTACCACCGCGACGGGTATTCGCGGGCTTTCGTGACACTCAGCGGGGCGGAAACGGCAGGGGGTATTCGTGCCGCGGGCCGGGCGCGGCCTCCGGCAGGCGAAATTCGATCAGCCTTGTGGGGCTGAGCGGGCTGAACCCATTATCGGTGATCAGCGTCAGTACCATCTGCCCCGTGTCATCGCGCCATGCGGCGATGCCTTCGGCATTGCCAAGCTTGCCCGCCGGGCTGGTGTAAAGCACGTCTGACAGCATGGCGTTCTCGGTCAGGGTGAGACGGCGGATGCGGAAGCTGAAGCCGGCCAGCAGGTTGAACCTGCGCTCGACCAAGTACAGCCGCCCGTCAGGGCCGAGGTCTGCGCCGGTGATGGCAAACCCGTCGGAGATCGGGAAGGCGAAGGGCCCGGCCCAACTTTTTCCGTCATAAAGGAATGCGGAGGTGCGGGTGCCTCTGCCCTTGCCTTCGACCCAGGCGGCGATGCGGCCGTCGGGCAGGGGGGCTATCGCCTCGAATGACTGGTTGCCGAACAGGCGGCGAAAGGCGTTCCAGTGATGGGTCGAGCGGGGTTTGGCGCCCGGCGCGGCATAGCGTTTCACCCGCGTATAGCTTTCGAACGACACCAGAAGGCTGCCATCGCGCAGGCGGGCGAGGTCTTCCGCATCGCGCTGAAAATCGGTGAACGGGGGGTCGCCCGGGCCCGACAGGGGATATTGCCCGGTAGGCGTGATCGCGCGGATCGCGCCGTTTTCGCGTGTGATCGTGCCGGTATAAAGCGTGCCGTGATCACTGACGGCCAGCAGCGATTTCCCATGATCCTCGACCAGAAGGCCGGAAAACCCGCCGAAGGTGTCGCCCTCCATCCGCCATTCGAAGACGTGCGGGCCGGTTTCGGGGGTAGCGGGGGCAGGGGCTGCGCCAAGGATCAACGCTAGCAGGGCGGGGGCAAGGCGGTGTTTCAGTTTGGCATCCTCGGGCGGCAATGTTGCATTGCGGCGGGCATTGTTACCCCGCTGTTCCTAGCATACGGATTTGCCTTGCAGCGAGACGAAAAACATTGACCCTCTGCGGCAGATTCCAGTTGGGTGAGTGCCATGTTAAAACCGGTTTTGCTGCTTGTTTCGGGAAACGCTTTCAGCTCGCTGATCCTGCTGGTGCGCAACCTGCTGGTGGCGCGTCTGATCAGCGTCGAGAACTACGGGATCGCCGCCACCTTTGCCGTCAGCATGGCCATTGTCGAGATGATGTCGCAGCTTGGCCTGCAGCAGATGATCGTGCAGGACAAGGATGGCGAGAACCCGGCGCTTCAGGCCGGGTTGCAGGGGTTTCAGGCGCTGCGCGGCACGATTTCGGGCGTCATCCTGTTTGTCATAGCGGATCCGCTGGCGCGGTTTCTGGGCATCCCCGAGGTCATTTGGGCCTATCAGCTCATGGCGCTGGTGCCGGTGCTGAACGGCTTTACCCATTTCGACGTGTTCCGCCTGCAGCGGCAGATGATCTATCTGCCGTTCATGATGACGATCTTCGTGCCCGCGCTGATTTCGGTTCTTCTGATCTGGCCGCTGGACCAGCTGTACGGCGATTACCGTGTCATGCTTTATGCGGTTCTGGCGCAGGGGGTGATGAAGCTGTTGACCTCGCATCTGGCGGCGCGGCAGCGGTATCGCTTGACGCTGGACAGGGCGGTCATGATGCGGGGGTTGAGCTTTGGCTGGCCGCTTCTGGTCAACAGCCTGCTGCTGTTTCTGGTGCTGAACGGCGAAAAGCTGGTGGTTGGGCGCGAACTGGGCATGTCGCAGCTTGCGCTGCTGGCGATGGGGTTCACCCTGACGCTGACACCCACGCTGGTTCTGGCGCGCAGTGTGCAATCGTTCTTTCTGCCGCAGCTTTCGGCCGCGCAGGACGAGGATGAACGGTTCCACGATATCGGCGCGGCCACTGTCGAGGCCAATATCCTGAACGGGCTGATACAGGTGGCGGCGGTGGCGCTGATCGGGCCGATCTTTGTGCAGACGGTTCTGGGCCCGAAATACGAGCCTATGATCCCGCTGCTGCTGTGGCTGGCCATCCTGCATGCGGTGCGGGTGTTCAAGGCGGGGCCGGCGGTGGTGGCACTGGCGCGGGCGAAGACGGACAATGCGATGTGGGCGAATCTGTTTCGCGCGGCCTCGCTTGCTGTTTCCTGGTATGCGACAATTCAGGGCTATGGGCTGATTGTCGTGATCTGGATCGCGACGACCGCGGAGCTCCTGGGTTTTTTCGTCTCGCTTTATCTGCTGAAAAAACGGATCGGTTTCCCGCTGCGGCGAGTGGGGGCCACCGCAGGCCTGGCGCTTGGCTTTCTTGGGGTCTACTTCGGCCACGGCTGGGTGGTTCAGATGCAACAGCCGCCGATGATCGATCCGCGTTGGACGGGCGGCGCGGCGGTTGTGCTGTTTATTCTGTGCCTTGCGTCGATGACCGCCTTGCGCGGTTTCGTGCTGCGGCGCAGAACCAGAGGCAAACGGCGGAACGGCTGAACGAGGAGTGCGGATGACATCGCCTGTGCTGATCCATATCGGCTATCACAAGACGGCCACAAGCTGGATGCAGCAGTTCCTGTTTCATCCCGAGAACGGCTATTTCCCGGTGGCCGATCATGCCGACGTGCACCGCCATGTCACCAGCCCGCATGGGCTGTGGTTCGATCCCGACGACATGCGCCGGCTGATCGCCGAACGCAGCGCTGCCGCCCCGCCGGGAACGCTGCCGGTGGTGTCGTCCGAGATCCTGTCGGGCAATCCGCATTATGGCGCGCATGAAAGCGATGTTTATGCCGAGCGGCTGAAACGGATCGCGCCGGAGGCGAAGATCCTGATTTCCATCCGCGCACAGATGCGGGTGCTGCCCTCGATCTACATGCAATATCTGCTGCGCGGCGGTACCCTGCCCCATGACCGGTATCTGGAGGGGGAGGCAGAAGTTGGCTATCTGGCGTTTTCGCCCGATCACTTCGCCTATGATCGGCTGGTCGCGCTCTATCAATCGCTGTTCGGGGCCGAGAACGTCTACATTCAGACGCAAGAGGCGCTGAAGGCGGATATGGATGGCGCCGTCCGGGCGATGGCGGCCGCCGTGGGGAATACCATGTTCCGCGCGCTTCCCGAACGGGCGGTAAAGGTACGCGCGCCGGGATATCCCGAATATGCTGCGCCGTTCCTCCGACGTGTGAACCACGTTCAGGCCGGGCCGATGAATGTGAACCCGATGATCGGTATCGCGGCGGACAGCCGGTTCTTGTACCGCGCCACCGGCTTTGCCTTGCGCCGGCCGCCGCTTTCGCTGTTGCTGAAGAACAACCGGCCGGTCAGCGATTACGTGAAGCGCCGGTTCAAGGGGCATTTCACGCAAAGTAATGCGCGGCTGGCGGAAATCTCCGCCAACCCGCTTGATCTGTCGGCCTATGGCTGAGGGGCTCAGCCCGCGTCGGCACCTTTCTTCCATGCGTCGGCGTTGACGGTGGCGGCTGTTCCCGAGATCTGCTTGTAGGGTGCGCCTGTCGGGGCTGACCCGTCGGGCATGGCAGATTTCCACGCCTTGAGGTGGGTAACCGTGCCCTCTGACTGGGATCCGCCCGAATTCGTCGCCAGAAACGACAGGTTGCGCGCGCTTGGGAATGTGCCGGAAGAGGTCAGCCCGGTGCGCGTCAGCACTTCGGCGCCGTCCACGAAGGCCCGGAAAGACCCGTTGGCCGGGTTGCTCAGATCAATGGCGATACGGATCGTGCGCTCGGTCGTGCCCGGGTCGGGGATGGTGCTGGATGTCTGGTTGCCCAGCAGCGTGGTGCCGGACCCGTCGGACAAGGTGCAGCGCAGAACGCCGCTGCCAGGCAGATATTCCACCTTCAGCGCGTTGCTCGAAAGGCCGAACAGCCGCTGCGCGCTGCCGCCGGTGATGGTCATCTTCGCCTCGAGCGTCAGGGTGGCGATGGTGCCGATCCCGGCCTGATCAAGAAAATAGGGGCCGTTGCCGCCCACGGTGAATTGAGCCGGCGCGGCCAGCGCGCTTCTGAACGTTGTTCTGGTTTTTAGCGGCAGCGCTGCAAGCCCGGCCTGTCCGACATCGGCAACCGGACGGTTCAGATAGTAATCGTCCAGGTAATCATCGGGCCATTGCTGCCAGCCGGGCAGGGCGCCGAACCCGTCTTCCACCGAAGAGGCATAGGTGAAGACGCCGCTGTTGGGGCTGACCCGCACCCCCGAAAAACCAGAGCCGCCGGCATTGGCCACGATCACCGCGTTTTGCGCCGGTTCGCCGCCGATCGTCATACCCATGACCTCGGCCCGGTGGGCAAAGGTGGCGGGCATGGCGGGCAGGCCGCGGCGCAGGCGTTCGGTGGTGATGTCATGGCCATCCATCCACAGGTCCACATAGCTGCCATCCGGCGCCCAATAGCTGCGGTCAAACGCGGGCACTGGCCAGGACACCAGACCGGCGGATTTCAGAATGGCATTCGCCCCCAGCCGGGCCAGACGTTCCAGCCCGTCCTTGGTGTAGGACGAAGCATGCGAGGTATCCGTCCATTGCGTGCCGGCGGGGTCATAGACATTGTCGCCGGCATGGGGATAGCCGCGGTCTATGTCGCTCATGCCGAGGCTGTGGGGCAGGAACATGCTGAAATTCGGATTGCTGCCAAGCGCGATCCAGCTGGCGACAAGGGCTTCGTAATTGTCATCGTTCGAATCGGAATAGCCGGTCTGCGACACCGTGGTTCCGCGCCCGTGCGGGCCGATCAGGGCAAAGCGGGTGTGGGCGAAATCGTAAAGCTCTGTGAAATTATGGTGCAGCGGAAAGGACAGGCCCTTGCCTGTGGTCGTGAAGGTGGCCGACGGGCCGGTTCCGGCGGCGCTTCCATCCAGCCGTTTGCCCGTGACGATGGCGGCGACAATCTCGGCGTAGTCGCCTGCGGTCTGCAGCTCGGAGGCGATCCACGAAGACGTGACGATGCCCACGTCCTGCCCCTCGGCCAATGCGAATTGGTGCAGCGCCAGATCATCCGACCACAGGCGCGTGCTGTCATTGTCGTTGACCAGTTGCCGCCAGCCGGTGCCAGATTGGGTATGGGCGATTACCGCCAGTTTCAGCCCCGGCAGTGCCTCGAGAAACGTGTTGGCAAAGGCCACGGCGGCGGCGCTGAGCGGGCTGGCATCGCTCAGATAGGTAACGGAGGGTGTGGCGCCGCTGCGGGTGAAGATCTGCACCGCGTTTTCGTCAAGCAGCGGGTCGGGCGGGGTGTTGCTGAAGCTTGCGTTGAAGATCCGGTCCCAGTTCGACTGCTCCCAGAACGAGATGATCAGCCCCGCGCCGAACCGGTTCGCGCCCTGCGCGGTCACGGTCGGCTGTGCCTTGATGCGCACTTCGGGCAGGTACCATGACGGGTTGCGCGGCGCGACCAGCGTGCCAGACCAGTTGCCACCCGCGTCGATCGTGGCAATGTCGACCCAGGCGGTAGAGCTTGCCCCGGCATCATCGGTGGAAACGCCGCGCGCCTGTACCACCTCGCCGCTGGTGCCGGTGCCCGAAAGCGGCACGCTGGCGCCATCCTGGCCAAGCGCCAGGCCGCTGTCGAAAACGGTCATGTCGCGGGTGAACTCATTCAGCGTCAACTGTGCCGTCACCGGCGGGGCCTGCGTGGCAGAGGCCCCCGGGCCGATCGCCAGCCCCATCATTATCATCATTGTCAGTACCTTCCATGCGCCGCAGCGCACAGCCGTCCTGGCCAGGCTGACAAAGACCGCGAGGCAGGCGCGGACGATCAGCGCAGGATGCGGGCAGGGGATGGCTGGGGCGCGCGGTTTGAAACTCAATTTGCCGCTCCGGAAAAGGTACAGATCGTCTTTGGCATTTTCCGCCCGCTTGCTCAAGCGTCATGCCCTTTGTCGCTGGTGTCGCGGCACCTTTCCGAAGCAGGGAAAGCCTGCCCGCGATGTCCGAAGGAAGGGCTAAGCCACAGGCTTTTGCCTTCACGGAATCTTAATGCGGTTTTCGCCGGGCGTGGCCGTCTGCCCCTGTGATCGGGCCGCAAACCGGGTTAGGCTGCGGCGTGCAGGGTGTTGGTTGAGATAGGTGATATGGTGTTCAGTCGTTTTTTGTTTTCGTTGTCTCTGGGCTTTGCGCTTTTCGCCGCCGGTTCGGCCGGCGCCGGCTGTGCGGGGGGACAGCCCGTGGCCGATGCCGGGGCGCTGGCCAAGGCCCTGCGGGGCGCCGACGGGGACACCGTGCTGGCGCTTGCCCCCGGTGATTACGGCGCGCTGTCGCTCAGCGGCAAGCAGGCGGGCTGGAAGGGCCGGGTAACGCTCTGCTCGGCCGATCCGGCGCGGCCGGCGCGGTTTTCCGGCGTAGCCCTGAGCAATGTGTCGAACCTGAGTTTCGAGGATCTGCTCTTCGACTACGTCTATACCTCTGGCGACACCACCGACAGCAGTACGCCATTCCGCGTTTCCGGGGGGGAAGGGATCAGTTTTTTGCGGGTGCATTTCGACGGCGATCTCGCGACCGACGGACCGCCCGAGCAAAAGGGCTTTCCCATCGCGCGGGGTCTGTTCGTGCGTAACGCCCGTGACATCCGGGTAGAAGACAGCGTGTTCGAAAGGTTCTATCGCGGGGCCGTGTTCAACATGGTCGACGGCGTGATCTTCCGGGGCAACGATGTGCACACGATCCGTTCGGACGGGCTGAACCTCGTGGCGCTGCACGGCGCGCTCATCGAGCGGAACCACTTTCACGATTTCGCCCGGTCGCTGCAGTCGAAGGACCATTCCGACATGATCCAGATGTGGACCCGCAGCACCAGCCGCCCGAGCGTGGATATCACGATCCGCGGCAACCGTTTCAACTCCGGCAGCGGCTATTACACCCAGTCGATCTTTCTGCGCAACGAGATGGTCGACAGCCGCGGCGCGGGTCGGGACATGTGGTATCGCAACATCACGATCGAGGATAACGCAATCATCAACGCCCAGCTTCACGGTATCACGGTGGGCGAGGTGGTCGGCCTGACCATCCGCAACAACAGCGTTCTGCGCAGCCGGGCATCGGCCCATCCGCAGAAAAGCGGCGATGTCACCATCCCGCGCATCTCTGTCAAGCCACGCGCCGAGCAGGTGACCATCGCGGGCAATGTCGCGCTGGCGGTGCCCGGCGGCGGCGGCCGGCCGGACTGGACCGTGCAGAACAACATCACCGTGCAGGACAAGGCGCCGGGCCAGCCGGGCTATTACACCGAGGCCTTCGTCGCGCCGCCCGAGGATTCGCCGGCCCGTTTCGCGCAGTTTCAGGTGCTTCCGGGCGGCATTCTGGACGGGGCGCAGGCCGGCGCGCCGATGCTGGCCTATGATCCGGCGCCGCCGCAGGTCACGCCACTGATCCGGGCAGTGCCGGTGCGGGGGCTGCGCAGCTTCACCTTCGACGCGGGCTTCAGTGCCGGGCCGGACGGGCCGCTTGCGGATCAAGGGGCCACGTTCGACTGGCGGTTCAGCGATGGGGCCACGGCGCAGGGGGTAAGCGTGGCGCATCAGTTCGCACGGGGCGGGCGGCAAAGCGCCATGCTGACGATAACATCGGGGAATCGGCAGGTTTACGCCACCCAGTTGGACATTATCGTGCCAAACTGAAACAATCCAAGGTGGTGAGCCAGGTATTGTTGCGGCCGGAACAGGTCTTTGTGAGAAACGCCCGGCTGTGTTGATTTATCAGGAAAAATGGCTGATCACTGCGGTGGGGTGGGTGTGTTAGAGAGTGGTCCAAGGCAAGAAATGCGGAAGCCGGTGCTTGGTGTCGTTATCGTCACCTACAATTCTGAAGATATCATCCTGGACTGCCTCGAAAGCCTGCTGTCGAGCGGCGATCCGGATTTGCGCATTGTCGTGGTCGACAATGCCTCGCCCGATGCAACGGTTTCGCGGCTGCGTGAATGGGCAGCCGGCACCGCGCCCTATACACCCCCGGCCGACAGCCCGTTTTCATTCGTTCCGGCGCCCAAGCCGCTGGCCCTGATCGAAGGCCAGCGCGGCATGGCGCCCGACAGATCGGCCGATGTAACGCTGCTGCATTCGGGGCGCAACGCGGGCTATGCGGGCGGTGTGAACGCGGGGCTGGCCTATCTGGCCCAGTTCGAAGAGGTCGACGATTTCTGGATACTCAACCCCGACAGCATGGTGCCCGGCGCCTCCATCGCCGCGCTCAAGCAAAAGCTGGCCACGGTGGGCGAATACGGGATGATCGGCGGCCGGGTGAACTATCTGGAACGGCCTGACCGGATTCAGATCGACGGCGGCACGATCAGCCTGAACACCGGGGTCACCGGCAATATCAATCTGGGAAAATCGCACCGCGAAACGCCGCCGCCCGATGCCGGGCAGCTTGATTTCATCACCGGCGCCAGCCTTGTCGCGTCGCGCAAGTTCTATGAAACCGTTGGTCCGATGATCGAGGATTACTTCCTCTACTACGAAGAGGTTGACTGGGCGTTGCGGCGCGGTGATCTGCCTTTGATCTATTGCGACGGGTTTGTGGCCTATCACCGCGCGGGCACGTCGATCGGCTCGCCCACCTTTGGCCGCATCGCCTCGCCGTTTTCGCATTACTTCAAATACCGCAGCCGGATGATGTTTCTGCGCCGGTTGCGCCCGTGGAGGCTGCCGCTTGGTTATGGCTACGCGATGGCGAAAGCCGCGCAGATCATGGTCAAGGGTCACGCGCCCGAAGCCTGGGCGGTTGTCGCCGCTGTGAACGGGCTGGCGCCGCCCCGCAATGTGCGCGGTGTGCTGTCGCCCGATACGGCGGAATATGTGTTCGGCCGGTCCGCCGGCAAGGATACCGGCAAGACCCAGCATATGCGGTCCTGAGCGCCGGCGCGGCTTTTGCTGCATGCGGCATGAAAAAACCGGCCCCACCATCTGGCGGGGCCGGCTTTCGTTACGCGGCCGAGGGACTTAGCCGAGGAACAGATCGGTGATCTGGTCGGAAGGAAGTTCCGATGCGAAACCGAAATTGTCGATATTCCCTTCGATGCTGCTGTGCCACGAGTTGCCGATGGACAGGCCCCAGCGGCTTTGGTCCGCGGTCGGGCCGGTGACATTGTTGAGCACCGTGAGCTCGTCATCGATCTCCATCGAAAGGGTGGCCGTGGCGCTGTCATAGGCGATCGTGGTGTCATGCCAGGCGGTATCGTCGAAGCTGGCCGACTGGCTGGTCAGATGATAGCTGCCGGTGCTGGTCACGAGCTTGACGTGCAGGTAGCCCTGATCGTCGATCACCGTGTCCATGATCTTGTGCTGGTCCAGAAGCTGGCCGCCCGAGTTCATGTTGGTGCGCTGGAAGTCGAAGCTGATGGCAAAGCTGTCGACCGCGCTCATGTCCAGTTCGCCGCGGTTGTAGCCGATGCTGTTGCTGCCATTCAGGTGATAGGCGGTGCCATCCACCCCGGTGGCATATTCGGCGATACCACCCATCTTGCGGAAGCTGGTTGTGCTGACCACCTCGTCGAAAACCGTGTTTTCGAACGACAGGAACGATTGCGGCACGAAATCGGTATCGACGGTCGCAACCGAGCTGCCGGTGCCACCGGCGACCTGAACATCCACTGCGGCGTTGTTGTAGTAGTGGAAATCCTCAAACGTTCCGTCCAGCGAGGCGTTCCAGGTGTTGCCCAGCGTCAGACCCCACTTGGAGACATCGGTCGTGGTACCGGTTGCCGTGGTCTGCGCCTGGACTGTGCCATCCACCTCGATCTGCATGACGCCAAGCTGGCCATCAAAGACCAGGGCGATGTCATGCTCGCCCGCCGCCGCATAGACGGGTTCGGAAGAACGCACCTGAAAATCGCCGTCCGAGGTTGTCAGGCTGAAGTTGATATGCCCCTGGCTGTCCACCTTCGCCGTCAGGCTGCGGTGCATGTGCAGGAACACGCCGGTTTCGCCATCCTGAAGGGTTTCAAGCTGCAGCTCGATCCGGAAATTATCCTGGCCGTACAGGAAGCTGTTGTCGCGCGACAGCTTGTACTGGCTGCTGCTGTCCAGATCATATTCGACATCGCTTGCGGTGGAATCCTGCAAGATGGCATTCACCGTGGGATCGAATGTCGTGGTCGGGCTGGTCGGAGTTGTCGGTGCCGGCGCCGGGCTTGTCGGCGTGTCGGTGTCGGAGGTGTCCGTCGGCGTGGTTGGCGCCGGTGCCGGTGCGGGCGCAGGGGCCGGAGCGGGGGTCGGAGCGGGCGTTGGTGCCGGCGCTGGTGCCACCGGCACAGAGCCGCCCGTCGAGGACCATCCGCCGATCGGCTGGGTCGTCATCACGAAATTGTCGACCACGCCTTTCGCGGTTGCCGACCAGGGATCGCCGATGTTCAGCCCCGTGCTGCTCGTGCCCGCAGTGGACCCGCTGGCGCTGGTGCTGCCGACCACTGTGTTATCGACCAGAAGCTCCAGCTTGCCTGCGGCGGAATCGTAGGAGATATCGATATCGTGCCAGGCGGTATCGGACAGGGTGCCGGCGCCGGTGGTAATCTGGAACTTGCCCTGATCGGTCGTCAGCTTGTAATTCAGCGAGCCGTCGGCACGGACAAACAGATCCATCGTGCCGTTCATCCGGATCAGGCCGCCAGCCTCGCCGACGCTGTCCAGCTTGTAGTCGAACCCGAGCGAGAATGCCTCGAGATCGAAAAGCTGAAGGTTGCTGTTGTCGATCTTGATCAGGCTGTTGCCATCAAGATGAAAGCCCTTGCCCTGCGCGCCGCTCTGAAACGCGGTGCCGCTGGGATCGGTGATCAACACGCGGGAGCCCCAGTAAGAGCTGTCCTGATTGCCGTTCTCGAAATCGAGGCTGACGATATCGTTGCTGCGCACCCCGATGATCCGGGCCACGGTTTCCGACACGCCGCCGGCGGTGGTGACTGTCAGGGCCACAACATGGTCGCCGGCCGAGGCGAAGGTCGGCGCGACTGTCGCGCCGGACATCTGGCTGCCATCGGCGAAGGTCCAGGTGAAGGTCGCCGTTGCCGGGTCGATGGGGGTGCCATCCGTCAGCGTATGCGCCGCGGTCAGTTGTACGGTCTGGCGGTCGGGGCCGATTTCGCTGGCCGATATCGTCGCTTCCAGCGGCGCGGTGGAGCTTGTGCTCCAGCTCGCGCTGGCGCCATAGGTGCCATCCGGCGCGCTGCCGCTGATGAAGCGCAGATCGCGCGCTTCCAGATCGCCTTCGCCCGACAGGTTGACGATGATGTTGTCAACATAGTTGGTGGCGTTGGGATTGGTATAATCCAGGATCAGGTTGTTGGCGGACACGTTCGTGCCGTTGACCGAGATGTTGCCAACCACGTTGTTGTAGACCGTGCTGTTGCTCGTATTGCTCAGATCGATCGCCGGCACACGGCTAACCGCGCTGCTGCTGTTGGTCGTATAGGTGACCGAGCTCTCGTTCTGCAGGACCGTGTTGTTGTAGATCTGCACGTTCTGCGTATCGCCCACCGTGATCCCGTGCTTGGAGCTGTTGTGGACCACGTTGTCGAAGATGCGGATATCCTGGAAATAGACCTGGTTTGTCTTGAACGATTCGTTGTGCATGAAGATCGACTGGGTGCCGGCCCCGCCGCCCGAATCGAGGAAGTTGCCGCTGATTTCCACGTTGGTGGTCACGAGCTTGGCGTTGGTGCCCCAGATCTGGATCATGTCCGAATGGTTTTCGGTCTGCACCGAACCATAGAAATCATGCATGTAGTTGTCGGCGATCACGGCGTTCTGAATGCCACCGGCGCGGAAACCATCGCCCTGGACGCCTGAAATCTCGTTGTTCGAGAAATCGAGCCCGACAACCTCAAGGAAGGTCGTGGCATGATAGTAGTCGGTCATCGTGTTGTGCGAAAAGGTGATGTCCTGCGAATTGCGGACCATCACACCGTTGCCGCCCAGCGTGACATTGCCGGCCCCGTCGACATAGCCGTCGGCGACGCTGTCCATGTTGTTGTTGACGAACTCGATATGGTTCGAGTTCCAGATGTTCAGATCGCGTGTCGACAGATCGCGCGAAGCGACGATGGCCGAACTGTCCATCTCGATCTCGGTGACCGTGATATAGGCGCAGCGGGTCATGGTGATGGTTTCGAACACCGGCGGGGTCGCAGGATCCAGCCCCTTGATCAGGACGGGGTTGTTCGCGTCACCGACATCGGTTGCCGTCATGGTGTATGGCCCGAAGTTGCCATCGACGAGGATCGTGCCTCCGCCGTTTGTCGTCAGTGTCTGAATTGCGGCGTTCAACTCTTGCGAGCTTGTGACGGTGATCGTCGCGGCCTGATGTTCTGCATATGCTGTGTACAGCTGGCTCATGCTGTTCTTTCCGCTCTTGTGCGCCCCGGAAACCCAGTGTTTCCTCAGGGAGGATTAGGTTGATAGCAGTGACAAAGGCCTCCATAGCCCTGGCCAGAAGCATCGCTTGGCTGCAGGGTTTGGAAACGACCGTTGAAAAACCGCCGGATCGTGTACGAATTTGAACTCAGGAATCTGGTCTACATGTGGCCTACTTCGGGCGACCACGGCGCTAAGGTGGCAATCATGAGGCAAACCTTAACAACAATCGAAAAACCGGAACGATTTGGGCCGGATCATGCCCGGCGGGCGTTTTGCGTGCGCAGAAGATTGCTCACCGAGTCGGTAAGCCGCCGACTTGGATTCAGAATAGGCAGTTGGTGAATCGTGAGCGGCCAGAGGCGATTCTTCGGGGCGCACAGTGTAACGGCATGGCGAAAGGCGTTGCGCCTGCGCGCGCTACATGCCGTGAATGCTGTGGAAACAGGGCCGGAAAGCGCGGAGCCGTAGCTCTTGCACCTTTCAGGCAGCGCCCCGCACCGTCGGGCGAGGGGAGCAGCCGAGCGACGTCCGGCGAGCTTGCGGCGTCAGTCGCAGGAGTAGACATCCAGCGGCCTGGTTTTCGCGTCCGCCAGCATCTCTAGCTCAAAAAAGAAGGTTGTCCCGCGTTTCTCCTGCGTGACAAAGCCGATGGTGCCGCCATGCAGTTCCACGATCTTCTTGGCAATTCCCAGCCCGAGGCCCGATCCGCCCTTCTTGCGCTGGCTCGACGAATCCGCCTGTGTGAAGCGGTCGAAGATTGTCGCCTGCGCCGCTTCGGGGATCCCGCAGCCATTGTCTTTGACCGATACGCGGACGGTTCCCTTTTGCGTATCCTGGCTCAGGGAGATCCTGATCTCGCCTCCCTTTTCGGAAAACTTGGCCGCATTAGACAGAAGGTTGGCCATGACCTGCATAAGCCGGTCGCCATCCCCGTTCACCAGAACGGGTTCGTGCGCGCCCGAGCGAATGAAAGAAACACCGTGTTCCGCGGCATAACCCTTGTTGGCCTGAATCGACGCCCTGACGAGCAGGGCAAGATCCATGGGTTCGGGTGCGATGTCCATTTTCCCCGAACCGATCCGCTCCATATCCAGAATGTCGTCGATCAGCCGGCGCAGGCGTTCGCTGTTCTTGTAGGCGATATCCAGAACCTCTTGCGTCTTGCCCGGTTTGTCTTTCAGCGCACCGCCCCGCAACAGGCCAAGCGCGCCCTTGATCGACGTGAGCGGTGTGCGAAGCTCATGGCTGACGATGGAGATGAATTCTGTCTTTGCCCTGTCGACGGCCTCTTGCTCCGTGATGTCGCGCAATATGCCGATAAAGCGCCGGCGCCCGTCCAGCACCAGTTCGGTAACGGTCAGCTCTGCGGGGAATTCACTTCCGTCGCGGCGAAGTCCGGTTTCTCTGCGGCCTTCCCAGGCGATCTTTTTTTCGCCGGAGCTGTCGTATCTTTTCAGATAGGCATCATGCTTTTCGCGATGGGGTGCGGGCATCAACATGCTGATGTTTTTCCCGATAACCTCTTCCGGCGCATATCCGAAAATTCGCCCGCATGCCGGATTGAAGCTGTCGATAATGCCGGTCTCGTCAATCATGACGATCCCCTCACCGATGTTGGAGATGACCGAACGCAATTTGGATTCGTTCTCGACATGGCTGTCGGTCAATGCCTGAAAGGCCCTTGCCAGCTTTCCGACCTCGTCAGCTGTCCCCACCGGCAACTCGAGGCGGGCGTTGTCTTCCTTTGACTTCGTGACCTTGTCGGTAAGCTGTTCCAGCGGAGCCATGAGCCTGCGCGACAGAACCGAGGTCGCGCCGAGGGTCACGAGCAATAGGGCGATGGTGAGCATCATACCGTCACGGCGGATCGCGAGGGCGCCGCTCAGAAGCATATCCCGCGGAATCTGAAGCATGACCGAAAGGGTTTCGTCCGGCTCGTCCTCGTTCACGTTGACGCGCACGAAGTAGGAAATGTTCTGATCGTCGATAAAGGAGTCTTCGCCGGCCTCGGAATTCAGGATTGTATCGACGACCGCCGGAGGCGGTATGGTATAGGCGTCATGGAACTCGAGGCCGGCAATCGTTCCGTCGGTTTCATATTTCAGATAGTCCCCCGCATTGTTGACAACGAAAACACTGTCATTTCGGATGACGCCAGTGAATGCGTGAGACAGAAGCTTTTCATAATCGGCATTCATCACGATCAGGCCGAACGGGTTGTGGTATTCGTCGAACACCGGCAGCACCGCGCGGATGGTGACGATCCGGGGCAAGGAGATCTTTCCGTTTTCCCGATTATAGGTGACATCGGAAAACGAAACCTTGTGCCCGTGATGCGGGCTGGTGTTCAGTTCGTGATCGAGATGCGCTGTCGCCTCCTGAAAATAGGGCTCCGCGTGTTTTTCCTGAAGATTTTCCTTGGGCGTGCGTATGATTACGTCCCCCTGACGTTCCACACGCACCAGTTCGCGCCCGTTGTCTTTCAGTCCGATCAGCCGCGCCTGGGTGTAATAGGGGCGTGTCTCGAGAAGCGCGGTGAAGAGCGAGGCCAATGCCTCGCGCCGGTCAGTCTGAGGGCGGTGATCGATATTGCCGGTGTTGGAAAGCCGTCGCTGCACCACGGCCTGAAACGACGGCGAGACCGAAACCATGAGCAGATCGCTTTTCATCTGGTCATGCACGTTCTTGAACCGCAGGGCCATCAGCCGCGTTTCACCGTTCAGGCCTTCGACAGCGATATCAAGCGTGTTTCTTACAGTCCGGATATAGCTGAATGCACCGATCACGGCTGCCGAAGACACCACAGTCAGGCAGGTAAGGAGAATGATTCTCGCACGCAGCGATTGCATTTGCATCGTGTTTCATGTCCTGCATTGCGACTTCCGGTTGCTGCAACGTGGCGTGGCGCGAGCTCGAAAGATATTGCCGGGGTCTGCTGCTCTTAAGTTTGGAAGGCCTTGGCGGCTTGTCTGTTCGAATTATAGACCACGTTAGCCAAGCCTCCGCAAAGAATGAAGTGCGGAATATGCCGCATGGTCAACTTTTGCGGGAGTATGAATGTGTTATCTGAACCCGCAACGAAAGCCAGAGCGGACCCCGATTCAGCGCATTGTCTCGCATTTTAGAGGTTAAGCGCCCGTTCACGCTCCGCTGCTATCGCTTGTCCCGGGTGAATACAAAGGTGGTGAGATGAGCACTGGCAGCAATGCGCCAGTCATCATCAAACGCAAGAAGGTTGTCGCGGGTGATGGGCACCACGGTGGGGCGTGGAAAGTGGCCTATGCCGATTTCGTAACTGCGATGATGGCCTTCTTCATGTTGATGTGGCTGCTGAACGCAACGACGGAAAAACAACGAAAAGGCATCGCGGATTACTTTCATCCGACCATTGCCGTGAACCGGATCTCGGGCGGGGGAGAGGGATCTTTTGGCGGCGAGAGCGTTTTTTCCGAAACGGTCATGGCCCAGAATGGCACCGGCGCCTCGGGCCGCCATGCCTCGGAGCAGCGTCAGGCACGCGGGCAAAGCGGGCTTTCCCAAACAGGCAGCGACGCGCAGGAACAGGCGATGCGCGAGGCGCTGGATGATATCGGGCAGCTTTTGATGGCGCGCGCGGGGGAAAGCATGATCAGTGATGATATCCTGCGCCACATCGTGACCCGCGTCACCGATGAAGGGCTGATCGTGGAACTGTTCGATCTGGAAGGTCAGGGCCTGTTTCAGCCCGATACGTCCGAGCCGACCCAGGTACTGACCACGATGATCGGAGTGATTGCGCCTGTCTTCGCACTGGTCGACAACGGTGTCGCCATCGGCGGGCACACACGCGCCTATGCCCGCGCCGTGGTGACGGACCCGTCATGGGATCTGTCCACCCGCCGGGCCGGTGCGGTGCGTGATCTTCTGGCGGAAACCGGTCTGCCGCCCGCGCGCATAAGGCGTGTCACCGGTCACGCCGACCGCAGCCCCGCCACGCCCCGGCCAATGGCGCCGCGCAACAACCGGATAGAGCTGATCCTTCTGCGATCGGATGTTTGAGGGGGCGAAAATTCGGATGTCCGGTTAGCGCCCTGTTAAGGCCGCGCCTGTAACGCTTCGCTCAGACAAAGGGGCTGAAGCATCAGAAAGGCGCACACACCCATGACAATATCCTCCTCTTTGAACGCCGGCGTTGCGGGGCTGAACGCCAACGCGACCCGGCTGGCGACGATCTCCGACAATATCGCGAACTCCGCCACCTACGGCTACAAACGGTCGGGGGCAGAGTTCCATTCAATGGTCATCGACGGCGCGGGCGGGTTTTCCGCAGGCGGCGTGCGCACGACGACACATCGCCAGATCGACGAGCGCGGGCCGCTGGTGACCACGGGCAACGCCACCGATATCGCGGTGGGCGGCCGCGGAATGCTTCCGGTGACCGAGGCTGTGGCCCTGGACAATGGCGAAGACTACCCGATGTATCTGATGACAACCGGCTCGTTCCACCCCGATGACGAGGGCGTGCTGCGCACCGATACCGGGATGGTGCTGATGGGCTGGCCCGCCGGAAATGACGGTACCGTGCCCGCCTATCCCCGCGACACGATCAACGGGCTGGAGCCGATCCGGATCAACGTGAACCAGTTCGAGGGAGATCCGACAACGCAGATCGAACTCGGGGTGAACCTGCCGGCGACCGAAACTGCAGCCGGGGCATCGGGCGACCCGCTGACATTGTCTGTCGAGTATTTCGGCAATCTCGGAACGTCCGAAACCATCTCCGCCAGCTTCACGCCAACTATCCCGGCCAGCGGAGAATCCGATCAATGGACCATGGTGTTGACTGATTCCGCGTCCGGCGGTGCAACCGTCGGGGAATATACGCTGAATTTCGACAACAGCCGCGCCGATGGGGGAACGCTGTCCTCCGTCACCACCGTTTCGGGCGGCGCCTATGACGGGGCGGCGGGCACGTTATCCATTGATGTCGCGGGCGGGCCGATCGAGGTCACGATCGGCGGGCTAGGAGATCCGGCGGGGCTGACCCAGCTTTCAAACAGCTTCGCGCCTACGTCGATCACCAAAAACGGCTCGCCTGTGGGCAATCTGACCTCGGTAGAGCTGGACGCCAACGGGTTTCTTCACGCGATCTATGACGTGGGTTTCACCCGGACGATCTATCAGGTGCCGCTGGTCGATGTGCCCAACCCGAACGGGCTCATCTCTCTCAACAACCAGTCCTATCAGATCTCTCCCGACAGCGGCCCGTTCTTCCTGTGGGACGCGGGCGATGGCCCGACCGGAGAGGTCGTGGGCTATGCACGAGAGGAATCGGCGACCGATGTGGCGGCCGAACTGACCCAGTTGATCCAGACACAGCGGGCCTATTCCTCCAACGCCAAGATCATCCAGACCGTGGATGAAATGTTGCAGGAAACCACGAATATCAAACGATAAATCCCATTTCGCCGAAAGGCCCGGACAACGATGTCAATTTCAGGTTCTCTCGCCAATGCCCTGTCGGGCCTCACCGCCGCCGCGCGGGCGGCGCAGGTCGTCTCTTCCAACGTGGCGAATGCCACGACCGAAGGCTACGGACGGCGCATATTGCAAACCTCCCCGGCCACCCTGGGCGGGCAGGGCGCCGGTGTCCGGATCGACGGTGTGTTACGCGATGTCGATCCGCAGCTCATCGCCGACCGTCGCCTTGCGGATGCGGACACCGCCCATGCGGATCGGAAGGCGGCGTTTTTCGCACGGCTTGAAACCTCTGTTGGCCTGCCGTCCGACGCCGGGTCGCTGTCGGGCCGGATCGCGGCACTGGAAACCGCGCTGATCGGCGCGGCCAGCCGGCCCGACAGTGACGCCCGGCTTTCACAGGTCGCTTCGGCCGCGCGGGAGGTTGCTTCGCGGTTCAACGACATATCCGGTGACATTCAGAGCCTGCGGATGGATGCCGACCGCGATATCGCGCAACAGGTTGGTCAGCTTAACGACCGTCTGGAAAAAGTCGCGGACCTGAACCACAAGATCAGGCGGCAAATGGGCGCCGGGCATGATGCGGCCGGTCTGATGGATCAGCGCCAGCGCCTTGTGGATGATATTTCCGAGGTCATCCCCCTGCGCGCCGTCAGCCGTGACTCCGGTGAAATCGCGCTTTATTCCGCCACCGGCGCGACTTTGCTGGATGGTCAGCCCGCCAGTTTCGGCTTTGCCCCCGTGGGCACGATCGTGCCGGAAATGACCCTCGCCTCGGGCGCGTTGTCCGGGCTGGAACTGAACGGACAGCCGGTGTCCACCTCCGGCCCCTACGCGCCCGCTGCAGGTGGCAGCCTTTCGGCGTTGTTCGATCAGCGCGATGCTCTGGCGGTGGACGCCCAGACAGAGCTTGACGCGCTGGCCCGCGATCTGATTGCGCGGTTTCAGACGCCGGGCTTGGATCCGACCGTGCCCGCCGGTGCCACCGGGCTGTTCACCGATCAGGGCGCTGCCTTCGACCCGGCCAACGAGATCGGTATTGCGTCACGACTCCAGCTTAACCGGGCGGTCGATCCGGCCGACGGTGGCAGCCTCTGGCGGCTTCGTGACGGCCTTGGGGCCGCCACGGCGGGTCCGCCCGGAAACGCGGGCCTTCTGAGCGCTTTTGCCGACGTTCTTTCCGAAACCCGGAGCGTGGCCTCGGGCCGTTTCACCGGCAGCACGGCCAGCACCTCGGATCTGAGCGCGGAATATCTCTCTTTCGTCGGCGGCGCGCGGCAAAGCGCCGAAGCGGATCAGAGCTTTGCCCGCGCCAAGGGCGAGGTGCTGAAAACCGCGGAACTGGAATTCGGGGTCGATACCGATCAGGAGATGCAGAAATTGCTTCTGATCGAACAGGCCTATTCCGCCAATGCCCGCGTTGTCCGCACCATCGACGACATGATGCAAACCCTGTTGAGTATTTGAACATGACATCCCTTTCCATCGGCGACATGGCCCAAAGCCTGGTTCTGCGGCGCCAGAACTCCAATCTGAAAACGCGGATGGGCACGCTCTCGCAAGAGCTTGTCACGGGTCTTGCCCGCGATCCGGGCAAGCGCCTGTCGGGCGATTTCACTCCGCTTGCGGCAATCGAGCGAAGCCTTACCGTTCTGGGCGCCTACAAGACCGCACTTACCGAAGCGAAAGTCACCACCGATGCGATGCAGGCAAGCCTGGGAACACTCGACGACATGTCCTCGGGCCTTTACCCCGGGCTGTTTCTGGCCGGCTCTTCCGTTGATCCCACGCTGGTGACAACGGCGGGGGTCGATGCGATGGGCAAGCTTGAACACGCGGTTTCCGTTCTGAACACGCAGGCGGCGGGCCGCTCTCTCTTTTCCGGCGCCGCGACCGATACGCCCGCGTTGGTCAGCGCTGACGACATCATGTCCGGCCTCCGCACCGCCGTTTCCGGGGCGGTGACCGCAGATGATGTAATGGCTGCCGCCGCCGCCTGGTTCGGCACCCAGACCGGCGGCTTTGAAACGCAGGCTTATCAGGGAAGTGCCACGCCCGCGGGGCCGGTGCGCCTGGCGGATGGTCATCTCCTGTCTCTTGATATCACCGCCGCCGATCCGGCGTTGCGTGGCGTCATTCGCGGTGTGGCGACAGCGGCATTGCTTGAGGATCCGGAGTTGCTGGGCGGTGATGCCACTGCGCGCGCGGAGCTTGCGCAGCAGGCGGCCGAACATCTGCTGACCGCCGAACGCCCACTTGCCACGCTAAGGGCCGAGCTGGGCAATACGCAAAACAGAATAGAGACAATTTCGGCCGAAAACGCTTCGCAAACCTCGGCGATGGAGATCGCGCGAACCGAACTGATCGGCGCGGACCCTTATGATACGGCGACCGAGATGGAGGCGGTACAGGGGCAGCTGGAAACGCTATACACTGTCACCGCGCGCCTGTCGCGTCTCAGCCTCGCGGATTTTCTGACATGATCCGGGCCCTTCTTCTGTGGCTGTCATTCGGCGTGGCCAGCGCGGCCCTTGGTGCGCCCGTGCGGATAAAGGATCTGGTGGAATTCGACGGGGTGCGTGGCAATGATCTCGTTGGTTATGGCCTGGTCGTGGGGCTGAACGGCACCGGCGACGGCATCCGCAATGCGCCCTTCACCGAGGAAATTCTGTCAAATCTCCTGGAACGGCTGGGCGTCAACGTGACGGGAGAGCAGTTTCGCCCCAAGAATGTCGCGGCGGTTTTCGTAACCGCGGCCCTGCCGCCCTTTGCAAGGGTCGGCGGGCGGATCGACATGACTGTTTCGGCCATTGGTGACGCGAAAAGCCTTTTGGGCGGTACGCTGATCATGACCCCGCTCAAGGCCGCCGATGGCGAAATATACGCGGTGGGTCAGGGCACGGTCATTGCCGGGGGCGCATCGGCCAGCGGTGATGGCGCTTCGGTGGTCGAGGGCGTTCCGACGTCCGGCGTTATTCCGGCTGGCGCGCGGGTGGAGCGGGAGATCGAGTTCGACTTTTCGTCGCTTGCGATGATCCGGCTCGCCCTGCGCACCCCCGATTTCACCACGGCCGAGCGGATCGAACGTGCCGTCAACCGATCTTTCGGCAGGCAGGTGGCGTTGATGCTGGATGCGGGAACTGTGGAACTCAACATCAGACGTGCGGGCATGCGATCACCGGCGCATGTGATCGGGCGGCTGGAAAACGTGACGGTGGAGCCGCAGCGCCGCGCGCGGGTGGTGGTGGATCAGCGGTCGGGGACCATCGTGATGGGCGAGGACGTCCGCATCTCGCGCGTGGCCGTCTCGCAGGGCAACCTCACCCTGCGCATCCGGGAAGAGCCGCTGGTCGTGCAGCCCAATCCGTTTTCTGCGGGGGGCACCGTGATCGTCCCGAGAACCTCAGCGCGGCTGGAAGAGGAGCCAGGCACGGGCCTTGCCGAGGTCGAGGGCGGCACCTCTCTCTCCGAGGTGGTGGCGGGGCTGAACGCGCTGGGCGTTTCCCCGCGCGACATGATCGATATTCTGAAAAGCATCAAGGCGGCAGGGGCGCTGCACGCCGAATTTCTGGTGCGGTAGGGCCGAAATGCAGCGCCCCGACGCATCGGGGCGCGGATACGGGCTATTCGGGCATGTAGCCGCTGCGGCCGACACAGCAATAGGCCTCGAAACCGGCCTCTCTTGCGTCTGCCGCGGAATAGATGTTTCGCAGGTCCGCCATACGCGGCGTCGCCATTTTCTTTGCCACCCGCTTCAGATCCAGCGCGCGGAACTCGTTCCACTCGGTCAGCAGCACCACAAGGTCCGCGTTCTGGGCTGCCTTATAAGCGTCGCTGACCCATTGAACGCCGGGAAGCAGGGCTTCGCCTTCGCGCCGGCCCTGCGGATCGGCCACCTTGACCTTGGCACCACCGCCAATCAGCGCGGGCACGATCGTCAGAGAAGGCGCATCGCGCATGTCGTCTGTATTCGGCTTGAACGTCACGCCCAGAATGGCCACGGTCTTGCCGTTGAAGCTGCCGTCTGACAGATCCTGCAGTTTGCCGATCATCCGGCGCTTTATCTCGTCGTTGACCTTGATCACCGTTTCGGTGATTTGCATGGGCACCGCGTGATCCTGCCCGATCCTGGCCAGTGCCGAGGTGTCTTTCGGGAAACATGATCCGCCGTAGCCGGGCCCGGCATGCAGGAACTTGTTCCCGATCCGCCCGTCAAGGCCCATGCCTTTGGACACGGCCTTGATATCCGCGCCGGTGCGTTCGCAAAGCTGCGCGATTTCGTTGATGAAGGTGATCTTCGTGGCAAGAAAAGCATTGGCCGCGTATTTTATCATCTCGGCCGATTCCAGATCCGTATAGACGACCGGAAAATCGCGCAGGAACAGGGGGCGATAGATGCCGCCCATGACGGCCTTCGCGCGCTCGGATTGCACCCCGACGACGACACGATCGGGGCGCATGAAATCGTCGATCGCCGCACCCTCGCGCAGGAACTCAGGGTTCGAGGCAACATCGAAATTGGCGCCCGGATTGGCGTTTTCGACGGCTTGCTTGACCCGTTCGTTGGTTCCGACCGGCACGGTCGATTTCGTGACGATCACGGCATAGCCCGTCAGCGCGCCGGCGATTTCCTCTGCCGCGGCCATGACGTAGGTAAGGTCGGCATGCCCGTCGCCCCGCCGTGTTGGTGTGCCCACGGCGATGAACACCGCATCCGCGCCATCCACGGCTTTCGCCAGATCCCCGGTGAAGGACAGCCGCCCGGCCGCGACGTTTTTTTCCATCAACTCGTCAAGGCCGGGCTCGTAGATCGGAACCTCGCCGCGCTCCAGCATCTCGATCTTGCGCGGATCCTTGTCCACACAGATCACTTCATGCCCGAAATCGGAAAAACACACCCCTGACACGAGCCCGACATAGCCCGTTCCGATCATCGCAATCTTCATCAACCCGTCCCCGGAAAACAGAAAAACGTGGCAAAGCGATGAGCGATCGGCCGCGACAAGTCAACCGGAGCGGCGGAACTCCGGCGCCGCGCGGTTCGAAAACCCACGGGGTGGCTAGAAATAGCCCCGTACCAGCGCCTCCGAAATCAGGGTCCAGCCGTCGGCCACCACGAAGAACGCGAGTTTGAACGGCATGGCAACCACGGCCGGGGGCACCATCATCATCCCCATGGACATCAGCACTGCGGCGACCACCAGATCGATGATCAAGAACGGCAGGTAGATCAGGAACCCGATTTCGAAGGCGCGTGAGATTTCGCTCAAAAGAAAGGAAGGAACGACCAGAGAGAGAGGAGCCTCCGGCGGCGAGAGCCCGCTGGCTTCGGGGCGGAGACTTTGCAGGGATGCGAAGGTTTCGGCATCAATACGTGCCGCCATGAAGGAGCGAAACGGGTCGAGACTGCGGGCAAAGCTTTGCTCGGCGGTGATTTCCTGCGCGATCATCGGCGCAATACCATTCTGCCAGGCATCCAGGAATGTCGGTTCCATCACGAAATAGGTCAGAAACAACGCCAGGCTGACAATCATCATGTTTGGTGGCGACTGTTGCAAGCCGATGGCCTGGCGCAGAATCGCCAGAACCGTGACGATGAAGGGGAAACACGTCAGCATGACGGCCAGACCGGGCACGAGGCTGAGGACTGTCAGCAGGGCGATGAGCTGAACGCTGCGGGCCGTGAGCGTGCCATCATCACCGAATGAAAGGCTCAGCTCCTGCGCGCCGGCGAGCCCGGGCAGGGCGATTGCCGACAGGGTCAGCAGCCAGCGGATCCGGGTCATGCGCGGCTCTGCGGATCGGCGACTTCGGTCAGGCGCACGGCAAGCTGCCCGGAGGACTCGCCGCTCAACTCCTGCAACTCGCCGCGCGCGATCAGCCTGTCGCCGACGAAAAGCTCAACGGTGTCATCCACCCGTTTGTCCAGCGGCAAAACCGCGCCGTGGCCGAGCGCCAGCAGTTCGCGAACCGACAGGCGCGCCTTGCCAACCGAGATCGTCACCTCGACCGGCACGTTGGTGAGCGGGTTTTCGGGCGCGCCCGCGCTGCGATCTGGCACATCAGTCATCTGGTTTTGCCTCTTCTTCATGGGCGTGAAGGAACGCCTCGACGGCCTCCCGGATTTCATGGATCAGGCGATCGAGATCGACCATCTCCTCGCCCCGCGCCGAGCGCAGATAGGCCTGGCCCGGGCCGAGGCTCGCCTGTTCGGTAATGACGATGGGCAGGCCGGCGTCATCACTCAGGATATGCTCTAGGGCGGGGCGGTTGCCGGGATTGATCACCAGCTCGATCGGGCCACCCGCGGCCTGTTCAATCGCGTATCGGGCGCGCTCGGCCACCATCTCCGCCAGCCCGTGTCGCGCCAGATCGGGCAGAACCTTTTCGGCCATCAACCGCAGAACAGGTGCCACCGACTTCAGCACATGCTCGCGCGCCTCGTTGAAGGAAACCGAAAGCCCCTTCAGCGTGTTGGCGAAATCCGCGCTCACACGGGTCTGTATCTGCTGTTCTGCGGCGGCGGCATCATCCCATCCGGCCTTGTAGCCTTCTTCATAGACGGCCAGCCGTTCGTCTTCCGGCATCCAGGCGCTTTCAGCGACACTTTGGGCAGGAGTGGTGACGGAAAACTCCTCCAGCGAGAGTCGGTTTGACATCAGGTCGACTCCTCCTCGTGCTCGATCCAGTGACGCAGCACTTCGACCGTATCTTCACGCCGGTCTTCAATCAGCCTGCGGAGCTGATCGACAGGGTCGGCAGAGGCAGGCGCCGCCTGTGCCCCGGCTTCCCGGGGCAATTCCGAAAGCCCGGGCGATACGGAATTCGCCGTCAGTTCGGGAAGGCTCTCGGCAACGATTTCCCCTGTCAGGCTCTGATCTTCGGCGGTATCCCCGGCGCGACCCTGCGCATAGGGCCGCGACGCCGGGCGCTCTGGCGCGGGAAGGCCGGCAACGGGTGCGGCGCCACGCCCCGAAAGCACCGGGCGCACCACGAAAAGCCCCAGAACAAGCCCGACAACTGCAAGTACCGCAAGTTGAAGGAGTGACATCACATCGAGCCTGATATTGCCGAAAAGCCCAGGTGCGGCGGTGGTACCCAGCGCTTCGGGCTGCTCCAGAGGCATCGATTTCAGGGTGATGACATCGCCCCGCGCGGCATCGAAGCCAACCGCGGATGCGACGAGCTGTTCGAGCGCTTCAAGCTCTTCGGCCGGCAGCGGCGCCCATTCCTCGATGCCGTCGGGGCCCGTGGTGCGGATACCGTCCAGAATCACGGCAACGCTCAGCCGTTTGATCGCGCCGGGCGTCCGGTGTAGCTCGCGCTGGGTTTCCGACACCTCGTAATTCACCCGCTCGCGGGTCTCGCTGTTCGAACTGTTGGAGTTCCTGTCCGGCGCGGCCTCGCCGTCGGGCAGGTTGCTGGCAACGGTGACGCCGGCCCCGGCGCGGTCATTTGCCGAGGTGCTGCGCTCTTCGGTATCGGTGGAGATGGCCACGCGCCCCTCCGGGTCGAAGCGTCGTTCGATGATCGATTCGCTGTCCGTCTCTGTCTCGACGCTGACCTCGACAACCGTGCGGCCGGGGCCCATGCGCGCGGCCAGCAGACGCTCGACATTCTGGCGGAGCGTTGCGGCATGATCGCCCGCGATCCGCGATACCGGCAGCGCGCCATCCGACATAAGCATGGTTCCGTTGGTGCCGTCGATCACCGACACGTCATCCGGTGAAAGCCCCGCGACGGAAGAGGCAACGAGATATCGGAGCGCCCGTGCCTGATCCGGGGCAAATGTGCCATTTGCAGGTGTAACAGTGACTGATGCGGTCACCTTCAGGTCGCGCCGGAAGGGCTGACCACTCGCATTCGCGATATGCACTCGGGCGGCGCGCACGAAAGGGCTGGCCATAATCGTCCGCGCAAGTTCACCTTCCTTGGCGCGCCAATAGGCGGCGTCAAACATCTGCGAGGTTGTGCCGAACCCGGAAAGCGAATCAAGCACCTCGTACCCGGCGGTGCCGTTGGCGGGCAGCCCGTCGGCGGCCAGGGTCATGCGCAGCGCGTCGCGCTGCCGGCTGTCCACGTAAATCGCCCCGCCGCGAATGTCATAGGCGGCGCCCTGCTGTTCCAGCGCGCGCAGAACCTCGCCGGCGGCGCCACTTTCAAGGCCGGAATAGAGAAGCGACATCTGGGGCGCCGTGGCCATCCGCGACATCGCCAGAACGCTCGTGAACATGGCCAGCGTCGCGAGGGCCGCGATAACGCGGCGGCGAACATCCAGTCTGGACCAGACAGCGACAAGCTGTTGCACGGCGATACTCCGGTTTGCGCGGGCTTCTGCCCGCTGTCACCGCATCCTTTCCCCATCAGCCTTAATAAACGGTTAGCTCTCCTGCGCCTAAGAAAGGACAACCGGAAACAGAGTGGAACAAAGCGATGGCCCACACCGAAATGGCCGAAGAAACCCCGCCAAGGAAAAAATCCGCATTGCCCATTCTCGTGGGTATCGCGCTTGCGTTCATATTGGGTGGGGGCGGGTTTTTCGTGATGTATTCCGGTATGTTAGGCGGTGGTGGTGGCGATTCTCACGCTACGGCTTCTCACGCGCCGGCCTCGCCGGCACAGGGGGATATCGCCTTCGTGGCGCTTGACCCGCTGATCGTTTCGCTCGGGCCGGAGAGTGCGAGTCGGCACTTGCGATTCGCCGCGCAGCTGGAGGTGGCGCCGGCTTACGAAGGCGAGGTTTCGCATCTTATGCCGCGGGTCCTCGATGTGCTGAACAGCTATCTCCGCGCGGTCGAACTGTCGGATCTGGAGGATCGCTCGGCCCTTGTTCGCCTGCGTGCGCAGATGTTGCGCCGGGTTCAGGTCGTGACCGGAAACGGGCGCGTGCGCGATCTTCTGATTACTGAATTTGTGTTGAACTAGGGGGCAACATGGCGCTTGTGGCCGATATACTTCTTGTGGCGGGCGCGCTGGGCGCGGCCTTCTATTGTATGATCCTGTCCCGCCGGCTGCGCCGGTTCGATGATCTGGAAACCGGAATGGGCGGCGCGATTGCGGTCTTGTCGGCCCAGGTCGATGACATGACCCGGGCTCTGAAAGGGGCGCAATCCTCTGCCCGAACCGCATCAAGCTCGCTCGGTGGCCTGACCGAGCGTGCCGAGGGCGTGGCCCAACGGCTGGAACTTCTGGTGGCGTCTTTGCATGACATTCCGCTTCCCGACACCGGCCCCGAAAAGAAAGCTCCTGCCACGCGGCCCCCGGCATCGGAAAATGCGGCCAGGCGGCCGGCCAAGAACGGCCACGCGGACATTGGGCAGAACCAGCCCGAAACCGCGCCGTTGGCCTTCATGCGATCGGCGTCATCAAGAGAAAAGCCTCTGATCCTGCGTGAACAATCGGGAGATGTTGGATGAGCGGAGCGGAAAAAGGGCGGCGCGGGGCGGGGCGGGGTGTGTTGTTTGTCATCACGGTTCTGCTGCTCGGGTCCGGTATCGTGCGGCTGGGCAGCGGTACCGGCCTTGCCGTCGCGCGCGGCGTGGGGGATCTGTCCGATCTGGCCGGGGTGGAACAGGCCCCCGAAAGCTGCGGGCCGGATCCGGCCATCGCCCCGCTTTTCGCCGCGCTTCAGGCCCGGGAGGCACGCGCTGCGGAAACCGAAAAGCTGCAGGCGGAACGCGGCCGGAAACTGGCGCAATCGCACGCGGATCTGTCGCGTCAGATCGCAGAGCTGAACGCGGCAGAGGCCGCGCTTCGCGCGACGATCGCGCTTGCCGAGGGGGCGGCGGAAAGCGATCTCAGCCGGTTGACCGCGGTTTACGAGAGCATGAAGCCGAAAGACGCCGCGGCCCTGTTTCAGGAAATGGCTCCCGATTTTGCGGCGGGTTTTCTGGGCCGGATGCGGCCAGATTCCGCCGCGTCGGTCCTGGCGGGGATGCCTCCGGAACAGGCCTATTCGATCAGCGTGCTTCTGGCGGGCAGAAACGTCGGCGTTCCGACAGAGTGATCAGGAAATCTTAACCCGGCATTGCAAGGCTAAGCCGGAGTTCGATACGGAAAGAGGGAGCATCGCGCATGATCGGCATCATCGGCATCGTCCTGATCTTCGTGATGGTGTTTGGCGGCTATCTGGCCGCCGGTGGCAAGATGGCCATCATCCTGAAATCGCTTCCCTATGAATTCACCATGATCGGCGGCGCCGCGCTCGGGGCTTTTGTCATCAGCAATGACATGGCGGCGATCAAGCATACGCTGAAGGACATCGGAAAGGTTTTCAAAGGCCCGAAATGGAAACCGGAGGATTACCGTGATCTGCTCTGCCTGCTGTTCGAGTTGATTCGCCTCGCCCGCCAGAATGCCGTCGCGCTGGAGGAACATATCGAGGCGCCGCAGGAGTCTGCCATCTTTCAGAAATACATGAGAATACTGGCCGACAAAGAGGCGGTTGAGCTCATCTGCGATACCCTTCGTTCCGCTGCCATGAACTATGACGATCCGCATCAGGTCGAGGAGGTTCTGGAAAAGCGGATGGAGGCTAATCTTCATCATGCGATGCATTCGAGCCATGCGCTGCAAACCATCGCCGATGGTCTGCCAGCCCTGGGGATCGTGGCGGCGGTTCTCGGCGTCATCAAGACCATGGGGTCGATCGACCAGCCGCCCGAAATCCTGGGCAAGCTCATCGGCGGTGCCCTGGTCGGCACGTTTCTGGGGGTTTTCCTCGCTTACGGCCTGGTTGGTCCTTTCGCGGCCAAGCTGAAATCAGTCATCGAAGAAGACGCGCATTTCCATCAGCTTATTCGCGAGGTTCTGGTGGCGAATCTTTACAATCACGCCGCGAATATCTGCATCGAGGTCGGGCGCCAGAACACCCCCAGCCATTATCGCCCCAGTTTCAACGATCTCGAAGAATCGTTAAAAGCCACGAAAGCTGCGGCATGATCCGTCTGACGCTCGCAATTTTCACCTGGATTATGGCGATGCCCGCCCTGGCAGAGACGGTGCGTGTGCGGTCGGGTGAACATGCGGGATTTTCGCGGCTCGTGATGGAATTCTCCCGGCCGACTGCGTGGACGCTCGACAAGATCGCAGACGGGTATCTCCTGTCTCTTGGGCGAAAGGATATCAGTTTCGATTTCAGCCGGGTCTTTCATCTGATACCGCGTACCCGGCTTTCCGACATCTCTGTTGATCTTGCCTCGGGCGCCGTACTCTTGAAATCGGATTGTGCGTGCGAGGCGGAGGCCTTTGAAATCAAGCCGGGCAGGCTGGTTATTGATCTGAAAGACAAACCGGAACTCCCGGTTGCGGAAAGCCCGGAGCACCCCGTGGCCGATGAAATATCGCCAACAGTACCGATATCGCTGCCCGCATATCTGGGCCGGTCGGCGGTGCCGTTTCTGACTGCGTTTCCGGGGGAGGGTCTACCGGAAGCCCCCGGGCCAAGCTCTCCCACCGATCCTGCTGCCGGGCCGGATATGCAGGCCCTCCTGCTCAAGGCGCTTGCACGCGCGGCGGCGCAGGGCCTTGTACATGTCAGCACGGCGCCGGATGCAGAGCCTGTCGGGGCCGCAAAACCCGGTCCTTCTGCGGGCGACGACGCGCATGACGCCGCGATCAGGGTCGAAACCAGCATCGACAGGGACAATCGGCTTGCTCGGCAGATGCCCAAAACCGCCACTGTGAAACCCTGCTTGGCGGATCGGCATTTTGCCTTTTTCCAAACGAGCGGCGCGTTGCCCGCGCCCAAGCTCATTGCCGACGCGCGGGGGGTGCTGATCGGTGAATTTGACCGGGTCCAGCCCGAAGCCCTGGGCCGGTTCGTGCGCACCTACCTCTATCTGGGGTTTGGCGCCGAAGCACGGAACGCGATGCAAGCCTTTGACACCCGATTGCCGAACGCCGATTTCCTTGCGGATCTGGCAAATATCATGGACGGGCGTTCTGCCGGGGCGTCAACCCTGCGGGGTCAGCACGGCTGCGATGGGTCCGCTGCCCTGTGGTCGGTTCTGGCGCAGCCGGGGTTGCCGCCCGGCCCAGAGATCAACCAAGCTGCCGTGACTGCGGCATTTTCGGCACTTCCCCCTCATTTACGGCGCTATCTCGGGCCGGGCCTGGCGGATCGTTTTATAGACGCTGGCGAAATCGAGGTCGCCACGCAGATCCGAAACGCCATCGACCGCGCCGGAGCCGACGATGATCCGGGGCTTGCATTGCTCGATTCCCAGTTGGATCTCGGCAAAGGGGATGTCGGAGCGGCGGAAGCTGCGCTGGACAACGTAATCGCCAGCAACGATTCGCACTCGTCCGAGGCGTTGCTGCAGGTGATGCAGGCCCGCATAGGCATGGGCCAGCCACCACGGGCAGAAGACATTGCAAATGCCGAAGCGCTTGTCTTTGAACACAGGGGCAGCGGATTGGGGGCGGATCTGGCCCGCGTCGCGATCCTGGGTCACGCACTGAATGAAGACTATTCCGCTGCATTTTCGCTTCTTCTGCGGCATCCGGTGTCAAGTCAGGTGCAGTTGAACAGCGAATTCGCCCTGGCCCTGAGCGAACATGCGCCCGACGCCGACTTTCTGCGCTTTGCGACAGCGCTGGTGAACACGCCCGGCTTTTCCCTGCTTGAAGACAGCGCAAAAGCAGTTTTTGAACGCTTCGTCGACCTCGGCTTTCCCGAGCTTGCCGGAGCGATATCGGGGCAGGTGCAGACTGGCGCGCACGGGCCGGATCACACGCGGGGCCTGCAAATCGCACGCGGCCGGAGTGTTGCTCTCCCCCCGCCCGATCACGTTGAGCGGCCCCGCCCTGTCGACGCGGAAGTGGAACGCGACGACGCACCGAGCCAAGAGCGGCCAAGCCTGGCCGGCGCCTATGCGCTTCTTGAACAATCCGCGGCCATCCGGGCCGCAGCCGACGGTGCGCTGGCCATTCCGGACTCCGAGGTTTCTTCGCCGGAATAGCAAATCCTCAGATGGTTACAGTTTATCAACCACCCGGCCCTAGCCTGCGTCGAGACAACCCAGAACGGGAGCAGCCAGAATGGCATTCGGGTCGGATTTCGACACAACTGATGGGAAGTGGCGCTTCGCGCGTAGGGCCGCGCTCGGCCGCAGGTCTTTCGGGGCCCTTTTGTGGATCGTCAGCCTTGCGGCTATATCGCCGGCTTGGGGCGCAAATCCATCAACGCTTTGCGACAGGGCCGCGCAAATGGCCGCCGCCAGAACAGGCGTTCCGATCTCGGTTCTCAAGGCGATCTCGCTCACCGAAACCGGGCGCCGGCGCGATGGTGCGATGCGGCCTTGGCCCTGGACCGTCAACATGGAGGGAAAGGGGGTCTGGTTCGATGATCCGCATGCGGCCCTTACCTATGTCGGCCGGCATCACCGTGCCGGGGCGCGCAGTTTCGATGTCGGCTGTTTTCAGTTGAACTACAAATGGCATGGCAGGAATTTCGCGTCGATCGAGCAGATGATACAGCCCGAGCAGAATGCGCTCTATGCGGCACGGTTCCTGCTGGATCTCTATGCCGAAAAAGGAAACTGGAGCGCTGCGGCGGGCGCCTATCATTCGCGCACCCGCAAGTTTTCCGACAGGTACCGCAAGCGATTCGATACCTTCCGCGCTGCGTTGCGCAACGAAGACGGATCCGGCGCGGCAGCACCGATCGCCACGCGCCACGCGCGGGCCGATTCCGCGCCCGCCACCGGAAAGCTGGCCCCGGCCCTGCGCGTCAACCTGTACCCGTTGTTACAAGCGGGTGAGGCGCGGCGCGGCCTCGGCTCTCTGGTGCCGGTCACCTCAGCCGCCGACGCAGGCTTGTTCGCCGGCAGTAGCCAAAGGCTCATTCGATGAGCGCAGGCCTTTCCGTCAGAGAGATTTTTCGGCCCACGATCCTGCTCGCCCTGGCGCTCATGGCGGTGATCGTGATGATGATCCTGCCGGTGCCGGCCTGGGTGCTGGATGTCGGCCTCGCCGCGTCTTTCGCGCTGGCCATCCTGATTTTCACGGTGACGCTCTTCGTGGAGCGCCCGCTCGATTTCTCTTCGTTCCCGACTGTCCTGCTGGCAAGCCTGATGCTGCGGCTTTCGCTCAACGTGTCGTCCACGAAGCTGATCATCGGGCAGGGGCACAGCGGCACCCATGCGGCCGGCAATGTGATCGAAGGCTTCGCCGATTTCGTCATGGGCGGCAGCGTGCTGATCGGCCTCGTGGTTTTCGGCGTGCTGCTGATCGTGAATTTCATGGTGATCACCAAGGGCGCCGCGCGCATGGCCGAGGTGGGCGCGCGCTTCGCCCTTGACGGGATGCCGGGCAAACAGCTGGCGATCGACAGCGACATGTCCGCCGGCGCCATCACCCATGAAGAGGCGAAAGCCCGGCGCGAGCGTGAACAGGCCGAGACGACGTTTTTCGGCTCGCTCGACGGCGCGTCGAAATTCGTCAAGGGCGATGCGGTGGCGGGCCTGCTGATCACGCTTCTGAATCTGGTGATGGGCCTCGTCATCGGCATCACCCTGCATGGCATGCCGGTTGGCCGCGCGTTCGAAACCTATGCGATCCTGACGGTGGGCGACGGGCTCGTCAGCCAAATACCGGCGGTGATCATCTCCATCGCTTCGGCGCTTTTGCTGGCGCGCGGCGGGGCCACGGGGGCCACCGATCTTGCGCTGGTGGCGCAACTGGGGCGTTATCCGCCGGCGCTGGCCACGGTCGCGCTTTTGATGGGGCTGTTCGCGCTGGTGCCGGGCCTGCCGTTCCTGCCCTTCGTCGCCGGATCCGCCGTGCTCGGTGGGGCCGCCTGGGCCGGGCATCGCGCCAACACCCGGCGGGCGGAGGAGGCCGCGCGCGCACCTGCGGATGCACATCCCGAAAACCGTGAGGCCTCGCTGGGGGATATCCTCGATCTGGATGATATTCATGTCGAATTCGCGCCTGATCTGGTGGGGATGGTTCTTGACCCGGCCACAGGGCTGGACGCGCGGATCGGCAATATGCGCAAACATGTGGCCGAGGCCTACGGGTTGATCTTGCCCGAGATTCGCCTGACCGATAACGGCGCGCTGCAGCCGGGCACCTATGCCATCCGCATTCAGGGCGTCGAACAGGCGCGCGATCAGCTGCGCCCAGGCCAGATGCTGGCGCTTCAGTCGGACGGGGTGCCGGACCTGCCCGGGGGCGATGAGGTGAAAGAGCCTGTTTACGGCGCCCCCGCGCGCTGGGTCACGCCCGACAGCCGGGATGATCTGGCGCTGGCCGGTGTCACCCTCGTCAACCCGTCCGAAGTGCTCGCAACCCATCTGCTGGAGGTGATCCGGCGCAATTTCGCCCGCCTTCTGACGCTCAAGGCGCTGCGGCGCATCCTGGATGAGTTGACCAACCTGTCCGACCCGCAGCGGGGCGAGGCCAACAAGCGCATGATCGATGAGCTGGTGCCGGAAAAGGTGCCGGTCGATCTGCTTCTTGCCGTGCTGCGCCTGCTGTTGGACGAACGGGTGTCGATCCGCAACCTGCCCCTGATCCTTGAATCCATCGCCGAGGCGCGCCACAGCCATCCGGGGCCGGAGACGATCTGCGAATATGTGCGCCACCGGCTGGGCTTTCAGCTTGTCGCCGAACACCGGCGGCCCGACGGCACCATCCCCCTGCTGCAGCTCGCCCCCGAATGGGAAGAGCGTTTCACCACCTATCAGATCGAGGGCACCCAAGGCATGCAGGATGTCGCCCTGCCGCCGGAAGAGTTCAACCGGCTGGCCAATGCGGTTTCCGACCGTTTGGCCAAGGCGGGGGAAAGCGGGATATTTCCGGCGCTCGTCACCTCCACCCGCAGGCGACGGTATCTGCGCACGGTCATGGCGGCCAAGGGAATCGCCGCGCCTGTCCTGTCATTCGAAGAGGTCGGAACCGAGGCGCGCCCGGCGCTGGTGGGGCTGGTTCCGGCATGATCGCGGCGCTGGCTGCACTGCTGCCCGCCGGGCAGCAAAGCCTGTCGCTGGGGTTTATCGTCTTCTTGCGGGTCGGCGCGGTCATGGCGCTGTTGCCGGCCTTCGGCGAACATTCCGTGCCGCCCCGCGTGCGGCTTGCGCTCGCGTTGGCCTTCAGCATGGTGATCGCCCCGGCGGTTTCCGGTAGCATCGGCCCCGTGCCCGCGTCCGAAGCCGATTTCCTGCCCTATATCGCCAGCGAAGTGGCGGTCGGCCTGTCACTCGGCATGATCCTGCGCCTGCTGGTGATGGTGCTGCAGATCGCGGGCCAGGTCGCGGCGCAGGCGACCTCGCTGTCGCAGATTTTCGGCGGGGTCGGGGGCGAGCCGCAGCCGGCGATGGCACACCTTCTGGTCAGCGCCGGGCTCGCGCTGGCGGTGATGAGCGGGCTTCATGTTCGCGCGGCCGAGGCGATGATCCTGTCCTATGACATCCTGCCGCCCGCCCGCATGCCTGATGCGGCGATGCTGGCGCAATGGGGCATCGGGCATATCGCCCGGGGCTTCGGCCTTGCCGTGACCCTCGCGATGCCCTTTGTCATCGCGTCGCTGATCTACAATCTGGCGCTTGGCATCATCAACCGCGCCATGCCGCAGCTCATGGTGGCCTTCGTCGGCGCCCCTGCGATCACCGCCGGCGGCCTTGTGCTGATGGCTCTGGCGATGCCGGCGATGCTGAACATCTGGGGCGGCTGGATGACCGGTATCCTGGCCAACCCCTACGGGGCCGCGCCATGAGCGGGGCGGGGGAGGACGAAGACAAGCAACATGACCCGACCCCGAAAAAGCTGGAAGAGGCTCGCAAGAAGGGCGAAATCGCCCGCTCCGCCGATCTGACCACGGCCGCCGGCTATGCCGGGATCGCCCTTGTCGCGCTCAGCGTCGGCGCGGCCTCGCTGACGGCGTTGGGCGCCGCGGCGCAGACTCTTCTGGCCCGCCCCGATACGCTCGCCCCCCTCATATTTGGTGGCAGCGCGCGCCCCTTGGCCGGGGGGCTGATGGCGGCGGTTCTCGTCGGGGCGGCGCCCTGGTTCGCCGGCCCGGCGCTTGCGGCGCTCCTGTCGATCCTGGCGCAGCGCAGCCTGATCGTGGTGCCGTCAAAGCTTCAGCCCAAGCTCTCCCGCATCTCGCCAATGGCCAACGCGAAGAACAAGTTCGGCCGCAAGGGTCTGTTCGAATTCGCCAAAAGCGCCGTGAAGCTGAGCGCTTTCGGCACTGTTCTGGCCATATACCTGATCCGGCATGTTCCCGACATTCTGTCCAGCATGAACCACGGCCCCGGCCCCGCGATGTCGCAGATGTTTGGGATGGCGGTGGAATTCCTGCTGGTGGCGGTCGCGCTTTCGGTGCTGATCGGGGCGATTGACTACCTGTGGCAATATTTCGAGCATATCCGCAGCAACCGCATGTCGGACAAAGACGTGAAGGACGAGATGAAGCAGGCCGAGGGCGATCCGGTCATGAAACAGCAGCGGCGTCAGAAAGGTATGGCGATCGCGATGAACCGGATGCTGGCAGATGTTCCCGAGGCCGATGTCGTGATCGTGAACCCGACCCATTATGCCGTGGCCCTGAAATGGGATCGCGCGTCGCCCGGTGCTCCGGTTTGCGTGGCGAAAGGGGTCGACGAGATCGCCGCCCGGATCCGCGAAGCCGCCGCCGGTGCGGGCGTGCCGCTGCACAGCGACCCGCCAACCGCGCGCGCGCTTCATGCCACGGTCGAAATCGGGCAGGAAATCCGCCGGGATCATTATCGCGCCGTGGCCGCCGCAATCCGCTTTTCCGAGGCCATGCGCAAGAAGGCACGGCGATGAGCAGCCCGCGCCACAAGCAGATCTCGCGCCTTGCAGCGATTACCGACGCAATCCTTGAAACGGCTCTGTTACAGCTGAAAATGGCCGTTGCAGCGCGCCATTGCGTTGAGGGCCAACTGGCGGAGCTGGATGCCAGTCGCCGTGCCGTCATCCCCGATGTCGAAAGTGCGGCCTCCCGCGCGGGCAGTGATCTGATGTGGCTCAAATGGTCCGACTTGCGGCGTGCCGAGTTGAACAAGGCGCTTGCCCGCGCCCGCGTCGCCGAAGATGAGGCGCGCCGCGCCGCCGCGCGGGCCTTCGGGCGGCAGCAGGCGCTGGCCGGGGTCGCGCGAAAAGCCGCGGCGCGCTAGGTGTCCTGGCGCACCAGATCGATGATCAGAACGTCGCTCACCGTGGGGCCGATCACTTTTTGCGCCATTTCGGTCAGCGCCATGCGCAGCGCCGACATATTGGTGTTGGTGGTGAACGCGCCCCGGAACCCGCCGGAATTCGCGTGGTCGAAAAGCACCTGCAGGAAGGCATCGCGCAGCTTGGGTTCCAGCTGATAGACATTGGCCCTTTCGCCCAGCGCCACCTCCAGGCTGAGCGCCAGAACGACCAGCGCCGACACCCGCCCGTTCTCTACCACGGGCACGACAAACTGGTTGTTCAGCTTCACGAATTCGACGTCTTCGGGGGCTTTTTCGTGCTTTTCAGGCGCCGCGCCGTGGTCTGCTTCCATGCCCTCCCCGGCGGCCGCTTCCGGGGCGGGGCGCAGCATGATCCCCGCGCCTGTTCCGGCAGCAAGCCCTGTCAGGGCGATGAGAAGCGGCAGAAGCTTTGACATGCGCGCGGCCCTCAGAACGGCAGCACGATATCGGCGATCTGCTGGCCATACCGTGGTTGCTGCACATCCGTGATCTGCCCGCGTCCGCCATAGGAGATCCGGGCCGAGGCGATCTTGTCATAGGTAATCTCGTTCTGGCGCGAGATGTCTTCGGGCCGCACATAGCCGGTAACCAGAAGCTCCCGCATTTCGAAATTCACCCGCACCTCCTGCGATCCTTCGATCCGCGCGACGCCATTGGCCAGCAGATCGGTGATGGTCGCCGCCACCCGCAATGTCAGTTTTTCATTGCGCCGCACCGATCCGTCGCCGCTCGACGCGCTGGAAGAGGTGGTAGAGACAGCCTCGGCCATGCTGGCGCCGTCGGGCAGTTTTCGGTCGATCCGCTGCGGAATGCCGAAGAAGCTGGGCAGGGAAAGGCTCTCCGACCCGCTGCGCGAGCGGCCCGTGGAATTGGAGATCTCGGCCTTGTCGTCGATCTCGATCACCACGGTCAGGATATCACCGCGTCGTTCCGCCCGTCTGTCTCCCAGCAGCGAGGCGCGCCCGCCGCTCCAGAGCGAGGCCTGGCCAGCGGGCGGGTGTGTGCGGGTTGTGGTGGGGAAGGGCGCCGAGGACATGGCGAAGAAGGCATTTCCATCCTCCGTCGGCGAGAAACCAGGGGCCTGCCCCAGGTTCGCAACCCGGCCGCAACCTGCCGGAATGGCAAGCAGGGCGAGAAAACACATGAGTTTGGCGCTGTTCATCACACGCTCCTATGGATGTTGCGGGTTGCCCACGAAGACCTCGCCGGTTTCGCTGACCCGGCCGGTGACAGAGGTGCGGGAGGCCAGATTCATCACCCGCACCACATCGCCCGCCCCGGCGCGGCCCAATGCGCGGCCCTCGGTGGTGATCGACAGGCCGCTCTGGCGATAATGCAGCAGCACGATCTGATTGCGTTCGACAATGGCGGGTGGCCCGATGTCTCCGGGGCGGATCGGGCGCCCGGCATAAAGGATCACCCGGCTTTCCATACCGATCACCTCTTCGGGGCGGGTCAGGGCGCCGGGCACGGGCGCCGCGATCAACGCCAGATCCTGCGGGCCGAGGATCGCCATTGCCCGGATTGTTCGCGCCGCGACAAGTGTGTCGGCCCCGGCGGGCGCCGCCAGAAGCAGCAGAAGCAGGCACAGGCGCATCACCGCACCTGCGTGGTTGCGCCGAGCATCTGGTCGGCGGCGGTGATCACCTTGGCGTTCAGCTCATAGCCGCGCTGCGCCTCGATCAGTTCCGTGACCTCCCTGACCGCGTCGACCGAGCTGTCCTCCAGATAGCCCTGGCGCAGTGTGCCCAACCCGTCCTCGCCCGGCGTGCCGGTGATCGCCGGGCCCGAGGCCGCGGTTTCCAGGAACAGGTTCGATCCCATCGCCTCCAGCCCTTTTTCGTTGGAAAACCCGGCCAGAGAGAATTGCCCAAGAAGCTCTGGCTGCACGCGGTCGTTGAAATAGGCGTAGACCTCGCCCGCGGCATTGATCGAAATCGCCCGCGCGTCGTCGGGCACCGTCAGGTCAGGCACCACCGGAAACCCGTCCGATGTCACGATCAACCCGTCCCCCGTGCGTTTCAACGCCCCGTCACGGGTAAAGGCGGGCTGGCCCGAGGGCAGGGTGATCTCAAGATACCCCTTTCCCTCGATCGCCAGATCAAGGTCGCCGCCGGTGGCCGAAAGCGACCCCTGCGACAGGGTCACGCTGACGGCGGCGGGGCGCACCCCCAGCCCGAGCTGCACACCGGTGGGCAGCACGGTGCCGTCGGCGGCGTTGATCGTGCCGGGCCGCGTCATCTGCTGATAGTGCAGGTCCGCGAATTCGGCCCGCCGGGCGTTGTAGCCGGTGGTGTTCATGTTGGCGAGGTTGTTGGAAATCACCTCGACCCGCATCTGCTGGGCGCTCATGCCCGTGGCGGCGATTGTCAGGGCGCGCATGCGTCACCTCCTTGCTGGTTACTGGCCAAGCGTCCGCAGAACGGCGCGGATGCGTTCATCCTCCCGCTCCAGAAAGCTCTGACCAAGTTCATAGGCATGTTGCACTTCGATCATCCGGGCGACTTCGGCCACCGCGTCGACATTCGAGTTCTCGATGAAACCCTGAAGGATCACGCCGTCCAGAACAGGCTCTATTTCACCGTTAAAGGCGAATAATGTGCCCGCCTCATGGGTCAGATCGGCAGGATCGCCGGGCTGGTAGAGGCCGATCTGCGTCAGGGCCCGCCCGCCCGCGCTGAGCGTGCCGTCGGCGGCCAGGCTCAGATCATCGGCATCGGGCGGCACGAACACCGGCGTGCCGCCGGCATCCAGCAGGCGGTGGCCGTCAGGCGTGGCCAGTTCGCCGGCCTCGTTCGGTGTGAACGCCCCGGCGCGGGTCAGCCGCTCCCCCTGCGGGGTTTCGACCAGAAAGAACCCGGGCCCCTCGACGGCGAAGTCGAACGCGCCGCCGGTCTGGGTCAGCGGCCCCTGCTGAAGGTCGGTCTGCCGCGCATTCGCGGCGGCCATCGACAAGGACGGCGCCCCGGCGCCGGTGTCCTGCACGAATTCCGAAAAAATCACCCCTTCGCGCCGATAGCCCGTTGTCGAGATATTGGCGATGTTATGGGCCACACTCTGCATTTCGCGCAGCAGCCCGGCCTGGCGGGTCAGCGTGGTATAGCCTGCGTTGTCCATCCCCTAGCCCCCGATGATCAGCGGCACCAGCCGCTCGGTGAAGAACCCGGTCAGCGTTTCGGTCATGAACCCCATCGACACACAGAACATCGCCAGAATGGCCGCAAGTTTCGGCACGAAGGTCAGCGTCATCTCCTGTACCGAGGTCAGCGCCTGGAACAGGCCGATGACCAGCCCGACAACCAGCGCCACCAGCAGGATCGGCGTGGAAATCTCCACCGCAATCCAAAGCCCCTGCCGCAGCGTGTCGTAAAAGATGATCTCTTCCATGGCCTAAACCGGCATCCGCAGGATTTCCTGATAGGCCTCGACCACCTTGTCACGCACGGTCACGGCGGTTTCCACCGCCAGTTCCGTCTGCGCCAGCGCCTGCACCAGCGCATGCGGGTCGGCGCCGCCGGTCATCGCGGCCTTGGCGGTTGTCTCGCCAGTTTGCAGCGTTTCGGTGAATTCCCGCGCCAGCCGGGCAAAACCGCCCTCTTCGGCGGCGGCTTTGGGGCTGGGGCGGGTCGCCGGCCGGGCCGTGGCATAGGCCTGGGCGGCGGCGGTGGAGGATGTTATGTCCATTCTGGCACTCCTTTATCGGCGCAGCAGGTCAAGCAGGCTCGACGTCATCTGCCGGGCCTGATCGAACATCTTGAGGTTCGCCTCATAGCTGCGCTGCGCTTCGCGCGCGTCCGCGATTTCGACCACCAGATCGACATTCGAGCCGTCATAGTGACCATTTTCATCGGCCAGCGGGTGGCCCGGGTCGAACACCCGTTCAAGCGCCCGCTGGTCCAGGGAGACGGGGCCGGGCTTTACCTGCCCCGTCAGTTCTCCGCCGGTTACCATCTGTTCGAACCGCATGGTCTTGCGGCGGTAACCGGGGGTGTCTGCATTGGCGATGTTTTCCGAAACATGGCGCAGCCGCGTGCTCTGCGCCTGCATCCCGCTGGCCGACAGCGCGAGGGTTTTCATCAGATCGCTCATCCCGCGTGCTCCTTATCGGCCGAGGCTGGCGCGCATGATCCCAAGCGCGCTTTGATAGATGGTCAGGGCCATGTCATGCTGGGCCCGCGTCTCCACCGCCTTCATCATCTCGGTTTCCAGTGAAACGCTGTTGCCGTTGGGCGATTCCTCGGCGCCGCCTACAACATGTGCCGCGGCCCCCGGCCCCGGCCCGGCCAGTGCCGAAAGATGGCGGGCGCGGGTCGTGCGGGGGGCGAAATCGCCCGATGTCTGCTGATAGGTTTGCGAAAAGGGGGCAACGTCCTGCGCGCGGTAGCCGGGCGTGTCGGCATTGGCGATGTTGCGGGCCAGAACGGACTGGCGGGCAGCGGCATGGGTGGCCATGCCATGTGCCATTTGCAGGATCTCTAGCTTGTCGAACATCCGGGCTTCTCCCTCGGTTTCAATCAAGGCTTAACCCTGATTCCTTTAGAAACCGTTGTCAGAGCCATAGTGGAGAATCCCCATGCCATATCCCGAACTCACCGCGCTTGGCGCTGCTCTCGGCGGATTGCGCGCCTCTCGGACGATCGGGCGCATATGCGGTGTTCAGGGTGAAACAGTCTCTGTTTCCGGCTTGTCGAATTGCGGCGGTATCGGCGATATCGTCGAGATTCGGCGCCGCTGCGGCACCCCCCTGGCGGGGGAGGTGCTGGGGCTGCAGCCCGGCCAGTTGACCGTGTTTCCCGATGGCCCGTCCGAGGGGCTCTCGATCGGTGATCAGGTGGCGCTGAAAGGTGCGGCGACGATTGCCCCCGATCAAAGCTGGCTGGGCCGGGTGATCGATCCGCTCGGGAACCCGCTGGACGGCCGGCCCTTGCTGGGCGGTGCGCGTCGCCGCCCGCTGCGCAGCGCGCCGCCGCCGGCCACTCACCGCCGCCCGCTCGGGGCACGGCTCGAAACCGGTGTTGCCGTTTTCAACACCTTGCTGCCGCTGGTGCGCGGCCAGCGGATCGGGCTGTTCGCCGGGTCCGGGGTGGGGAAATCCACGCTTCTGGCAAAGCTCGCGCGCGGGGTGAAGGCGGATATCGCCGTCATCGCCCTGATCGGTGAGCGCGGGCGCGAGGTGCGAGAGTTTGTCGATCGTGTGCTCGGCCCCGAGGGTATGGCGCGTTCCATCGTTGTGGCGGCGACCTCTGACCAGTCGCCGCTGATGCGCCGCCGGGCGGCATGGGCGGCCATGGCGGTGGCAGAACATTTCCGAGATCAGGGGCAGCATGTTCTGTTTCTGGCCGATTCAGTCACACGATTTGCCGAAGCGCACCGCGAAGTCGCCCTCGCCACGGGCGAAGAAAGCGCGCTGCGCGGCTATCCGCCCTCGATGGCGCAGCTGATCATGTCACTGGCCGAACGCGCGGGCCCGGGCGCGGGCGCGACCGGCGACATCACCGCGGTCTTCAGCGTGCTTGTCGCGGGATCGGATATGGAAGAGCCGGTGGCCGATATCCTGCGCGGGGTGCTGGACGGGCATGTGGTCATGGACCGCCAGATCGCCGAGCGTGGGCGGTTCCCGGCGGTGGATCTCCTCCGCTCGGTCTCGCGCAGCCTGCCCGATGCGGCCAGTGCGCCGGAAAATACCCTGATCGCCCGCGCGCGCCGTCTTCTCGGGGCTTATGACCGGGCGGAGATGATGGTGCAGGCCGGGCTTTACGCGCGGGGGTCGGACCCCGAAATCGACGCCGCCCTACGTGTCTGGCCCGCGCTGGACGCGTTCCTGGCAGAGGATGAACCAGTGGACAGCCGGGCCAGCTTCGACCGGCTGGCGACATGTCTGGCGCAGGCCGATGTGACGGCCCGCGCCGGCGCAGCGGATCCCGCCGTGCCGCAACCGACCCGGCTGACGGCCTGACCGTCAGCGCGCCGCGTTGCTCAGCAGTGTCAGCGCCGTCTGCGCCGGGCTGAATCCCGCGGCGCTGGCGGCCAGTTCCGAACGGACCAGAAACAGACGCAGCAGTTCATCCATCTTCTCGGGATCGCGGAACTGTGAAATCTCGCCATCGCCAAAGGCGCGCTCGGTGCGTGTGCGAAACACCTCCATCTGCTTGTCTATATCCAGCGCCGCGAATGAATCAGGCAGCCCGAATGCTGTCTCGAATACCTCGCGCAACGGTTCCGATCCCATCACGCTATACCATTTCGTATCGTCACCGCTGTCGGCCGAGGCAAGCGTGCCCAGCTCCCGCGTCAGGTGCAGTGCCAGCCGCATATCGGCGTTCTGATCCCCTACCGCGATTTCGAACTGGCGTGTCTGGTAGGCCGCGATGATCCTGTCGGGAAAATCCGAAAGCTGCGTGTTCGGCACCGCGAGATCGCCGAACCCGAACGCCTCCGACAACTTCCGATAGCTCTTGTCGGCGATCTTGTTGGCAAGTGCGTCGTCACTTTGCGTCCCGTCAGACAGGATCTTCTGAATGAAAAACCGGTTCCCGATGTCATCGTCCAGCCCGAACGCCCCCAGCGCGACGGACAAAAGCCGGTGGTCGGCCACCAGGGCCTCCGCCGAGGTAACCTTGGCGATATTCTCACGGAAATACGCCGTATCACGCTTCATCGAGGCCGCTTCGTCATGCGCCGCTTTCTGGGTTTCTATGGTGCGTTCCAGAAACCGCCAGCCGGCATAACCGCCCATCGGCACGACGGGCAGAAAGCTCATGTCTTCGCGGCGGCCAGCAACCGCGCCTCGCGGGGCAGCAGGCCCCGCATCGCCTTGAGCGCCTGATAGAACTGCCCCTCCATCACCGCGTCGCTGGCCAGCCTCAGCTGGGTGCGGCTGTCATGATCGGTCAGAACCTGACTCAGCTGTTCGATCCCGCGCAGAAGCTGCATCCGCGCCTCTTCCGGAACCGCGTCGCCGGACAGGACCAACTGCGCGATGTAGCACACCCGCCGCACCGGTGTGTTCACCTCTTCGGGGTGAATCGCATCGCGCAGCCGCAGGATGCTCGCCCCCGGCGTCACGATGCTCAACCGCGACCGGCGATCGCCATTCTCTATGACCGCGCCATTGATCAGCACCCGCTCTTTCGGCGCCAGCTTCAGAACAAGCCCGCTCATCGCGCGTGCTCCCCCGTATGGCCAAGGCCCGCCATGACCGCAGCGTTGATCTCGATCAGCGGATCGGCACTCTCTTTGCCCGAAAGCACCTTTGATGTATGTATCGCGGTGAATTCGGAAAGATAGAACAGCCGCGCGCGCAGCGTCTCGGGCAGGGCGTTTCCCGCTCCTGCCACATCGGCGGCAAGCGTGGTCCAGAGCCTGCGGTTCTCGTGCAGCGCCGCGGCCAGGGCGGGAAAATTTCCCGCGCCGCCTGCGCTGGCGGACTTCAGTCGGGCCGTGATCTGCGCAAAAGCCTCATATTCGATGGTCCGCGGCGTACGGATCGCTGCCTGCCGCGGGGCGGAATAGGCGGTCTTTGCCATGAATTGCGCGTTCAAGGGGGGTCCTTCCGGTAAAATGCGGGGTCAGGGGGCGGGTCGGGGCGCGGTCTTGGCGCCCCGGCCCAGGACGTTACCGGAACAGCGACAGGATGTTCTGCGGCGCCTGGTTGGCGATCGAAAGCGCCTGCGTACCCAGCTGCTGCTGCACCTGGAGCGCCTGAAGCCGGGCCGACGCCGCTTCCATATCCGCATCCACCATCGAGCCGATGCCGGTTTTCAGCGCGTCGGTCAGCTTTCCGATGAAATCGTTCTGGGTTCCGATCCGGCCTTCGACCGAGCCGAACGCGGCCGAAGCATCGATCGCGTTGTCGATCAGCGTCTCGATGGTGCCGAGCGCCGCATCGGCGCCCGCATCGGTGGTCACGTCGATCCCGCCAAGCCCGAACAGCCCGCCCGAGGCCGTGCCGCCCTCGGCGGCCGAGCGCGCCAGCGCCACGCTGGACCCGCTGTTGTTATCGACCTTCAGCGTCCACTGCCCGGAGTCGTTCTGCGCGACCTGAGTGGTCACATCGGCGATCTTGCCGCCATCGACGGCCGCTTTCAGACCACGGGCAACATCTTCGAACGTCTCACCCTTGCCGGCGACATAGGTATAGGCGGTGCCGCCGACCGACATCTGGTAGCCGTCACCCTCCTTCACATTGGCCGAGGCGGAGAAGGTGAGCGTTTCGGCGCGCTCCGAGATTTCGGCCGCCGACAGGGTGATATCCGTCGCGCCGCCGTTCTTGGTGCCGGCAATCGCCACATCCTCGAACGCGCGGGTCGAGGTCAGGGTGACCACATTGGTCGATGCGCTGGCCGACACCCCGACCAGGCCCAACGCGTTGATCGCGCCCGAAATGGCCGAGGCGGCGGCGTCCTGATCGCCCGTGATGTCACCGGCTGCAAAACTCAGCGTCGCGCCGCCCACGGTGATCTCGAACGTATCGCCCGAGACATCCGCGTCCGCAGCCAGCGTGATCGTCGCGCTATTGCCCGTGTTGGTGGCCGCGGCCGCGGAGAGGGTCGCATTCGCCGACAGATCGGTGCCGGAGCCCATGGAGCCGGTGCTGGTGGTCAGGTCATGCCGTTCGACCGAGATGTTCGAGGCCGCGACCGTGCCGTCGTTCGCCCGGTCGAGCGAGGACAGGATATCCACCGCCTCTGTCCCCTGCACCAGGTTGAGGCCGTTGAATTGCGCCGCGCCGACGACCGAGGTGATCTGATCGCGCAGCGCGTTGATATCGGTCTGGATCTTGGCCCGGTCGACGTTACTTTCCTGGGCGGCCACGACCTTGCCCTTGATCTCCGTCAGCAGGTCGGAGACCGTTTCAGAGGCCTGGCGCGCCACCGCGACGCTGGATTCGCCCAGCGACAGGCTGTCGGAAATCGCCTTGAACCCTTTCACGTCGGATTCCATCACTTTCGAAATCGCCCAGACGGCCGCGTTGTCCTTGGCCGAGGCGACGGATTTGCCGGTGGCGATCTCATCCTGCGTCTTGGTCAGGCTGGCGTTGATTCCCTTGAGGGTCTGAAGCGCGACCATCGCGCTGGTGTTGGTCAGAATACTGGACATGTCTCGGTTCCTTTAAGCACAGGGCGCTTTTGCGCCGGATCAAAAGCCGCATCGCGCGGCAGGAACGGTGTTTCACCCATACGACGCGGCGCTTTCGCGCGGCCGTGCCACCCCATCCGGAATGCAGGGTCGACCCTGCGGTGCAATTCCTAAAGAGTGGCTAAGGCGCATCCCTGATACCGTTACGATTTGAGACAAATCCGGTCAGGCCCGCCGGATGACCCGCCCACGCCCGCCCAGATCGGCGCGCTGCCCGCGGTGATCATAGGTGTTCAGCCCGACCCCACCGCCGCGAATCAGCGCCAGCCGGGCCTGCGCGCTTTCCAGGCCGCGCCGGGCGGCGGCCAGCAGTTCGGCATTGCGCCGGGCCAGCCGTCCAAGCCCGGAGAGCCGGGCATCCTCCGCCGCCTGCGGATTGCGGGCCAGTTCCTCCGCGATTCGCTCTTTCAGCGGGATCAGCCGCGCCACATCCTCCAGCCGCCCCGACAGCAGCGCGCCATGTTCGCGTTCCAGAAGGTCGCGCAGATCGTCGGCCCAGTCATCCTTGTGCATCGGCACGCTCCTTGAGGGCTTCGAACAAGTGCTCGGCAAGCCCGATTCCGCCGGCCCGAACCATTTCCGTGGCCTGCGCCTGCCGCAGGAAAGAGGCGAACTGTTCTTCCCCCGCCCCGCCGCCGAAGGCACCGGAAACCTTGCCGATCCCGGCGGATTTCAGCATTTCCGACAGAAATCCCGCCTCCAGCTGCTCGGCCGCCGCGCGCAGTTTCGCGTCACGGCCGGGGGGCAGGGGCGGGGTTGAGATGGGGGCGATTTCGGGCACGGTGAATTCCTTCAATTGCACTGAATTTTCCGATCTATGACCGATAGCTGGTAAAGAAGTGGTAACTTCCGTCGCGCATGACTTGATGCCAACAGTGGCAGCGCCCGGAAAAAACCATGCCGTCGTCGATCCGCCCGGAAAGGGTTTCAATTCCGCCGGACCATGCCCCGCCGCCGTTTGCGGAGGAGGCAGGTTCCGGTGCCGATTTCGGCCTCGCCTTCGCGCAAGCGGAGGAAGAGATGCCAGAGGGCGCCGCGGCGCCGGTGCCGTGGGATTTGCTCATGCCCGTGCAAGCTGTCGTGAGCAAAGAGGCTGAACCCGCTTCGGAAGTGGCTCTGTCGTTGCTGGAAACGGCTCCAATGCGCCTGAATGTGCCTTGTACCAACCCGAAGGATGCGTCCGTGGGCCTCGCGCCGCTGGCCGCGATGGAAACCCCGCCGCCGCACCCCGGGGCCGGGCCCGATGCCACGCCGGACGTCCCGATCCCGCCGCATCGCGACGCGCCCCCGATGGGCAAGGCGGTGCCCGATGCCGCCCGGGCCGCGCCGCCGCAGGCCGCCATGGTGTCCCCGCCCGCCGCCGATCGCCCGGACCCTCCGCCGGGGCCGGTCCTGCAAGAGACAGGCGCGCGGACGAACGCGTCGAGCGCGGCCCAGGCTCCGGCGCCGCACGTCTCCGCGCCCGCCAGCCAAGGCCAGCCGCTGGCCGCCGTCCCTTCACCGTCCGACCCCCTGCCTGAAACGGGTTCAGAGCCTGCCCCCGGCGCGGTTTCCGCGCCCGGTTCAGCCGCCGCCCCGCCTGCGTCGGATACACCGCGCGTCCTGTCCGCCGCCCCTGCGCCTGCAGCCGTGACCAGCCAGCTGGTCGAGGTGATCCGCCAGGCCCCCGACGGGCCGGTCGAGCTGACCCTCCGGCCGGAGGAACTCGGCAGGCTTCGCATCACGCTGACGCCGCAGGAAAGCGGCATGATCGTCTCTATTCAGGCCGAACGTGGCGAAACCGGGGATTTGCTCCGCCGCCATATCGACCTTCTGGATCAGGAACTGAGCGATCTCGGCTATACCGATATCCGCTTCGATTTCGGCCAGGGCACACCGCGCCGCGACACGCCCCGGAACACCGCGCCTGCGCTTGAGGGCACGCCGCCCGGCCCGGGGCCTGCCCAGGCCGATCAAACGCCCGCCCGGCGCCGTACCATGGGCGTGCTCGACATACGCATCTGAAAGGACAGAGCATGGACGTCACAGCCGCCGCCCAGGCCGCCGCCCCACGGTCGGCCAAACCCTCCGACCCCGCGCCGGTGAATTCGGATTTCGAGACCTTCCTGAAAATGCTGACCACGCAGATGCAAAATCAGGATCCGCTCAATCCGGTCGAATCCTCCGATTTCGCGGTGCAGCTCGCCACGTTTTCCGGGGTCGAGCAGCAGGTCCGCACCAATGATCTTCTGTCGGCGCTCACATCGCAGCTCGGCGCGGGCGGCATCGCCGACCTCGCCGGCTGGGTCGGGATGGAGGCGCGCAGCACCGCCCCCGCGCTGTTCCGGGGGCAGCCGGTTTCGATCGCGCCCCGGCCCGACAGTGGCGCCGACGCGGCCCAGCTTGTGGTGCTGGATGAGCAGGGGGCCGAGGTGCAGCGGCTTGCGCTTTCGGTTTCGGAGGATGCCTATCTCTGGGCCGGAACCGACGCCGCCGGAATTCCGCTGCCCGACGGGCTCTACCGGTTCGAGGTTGAAAGCTTCGCGGGGGGCGAGCTTCTGGGCCGCAGTCCGGCCGAGGTCTACAGCACAGTGGCGGAGGCCCGCATCGCCGATGGCAAGACCGCCCTCGTGCTCGATAGCGGCGTATCCGTGGCCGCCGGCGACGTGACCGCGCTTCGCGCGCCTAGCTGACCGCCAGCGCCACCAGCGCCGCCAGCCCCGCGCCAAGGCCCATCCAGCCAAGGCGCTGCGGCCAGGGGTTTGCCGGCGGCGCTTCGGGCGGCATATCCTGCTGCACCAGTGCCGCTTCGGCCAGTTTGGGCAGTTTCGGGCCGAACCGGGCCAGCACCTGAACCGTGCGCGTCAGATCCCGCAGAAATGCCTTGGGGCCGACATTTTCCTTGATATAGGCCTCGACGATCGGCCGCGCGACTTCCCAGATGTTCATGTGCGGGTCGAGCGAGCGGGCCACGCCCTCGACCACCACCATGGTCCGCTGCAGCAGAATCAGCTCGGTTCGCGTCTGCATCCCGAACCGCTCGGTCACCTCGAACAGATAGCTCAGCAGCCGCCCCATCGAAATATGCGAGGCGTCCATGCCGAAGATCGGATCGCCCACCGCCCGCAGCGCGCGCGAGAATTCATCCACATCCATCTCGGCCGGCACATATCCGGCCTCGAAATGCACCTCGGCGACCCGGCGGTAATCCTGCCGGATCATGCCGAACAGGATCTCGGCATAGACCCGGCGGGTATATTCGTCGATCCGGCCCATGATGCCGAAATCGTAGCAGATGATCGCGCCATCTGCGCCCACCTTCAGGTTTCCCTGATGCATGTCCGCGTGAAAGAACCCGTCGCGCAGCGCATGGTGCAGAAACAGCTGCAGCACGCGCTTGGCCAGCGCCTGCCGGTCGTGCCCGGCCGCGTCGATCGCGTCATTGTCGCCCAGCGGCACGCCTTCGGCCCAGCCAAGGGTCATGACCCGACGGCTGGACAGGCCCCAATAGGCGCGGGGCACGCGAAACCCTTCGTCGTTCCGGGTGTTGGCGGCGAATTCAGACGCGGCCGAGGATTCCAGCCGCAGATCCAGCTCGCCCGACACGATGCCCTCGAAATGCTCGACCACATCGCTGGGGCGCAGACGGCGCGAAAACGGGATGAACCGCTCGATGATGGTCGCGGCCAGATGAAACGCCTCGATATCGGTGCGGAACGCCTTTTCGATCTTCGGGCGCAGCACCTTCACGGCGACCTCTTCGCCGGTATCGGCGATGCGGGCCCTGTGCACCTGCGCGATCGACGCCGCCGCGACCGGGGCGCTGAATTCGCTGAACACCTGATCGACGGGCAGGCCCAGATCTTCTTCGATCATCTTCATGGCGACGTCGTTGGGAAAGGGCGGCAGCTTGTCCTGCAGCACCCGAAGCTGCACGGCCAGCTCGTCGCCCACCAGATCGGGCCGGGTCGAAAGGATCTGCCCGAATTTGATATAGGCCGGGCCAAGCGCGGTCAGTGCGCGGGTGGCGGGGGGCAGCGCCGGGTCGCCCCGAAAGCCCAGCGGCTTGAACGGCCAGCCCAGAACCCGTGCCAGAATCCGCACCTCGCGCGGGGCCTCCAGCGCCTCCAGCACCACGCCCATGGCGCCGCTGCGCTCCAGCGTGGCGCCGGTGCGGATCAGCCGCCAGATGTTGTGAGGCCCGCGCACCTAGAGCTTCCAGCCGGAATGCAGGGCGGCGACGCCCATGCTCAGGTTGCGGTATTTGACATTGCCGAATCCGGCCGCGCGGATCATTCGCGCGAAGGTTTCCTGATCGGGGAATTTGCGGATCGACTCCACCAGATACTGATAGCTTTCACGGTCATTCGCCACGACCTGCCCCATCGCCGGGATCACGTTGAACGAATACCTGTCATAGGCCCATTGCATCGCCGGATTGGGCAGCTGGCTGAACTCCAGCACCATCAGCCGCCCGCCGGGGCGCAGCACCCGGTAGGCCTCCGACAGGGCATCGGGCACGCGGGTGACGTTCCGGATGCCGAAAGAGATTGTGTAGACGTCAAAGCTGTTGTCGGCAAAGGGCAGGGCCATGGCATCGCCCACCACCCAGTCCAGGCTGCCGGCCATCTGCTCGGCCTCGGCGCGCTGGCGGCCCTCGACCAGCATCTGCTCTGTCATGTCCAGCACCACGGCCGACGCCCCCGGCGCGCGTTTGAGAAAGCGGAAGGCCACATCGCCGGTGCCGCCGGCCACATCCAGCAGGCGCTGGCCGGGGCGGGGCGCCAGCCAATCCATCATCGCGTCTTTCCAGACCCGGTGGATGCCCATCGACATCAGGTCATTCATCACGTCATAGCGCGATGCGACGCGGGTAAAGACGCCATGCACCATCCCCGCCTTTTCGCCCTCCGGCACGGTTTGATAGCCGAAATGCGTGGTTTTCTGATCGTCGTCGGTCATGGGGGCCTTGCCGTCTGTCAAAACTCCCCCTCCTTATAGAGCGCCAACCGGGCGTTACAATGCGCCCAACGCCACAGGAGCCGCCGATGCCCGAATTGCCAGAGGTCGAGACGGTGCGCCGCGGGCTGGCCCCCGTGATGGAGGGGCAGGTGATCGCGCGCGCCGCCGTCAACCGCCCCGATCTGCGCTGGCCGTTCCCGCCGCGCATGGCCGAGCGGCTGGCCGGCGCGCGGGTCGATCGGCTGCGGCGACGGTCGAAATACATCCTGGCGGATCTGTCGACCGGCGAAACGCTGATCATCCATCTGGGCATGTCCGGGCGGATGCTGGTGTCGGGCGACACACAGGGACTGTTCCACCATGATCATCCCATCGCGCAGAAGCATGACCATGTGGTGCTCGAACTGGAAAACGGCGCCCGCATCACCTTCAACGATGCCCGCCGCTTCGGCGCGATGGATCTTGCCGCCACCGATGGGGTCGAGGCGCACCGGCTGCTGGCCGGGCTGGGGCCCGAACCGCTGGGCAATGCGTTCAGCGAGGATTATCTGATCGCCCGGCTGAAGGGCCGGATGACGCCGGTGAAATCCGCGCTTCTTGATCAGCGCATCGTCGCGGGCCTGGGCAATATCTATGTCTGCGAGGCACTGCACCGCGCCGGCATATCGCCCCGGCGCAAGGCCGGGCAGCTCTCGGCGCAGCGCGTGGCGCGCCTTGTGCCGGTGATCCGCGATGTGCTGCACGATGCCATCGCCGCGGGCGGCTCCAGCCTGCGCGATCATCGTCAGACCGATGGCGAGCTTGGGTATTTCCAGCACAGCTTTGCCGCCTACGGGCGCGAGGGCCTGCCCTGCGTCACCCCCGGCTGCACCGGCACGATCGCCCGAATCGCCCAGTCGGGACGGTCGACTTTCTACTGCGCGCAATGCCAAAGATAGCTTGAACACCGGCGGCAGGGTGCTAAGGAATCGTCTTCGAACCCAAAGGGAGGCGCCCCCGCCATGGCCTACAAGACGCTGATCGTAGATATCGAAGAGCATGTAGCCCTGATCAGGCTGAACCGGCCCGACGCGCTGAACGCGCTGAACTCCGAATTGCTGGCCGAATTGGCCGAGGCCGTCACCCAGGCGGGTGCGAATGACAAGGTGCGTTGCATTGTCCTGACCGGCTCGGAAAAGGCATTCGCGGCCGGCGCCGACATCAAGGAGATGAGCGAAAAGAACTTCGTTGACGCCTTCGCCGGCGATCTTTTCACCGATGAGACCGAGGCGCTGCTGCGTTGCCGCAAGCCGATCATCGCGGCGGTGGCCGGCTATGCGCTGGGCGGCGGCTGCGAACTGGCGATGATGTGCGATTTCATCATCGCCGCCGACACCGCGAAATTCGGCCAGCCCGAGATCAACCTCGGCGTGGTCGCCGGTATCGGCGGCACCCAGCGGCTGACCCGTTTCGTCGGCAAGTCCAAGTCGATGGAGATGCACCTGACCGGCCGCTTCATGGATGCGGAAGAGGCAGAGCGTTCGGGCCTCGTGTCGCGCATCGTGCCGGCCAAGAAGCTGGTGGAAGAGGCGATGGCCGCCGCCCACAAGATCGCCGAGAAATCGGCGATCACCACGATGGTGGTGAAAGAGGCCGTCAACCGCAGCTATGAAACCACGCTGCGCGAAGGCATTCTGTTCGAGCGCCGCGTGTTCCATTCGCTTTTCGCCACCGAGGATCAGAAAGAAGGCATGTCGGCCTTCCTGGAAAAGCGCGAGCCGCAATTCCGCGACAAGTAGCATCCGCGCTTTTCGGGTTTCCTTGCGGCGCATTTTCCCGTATAGGCCGCCGTTACATGCGCGTGATGCCCGCTCTGGCAAGAATCGACCGGTTCCAATACCCGGGTCGGGCTTTGTTGCGCTCTGAACTCTCAACAGCCCGAAAGTGGGAACAGAACAATGGCCAATTCGCCCCAAGCAAAGAAACGCGCGCGCCAGAACGAGCGCCGCTTCGACGTCAACAAAGCGCGCCGCTCGCGCATCCGCACCTTCCTGCGCAAAGTGGAAGAGGCAATCGCCTCCGGCGACAAGGAAGCGGCAACCGCCGCCCTGCGTCAGGCCCAGCCCGAGCTGATGCGCGGCGTGACCCGTGGTGTTCTTCACAAAAACACCGTGTCGCGCAAAATTTCCCGTCTGTCGGCCCGGGTCAAAGCCCTCGGCGCCTGAGTCGCGACCAATATCTGAACGTCGTTCAAGGGCGCGCCTCCGGGTCGCGCCCTTTTTCGTTTCTGATCGATTGTTGCATTTTTTCCCGCCCTGCGCCCGCACATAAACAGCTTTTTGGATTCGGCCCGACAATCCCGAGGTCAAGCGCGAAGATCGGTTGCGCCGGCTTCCCTTCACTTGATAGCTTCAGACCTGCGATTCACATCGTCTTGGGGGGACATGACGTGAGCCGCACCGTGCTTCCATAATCCGGGCCCCGCTGCATTAGGGCTTTTGGCGAAGCAAGGTGTGCTCTCTGGTTGTCGGACGGACTGCAAAGTGGGGCTTTGCATCCATACGTGGCCAGTATGACCTGTGTGAAAAACGGCCTGCGCCGTGATCATGCAGATCGGCATGTCCAATAAATAAGACCGCGGAATGCGGGGTTCGAGGGCTGGTGCCAGTATATCCGCCACTGTCTTGGCAGTGGAGGGTCGGGATTTGTCTGCGGACCTGAATTCATGCGATCGGGCGGAAAGCCGGCTGCTGCACTCGCCAGCGGCCCGTTCGATGCCATCCCTCCGGACGACAGCGTTTCACAGACGGGCATGCAAACCGGCGGGGGATCCGCGGTGCGCACTGGCCCGGATACGATTGGGCACAGATGCTGGAGCGGGCAGGGACAATGAACGACGAAAAATGGGGACTGGCGTGCAGGGATATTCAGAAATCAATCGGCGAGAACAACTTCGCCACCTGGATCAAACCTCTCAAGTTTCAGGAGCTGCACAATGGCGTCGCCCATTTCAACGTTCCCACGAGTTTTGTGGCGGATTGGGTCTCGCGCAATTTCGGCGATGAAATCCTGCACCATCTGACCCGTGGCGGCGCGACGGTCGACCGCCTGCAATTCAGCGTTGACCAGCGTGGTGCAGGTGTGCCCGCGTCGAAGCCGGATCTGCCGGCCACCAGCGCCGCGGCGCCCCGTTCCGCCGTCCCCGCCCGATCCGAGGGCGAGCTTCTGGGCGCTCCGATCGATTCCCGCTTTACCTTCGACAGTTTCGTTGTCGGCAAGCCGAACGAACTGGCCCATGCCGCCGCGCGCCGCGTGGGCGAGGGCAGCCCGGTGACGTTCAACCCGCTGTTTCTCTATGGCGGTGTCGGCCTCGGCAAAACCCACCTGATGCATGCCATCGCGCACGAGCTGCGCACCCGGTCGCCGCATCTGCGCGTGGTCTACCTGTCGGCCGAGCAATTCATGTACCGTTTCGTGCAGGCGCTGCGCGAACGGGATACGATGGGCTTCAAGGAGCTTTTCCGCTCGGTCGATGTGCTGATGGTCGATGATGTGCAGTTCATCGCCGGCAAGGACAGCACGCAGGAAGAGTTCTTCCACACGTTCAACGCGCTGGTGGATCAGAACAAGCAGATCATCATTTCCGCCGACCGTGCCCCGGGCGAGATCAAGGATCTCGAGGAGCGGATCAAATCCCGCCTGCAATGCGGCCTCGTGGTGGATCTTCACCCCACCGATTACGAACTGCGCCTTGGCGTTCTGCAGCAGAAGGTCGAGCTTTACCGCAAGCAATATCCCGGCCTCGTGCTGTCGCCGGGCGTGCTGGAGTTTCTGGCCCATCGCATTTCCACCAATGTGCGTGTGCTCGAGGGGGCGCTGACCCGGCTGTTCGCCTTCGCCTCTCTGGTGGGGCGCGAGATCACGCTGGATCTGGCGCAGGATTGTCTGGCCGATATTCTGCGCGCGTCGGACCGCAAGGTGACGATCGAGGAGATCCAGCGCCGCGTCGGCGAGCATTTCAACGTCCGCCTGTCGGATCTGATCGGGCCCAAGCGTACCCGCACCATCGCCCGGCCGCGTCAGATGGCGATGTATCTGGCCAAACAGCTGACCTCGCGTTCGCTGCCCGAGATCGGGCGCCGCTTTGGCGGGCGTGACCACACCACCGTGATGCACGCGGTCAAGCGCATCGACGAACTGCGCGCCCATGACAATCAGATCGCCGAAGACCTGGAACTTCTGCGCCGCATGCTGGAAGCATAGGCCATTCGGGGGCGTCTGGCCTTGACGCCCCCTTTAAACCATCCGACAGTCAAAAAAGTCTTGAGCCAGAGGGGGAAACGGTTAGTTTCTCACTCCCGGTGGCATGAGGAGCGAGGCAATGAAATTCAGCATCGAACGCGGGACGCTATTGAAGGCGGTCGGGCAGGCGCAATCGGTTGTTGAGCGTCGCAACACCATCCCGATCCTCGCCAATGTGCTGATCGAGGCAGAGGGCGAAGCCGTCAGTTTCCGCGCCACCGATCTGGACATCGAAGTGGTCGACAAGGCGCTGGCCCAGGTCGAACGTGCCGGTGCCACGACGGTCTCTGCCGTGACCCTGCATGAGATCGTGCGCAAGCTGCCCGACGGCGCGCTTGTCAGCCTGACCGACGACGGCGCCTCGGGGCGGCTGACGGTCGAGGCCGGGCGCTCCAACTTCTCGCTGGCGACCCTGCCGAGGGAAGATTTCCCGGTGATGGCCTCATCGGAATACAGCTCCAACTTCTCGGCCCCGGCGCCGGTGCTGCGGCGGCTGTTCGACAAGTCGAAATTCGCGATTTCCACCGAAGAGACGCGCTATTACCTCAATGGCGTCTATATGCATGTGGCCGACGGCGAGGGCGGCAAGGTGCTGCGCTGCGTGGCGACCGATGGCCACCGCCTTGCCCGGATCGACGCGCCGCTGCCCGAAGGGGCCGAAACCATGCCCGGCGTGATCGTGCCGCGCAAGACCGTAGGCGAGCTGCGCAAGTTGCTGGATGATGACGATGTGACCATCGCGGTGTCCGTGTCGGAGACCAAAGTGCGGTTTGCCACGCCCGACATCACCCTGACCTCGAAGGTCATCGACGGCACCTTCCCCGATTACACCCGCGTGATCCCGCAGGGCAACAACCGCAGGCTGGAAGTGGACGCGGCCGAATTTGCCCGGGCGGTGGACCGTGTGGCGACGGTATCGTCGGAACGGTCGCGCGCGGTGAAGCTGGCGCTGGACGAGGACCGGCTGATTCTCTCGGTCAACGCGCCGGACGCGGGCGCCGCGGAAGAGGAGCTGGCCGTGGCCTATGCCGACGAGCGGCTGGAGATCGGGTTCAACGCCAAATACCTGCTGGAGATCGCCAGCCAGGTGGATCGCGAGAATGCGGTGTTCCTGTTCAACTCGGCCGGCGACCCGACCCTGATGCGCGAGGGCAATGATACATCGGCGGTCTATGTCGTGATGCCGATGCGCGTTTAACTTTCTTGCCTCCGGCGGGGATACTTGTTGAAAGATGAAGGGCACCCCATGCCCGGCCTTGCCCTGACCCGTCTGACCCTGTCGCATTTCCGGTCGCACAAGGCGGCGGCGCTGTCGGTGGACGGGCGGCCGGTGGCGATCTACGGACCCAACGGGGCGGGCAAGACCAATATTCTGGAGGCGATTTCGCTGTTGTCTCCCGGTCGCGGGTTGCGCCGGGCGGCGGCGGAGGAGATCGCCCGCCAGCCCGAGGCGCTGGGCTGGAAGATCACCGCGCAGCTGCACAGCCTGCATCAGACCCATGAGGTGGAGACCTGGGCCGAGTCCGGCGCCGCGCGTTCGGTCAGGATCGACGGCAAGGCCGCGGCGCAAGCTGCGCTGGGCCGGATCGCGCGGGTGTTGTGGCTGGTGCCGTCGATGGACCGCCTGTGGATCGAGGGGGCCGAGGGGCGGCGGCGGTTTCTGGACCGCATGACCCTGAGCTTCGAGCCAGGTCATGGCGAGGTGACACTGACCTATGAAAAAGCGATGCGCGAGCGCAACCGGCTGTTGAAGGATCAGGTGCGCGACGCGGCGTGGTACGGGGCGCTGGAGGCGCAGATGGCCAGGGCCGGGGCGGCGATTCAGCGAAACCGGAGCACGGCGCTGGCGCGGATCGCGGCGGCGCAGGAGGGGGCGGAAACCGCCTTTCCGGTGGCGGCGCTGGCTATCCCGGGGCCGGAGGGCGCGGATGTGCCTGCCGGGGAAGAGGCGCTGGCCGCCGCCTTTTCGGATGGCCGCGCGCGGGATCTCTCTGCCGGGCGCACCCTGACCGGGCCGCATCGCGCGGATCTGGAGGCGGTGTATGCCGCCAAGGGCGTGGCCGCGCGGCAATGTTCCACCGGCGAGCAGAAGGCGCTTTTGATTTCGCTGATTCTGGCCAATGCTCGTGCGCTGGCCGAGGATTTCGGGGCGCCGCCGCTGTTGCTGCTGGATGAGGTCGCGGCGCATCTGGACGGCGCGCGCCGTGCCGCGCTTTATGACGAGATCTGTGCATTGGGCGCGCAGGCCTGGATGACCGGCACCGGGCCGGAGCTGTTCGACGCGCTGGCCGATCGGGCGCAATATTTCGAAGTGACCGAGGAGGGCGGCACCAGCCGCATCGAGGAAAGGACAGCCCCATGATCCCGCAGCGCGTGACGCTGATCACCCTTGGCGTGGATGATCTTGAGCGGTCAAAGGCGTTTTACGCCGCCCTGGGCTGGGTGCCCGCGCAGGCGCAGGAGGGCGTGCTGTTCTATCAGATGAACGGCATGGCGCTGGGCCTGTTCGGTCGCGCCGCGCTGGCCGCCGATCAGGGCCGGCCCGATGCCGCGCTGGGCACCGGCGCCATGACGCTGGCGCAGAATTTCACGACGCGGGAAGAGGTGGATGCCGCCTTTGCCGCCGCGCTGGCCGCCGGGGCCGCGCCGCTGAAGGCGCCGGAGGCGGTGTTCTGGGGCGGCTATTCGGGCTATTACGCCGATCCCGACGGCCATGTGTGGGAGGTTGCGATGAACCCGTTCTGGCCGCTGAGCGAGGACGGCAGCCTGACCCTGCCGGAGGCGCCATGACCGTCACCGCCACCGACCTCGCGCTTTACGCCGGGGCGCTTGTCATCCTGTTCTTCACCCCCGGCCCGGTCTGGGTGGCGCTGACCGCGCGGGCGCTTTCGGGCGGGTTTCCCGCCGCCTGGCCGCTGGCGCTGGGGGTGGTGATCGGCGATGCGCTCTGGCCGCTTCTGGCGATCTTCGGAGTAAGCTGGATCGTCTCTGTCTTTGCCGGATTCATGACCGTGCTGCGCTTTGTCGCCTCGGGCGTGTTCCTGTTGATGGGGATCGTTCTGATCCGCAACGCCGACAAATCCATCGCCACCGACAGCCGCCTGACGCGGCCCGGCATGTGGGCGGGGTTTCTGGCCGGGCTCGCGGTGATTCTGGGCAATCCCAAGGCGATCCTGTTCTACATGGGCGTGCTGCCGGGGTTTTTCGATCTGACCACGATAACCGGGCCGGACATGGCCGCGATCGTCGCAATTTCGATGCTGGTGCCCTTTGCCGGCAACCTGTGTTTCGCCCTGTTCGTCGATCGTGCGCGGCGGCTTTTGGCCTCGCCGGGCGCGCTGCGGCGGACCAATGTCATCGCCGGATCGCTGCTGATCCTTGTCGGGCTTGTTATTCCCTTCACATGACACCAAATCTTGTGTGTCACGCGTGACATCCCCCCCAGAATTTCGTATAAAATGACAAAAATACGAAGGAAGCTCTGCATGGCGGAAAACGCCCCCGCGCCCGAAGAATACGGCGCCGATTCCATCAAGGTTCTCAAAGGGTTGGAGGCCGTCCGCAAACGCCCCGGCATGTATATCGGGGATACGGACGACGGCTCTGGCCTGCACCACATGGTGTATGAGGTCGTCGATAACGGTATCGACGAGGCGCTGGCCGGCCATGCCGATGCGGTGAATGTGAAGATTCACGCCGACAGTTCCGTTTCGGTTCATGACAACGGCCGCGGCATTCCCGTCGGCCTGCATGAGGAAGAGGGCGTTTCGGCGGCCGAGGTCATCATGACCCAGCTTCATGCCGGCGGGAAGTTCGATCAGAACTCCTACAAGGTCTCGGGCGGCTTGCACGGGGTCGGCGTTTCGGTGGTGAACGCGCTTTCCGATTGGCTGGAGCTGCGGATCTGGCGCGATGGCAAGGAGCATTTCGCCCGGTTCGAGCATGGTGATACGGTCGAGCATCTGCGGGTGGTCGGCGATGCCGACGGCCGCAAGGGCACCGAGGTGCGGTTCATGGCCTCGACCGATACGTTTTCCAATCTCGAGTACAGTTTCAAGACGCTGGAGCACCGGCTGCGCGAGCTGGCGTTCCTGAATTCGGGTGTGCGGATCATCCTGGAGGATGAACGCCCCGTCGAGCCGCTGAAGACCGAGCTTTTCTACGAGGGCGGCGTGCAGGAATTCGTCCGCTATCTGGATCGCTCCAAGGTGCCGGTCATGCCTGATCCGATCTTCATGACCGGCGAGAAGGACGGCATCGGCGTCGAGGTGGCGATGTGGTGGAACGACAGCTACCATGAAAACGTGCTGCCCTTTACCAACAACATCCCGCAGCGCGATGGCGGCACCCATCTGGCGGGCTTTCGCGGCGCGCTGACCCGGACGATCAACGCCTATGCCCAGAGCAGCGGCATCGCCAAGAAGGAAAAGGTCAACTTCACCGGCGACGATGCGCGCGAGGGGCTGACCTGCGTGTTGTCGGTCAAGGTGCCCGATCCCAAGTTCAGCAGCCAGACCAAGGACAAGCTCGTCAGTTCCGAGGTGCGGCCCGCGGTCGAGGGGCTGGTGAACGAAAAGCTCTCTGAATGGTTCGAGGAACACCCCGCCGAGGCGCGCCAGATCGTCGGCAAGATCGTCGAGGCGGCGCTGGCCCGCGAGGCCGCCCGCAAGGCGCGCGAGCTGACCCGGCGCAAGACGGCGATGGATGTCGCCAGCCTGCCCGGCAAGCTGGCCGATTGCCAGGAGAAGGACCCCGCCCTGTCAGAGCTGTTCCTGGTCGAGGGTGACAGCGCCGGCGGTTCGGCCAAACAGGGCCGGTCGCGCCACAATCAGGCGGTTCTGCCCCTGCGCGGCAAGATCCTGAACGTGGAGCGCGCCCGGTTCGACAGGATGCTGAGCAGCCAGGAGATCGGCACGCTGATCACCGCGCTCGGCACCGGCATCGGGCGGGACGAGTTCGACATCTCCAAGCTGCGCTACCACAAGATCGTCATCATGACCGACGCCGACGTGGACGGCGCGCATATCCGCACCCTGCTGCTGACCTTCTTCTTCCGGCAGATGCCCGAGTTGATCGAGGGGGGCTATCTCTATATCGCGCAGCCGCCGCTCTACAAGGTCAGCCGGGGCCGGTCCGAGGTGTATCTCAAGGACCAGCTCGCGCTCGAGGATTACCTGATCCAGATGGGGGTCGAGGGGGCGCTGCTCCGGCTTGCCGGCGGCGAGGAGATCGCCGGGGCCGATCTGGCCCGCGTCGTCGAAGGCGCGCGCGCCTTCCGCCGGGTGCTCGACGCCTTCCCGACCCATTATCCGCGCCACATCCTGGAACAGGCCGCGCTGGCCGGCGCCTTTGACGCGGGCCGCGCCGACAGCGATCTGCAGCAGGTCGCCGATACGGTGGCCAAGCGGCTCGATCTGGTGGCGGTGGAATATGAGCGCGGCTGGAACGGCCGCATCACGCAGGATCACGGCATCCGCCTGACCCGCGTGCTGCGCGGGGTCGAGGAGGTCCGCTCGCTCGACGGTGCGGTGTTGCGCTCGGGCGAGGCGCGGCGGCTGTCCGACGCCTCCAGACCCACGCGCGATCACTATACCGATCCGGCGCATCTGGTCCGCAAGGACCGCGAGCAGGTGATCTACGGCCCCACCGACCTGCTGAACGCGATCCTGACCGAAGGCGAAAAGGGCCTGTCGCTGCAGCGCTACAAGGGGCTGGGAGAGATGAACCCCGACCAGCTGTGGGAAACCACGCTGGACCCGGAGGCGCGCACATTGCTGCAGGTCCGGGTCGAGGATATGGCCGACGCCGACGATATCTTCACCAAGCTGATGGGCGATGTCGTCGAACCCCGGCGGGAGTTCATCCAGATCAACGCGCTGAATGTGGAAAATCTGGATTTCTGACCGGCGCGGCGGACCGCAAGGTTAAAGGGGCGGGGCGCTAGCGCTTCGCCCCCAGATGCCGCTCCCCCCGCGCCTTCGCCAGCGCGATCTGCTTTTGCCGTTCGCGGAACCGCTCCCGCCGTTCCTCGGAATTCTCGCCGATACAGCGGTGGCAGCTTACGCCTTCCTCATACTCCGCCCGTGTCAGATCCTCGGGCGTCAGCGGCCGGCGGCAGGCCCGGCACAGCCCGTGCGGCCCCTCGATCAGGCCGTGGCCCACCGATACCCGCTCGTCAAATACAAAGCATTCGCCCTGCCACAGGCTCTCTTCCTGCGGCACTTCCTCGAGGTATTTCAGAATGCCGCCCTTCAGGTGGAACACATCCTCCACCCCCTGACCCAGCAGATAGTTGGTGGATTTCTCGCAGCGGATGCCGCCGGTGCAGAACATTGCGATCCGCTTGTTGTGGAACCGCTGCTTGTTCTGTTCCCACCATGCCGGAAAGTCGCGGAAGGCGCGGGTTTCAGGGTCTATCGCGCCTTGAAACGTGCCGATCGACACTTCGTAATCGTTGCGCGTGTCGATCACCGCCACATCGGGCGCCGCGATCAGCGCGTTCCAGTCTTCGGGTGCCACGTAGTGGCCGACGCGCGCGCGCGGGTCCACGTCGGGTTGGCCCATTGTCACGATTTCGCGCTTGATGCGTACCTTCATGCGACCGAACGGTTTGTTGGTGGCAGAGCTTTCCTTCCACTCCAGGTCGGCACAGCCGGGCAGGGCGCGGATATGGGCCAGCACCGTGTCTATTCCGCCCCGATCGCCGGCAATCGTGCCATTGATCCCCTCGGCGGCCAGCAGCAGCGATCCGGTGGTTCGGGCCTTTTCGCAGGTCGCCAACAGCGGCCCCTGCAGCGCGGCGGGGTCGGCGAAACGGGTGAAATGATAAAGCGCGGCAACGGTGAACATGACGCTCAGATAGGCCCAATTCCGTGGCGGATCAATCCCGGCCCGCGCCGCCCGCCGCAAGGGCCAGCCCATCGACCACGGCGGTGAACACCTCTGATGTTTCCTGCTCGGCATCCGGCAGCAACGCCCCGATCGCGGCGCGCACAACCGCCATCAGGCTCGATCCGCCCACAAACACCACCCGGTCGATCGCCTCCGGCCCGCACCCGGCCATGGCCAGCGTTTCGGCCGCGGTCTGGCGGATCTCATGGGCGAACCCGGCCAGATCGCGCGCCAGATCGGCGGGCGCCAGCAGCGGCCTCAGTCCCTTTTCCACCACGTTCAGGTCGATCGCGCCGGCCCGGTTGCCGTTCGCGGCGATCTTCCCGGCCTCGACGGCATAGGCCACATCATGGCCCAGATGCATCTCCAGCACCTCGCCCAGCCGGGTGAACAGGCGCGGCGTCAGCGCCTGACGCTCCATCCGGCGCACGTCGCGCAACAGATCCGCGCTGTAGAGAAACGGGATCTTCTCCCAGCTGGCCAGTTCGGTGAAGATCGAAACCGGCGCGGTAACGGTGCCCGGCCCCATGTCCTTGCGCAGCTCCGCGCCCATGCCCAGCAGCGGCATCACATGGGCAAGGCTCAGCGCCTTGTCGAAATCGGTGCCGCCGAGGCGCACCCCGTGGCTGGCGCGAATCGTCACCTCGCCCTGCGCCGCGTCGAATACCGTGAAATCCGAGGTGCCGCCGCCGATATCCACGATCAACCCGCGCCCCGCCCCGCCCCCGGCCAGCGCCGCCGCCTCCGGCTCGGGCAAGAAGCGAACGGCGCGAAACCCGGCGCGGGCATAGGCTTCGGTCAGATCTTCCAGCGCCTGCCGGTCGCGTGCGGGGGCATGGCTGTGAAAATGCACCGGGCGGCCCGAAACGGCGGTGTCGAACGTGGTGCCGGTGGCGGCCTCGGCACGCGCTTTCACCTCGGCCAGAAACCGGGCAATGATGTCGATCAGGGTCATGCGCTCGTTCAGAACATGCCGGGTCTCGCGTGCCAGCGGCGTGCCCAGAATGCTTTTCAACGAGCGCATGAAGCGCCCCTCGCGCCCCTCGATCAGCGCCTCCGCCGCCTTACTGCCGTAAAGCACCTCGCGCCGGTCGAAATCAAGAAACACGATCGTGGGCATCGTGCTCTGCCCGGGTTCCAGCGCGATGACACGCGGGCGCCCCTGCTCGGCCACCGCCGCCGCGGTGTTCGAAGTGCCGAAGTCTATGCCAAGCGCCGCCATGTTCCGCCCCCACGAAAGAGCGCCGCGCTTAGCAAAACCCGTCACGGGGTGCAAGCGTCCCGCCATTGACGTGGGCGCATGCGCTGCTTAGCAAAGTAAGGGAACCAACGGAGCTGCCCCATGCGACCCGCCAATGAAGCCCTGATCGTGATCGACGTGCAAAATGATTTCTGCCCCGGCGGCGCGCTCGCCGTGCCCGACGGAGACGCCATCCTGCCCCGCATCAACACGCTGCTCGAGGAATTCCACGTCAAGGTCTTCACCCAGGATTGGCACCCCGCCAACCATTCCTCCTTTGCCAGCCAGCATGAGGGCAAGGCCCCGTTCGAGGTGGTCGATATGCCCTATGGCGGCCAGATCCTGTGGCCCGACCACTGCATTCAGGGCACGCCGGGCGCGGCCTTCCACCCCGATCTGAACACCGACGCCGCCGACCTGATCCTGCGCAAGGGCTTCCGCCCCGGTATCGACAGCTATTCGGCGTTCTTCGAGAATGACCACGAAACCCCCACCGGCCTTGACGGCTATCTCGACGTGCGCGGCGTCACCTCTGTCACGCTGGTCGGGCTGGCCACCGATTTCTGCGTGCAATACTCGGCGCTCGACGCGGTCAAGCTGGGCTATAACGTTACCGTTCTGGAAGGCGCCTGCCGCGCGATCGACCTTGACGGCAGCCTCGAAGACGCGCGCGACGGTATGCTCGACGCCGGTATCGTGCTGGACGCCTGAGCATGGTGGATATCGCGACCCGGGTCTATAATCACAAATGGAAGATAGACCCCATCGTCCGGTCGCTGATCGACACGGATTTCTACAAGCTGCTGATGTGCCAGTCGGTGTTCCACAACAAGCCCGACACCCAGGTCAGCTTCAGCCTGATCAACCGCACCAAAACCATCCGCCTGGCCGAGCTGATCGATGAGGGAGAGCTTCGCGAACAGCTCGATCATATCCGCACCCTGCGCCTGTCGCGCGGCGAAAGCACTTGGCTGCGCGGCAACATGTTCTACGGCAAGCGCCAGATGTTCCGCTCCGATTTCATGGAATGGTTCGAGGGGCTGCAGCTTCCGCCCTATCACCTTGAAAAACGCGACGGCCAGTATGAGCTTACCTTCGAAGGCGCATGGCCCGAGGTCATGCTGTGGGAGGTTCCGGCGCTCGCCGTGCTGATGGAGTTGCGCGGCCGTGCCGTGCTGCAGCACATGGGCAAGTTCGAGCTTCAGGTGCTCTACGCCCGCGCCATGACCAAGCTGTGGGAAAAGGTCGAGCAGCTGCGCGGCATCGACAAGCTGCGCATCGCCGATTTCGGCACCCGCCGCCGGCATTCCTTCCTGTGGCAGGACTGGTGCGTTCAGGCGCTGATGGAGGGGCTGGGCGACAAGTTCGTCGGCACCTCGAACTGCCTGATCGCCATGCACCGCGAGGTCGAGGCGATCGGCACCAACGCCCATGAGCTGCCCATGGTCTATGCCGCGCTCGCCGACAGCGACGCCGAGCTGGCCCAGGCCCCCTATCAGGTGCTGGCCGACTGGCATCAGGAGCATGAGGGCAACCTGCGCATCATCCTGCCCGACACCTACGGCACCGAAGGCTTCCTGCGCAACGCGCCCGACTGGCTGACCTCCTGGACGGGGGTGCGGATCGACAGCGGCGATCCGGCCGAGGGTGCCGAAATGGCGATCCGCTGGTGGCAGGATCGCGGCGAAGACCCGCGCGAAAAGCTGGTGATCTTCTCCGACGGCCTGGACGTGGACAAGATCGTGACGCTTCAAGCGCAGTTTCAGGGGCGGGTGAAGGTCAGCTTCGGCTGGGGCACGCTGCTGACCAACGATTTCCGCGGGCTGGTGACGGACGACGCGCTGGCGCCGTTTTCACTGGTGTGCAAGGCGGTTTCGGCCAACGGGCGGCCCACGGTGAAACTGTCGGACAACCCGCTGAAGGCGATGGGCCCGGCAGATGAGATCGCACGCTACAAACGGGTGTTCGGCGTCGGCGAACAGGTCGCGCGGGAGGTTGTGGTTTAGTGGTCCAGGCGGCCGTCTGAAATATCGATGACTGCTTTTGACCAGAAGAGTTTTGGATTCTCAAATCCTGGAACCGGTGAGATAATGCCGAGTTTCACCAGTTGGTCAATATTCTTCTTGGCCGATTGGTAACTGGTTTCCGAAACTTTTGCAGCATCTGAAATGGAAACTACTGGCCGTTCAAAAAGGTGATCGCAGATGGTTATTGCAGAGACGGACTTTGTCTTCTGCTGTATTGTGCTGCGATAGCGATCACGTAATTCGTTGAGCTTGATGATTGTATTGATGGTTTCGTTGGATGAAATTTTTACAGCCCGGAGGAAATAGCGAAGCCACCTTATCCAATCTCCCTTGGACGAAACGGCGAACATCGCATCAATGTACTCATCTTTGTTTCTCTCAATGTATGGGCTTACATAAAGCAGAGGCGCATCAAGCAACCCCTTGAGAAGAAGTTGCAAAGTTATCAACATTCTGCCCACACGTCCGTTACCGTCACCGAATGGGTGTATCGTTTCAAACTGATAGTGGACGAGTCCTGCCGCGATCAGAGCTGGCAATCCAGCTGTGTCTTTGTTTATGAATGCCTCCAGATCATCCATACATTGTATTGCTTCATTCGGCGGTGGAGGAATAAAGCGGGCATCCCTGATATCTAATGCACCAATCCAGTTTTGGTGAATTTTGTACTCCCCCGGCCGCTTATTGGCTCCCCTAGGTTTTGTGGCCCCAGACAATAGAACTGAGTGCATTCCCTTGACGACGCGGTGCGATATTGGAAGTGTTTTTGTTTGTTCGATGGCATAATCAATTGCGCGAATATAGTTGTACACCTCGCGGTCGGCGTTACTTCCGCTTCCGCTGTCCAGTGCCTCAACAATCGCCAGATTATCAGCTGTAGAAAAGGTGCCTTCCATTGCTGAAGAACGAAGAGCTTCATTTCTTTGCAGCGGCCTGATAACCATATACGGGTTCAAAATCGTACTACCAATGCGATTCAGGCCACCAAGTGCGGCCGACGCCTCGCCGAATTCGTCGATCAGGCAAGCGAGTTCGATTTCAGGTGGAAGCGGATGCGGAACAAATGCTGACATCCCTTCTATGGTAGCAACAAGTTTGCCAGTCTTCTGTTGGTTGAACAATGTCGCATCCATGTTGCACCTTGAGTTAAATGCGTCGAAACTTAATTGAACCTTTGTCGGGTAAAGGTTCAATCATGCAGTCATGGAGTGAACCATGAGTCAAGTGCGTTCAACTACATAGTGAGGCCGACAGGTAATTCTCCACGACCACTCGTGAAGAATTCAAGACATAGAAGTGGCATCGTCAGCTACTACAAGAAGTTCCTCACTCCTCCCCGCTCACCTTCCCGCGCATCGCCTTCACTTCCCCCCGCACCTTTTTCGCCTTCAGTCTCCGCTTCTTCGCGCCCAGTGTCGGCTTTGTCGGCACCCGGCGTTTCGGCGCGACCAGCGCTTTGGTGATCAGTTCCGCCAGCCGCTCGCGCGCGATCTCGCGGTTGCGGGCCTGGCTGCGGGTTTCGTCGCATTGAATCACCAGCGCGCCGTCCTTGGTCCAGCGGCGCCCGGCCAGCCGGCGCAGCCGCGTCTTGACCGGGCCGGGCAGGTTGGGGCTGCGCTCGGCCTCGAACCGCAGGTCCACCGCCGTTGACACCTTGTTCACATTCTGCCCGCCGGGGCCCGAGGCGCGGGAAAACACCTCGGTCAATTCCCAGTCTTCGATGGTGATCTTGTCGTTGATGCGCAGCATGGGGGATTTGTACCGAACCGGGGGGCGAATGGTACCAAGCGTACAGGGGCGGGGGCCAAACCAAAAGGGCTGCCGGAAGTCGGCAGCCCTTCGAGTATCTTGGGAGATGGGCCAGTTAGAGCAAAGCCCAATCAGGGATGTTCGACCTTCCGGATTGCCTTCAGGTCACGGCCTCCCCAACTGTTCGGACACCTCTCTCCAATATCACTCTAGACACTGGACCACCTCCTTTCTGCTGCTGCCGTTACAGGTAGGGTGCCACATATTTAGTGTTTGTCAAAACTTTTCACGCAACCCGTGGAATAAGGCGCCCAACAATTAGGCGAAATGGCGCAAGTGCCAACAAAGCGAGCGAAAGTTTGACAAGCCAGTCCGCAAATGCCAGCGAAACCCACAGCGGCACCATCGGTCCCACGCTCAACAGCGGCAGGGTTTCATTGGCCCAGCTGACGTCGTTGGCGGGCTCCAGAACGGTCAAAGCCCCTGAAAACGCGACAAAAAAGAAGATCGCCGTATCGACCGAAGATCCCACCAGCGTTGATGCCAGCGGCGCCCGCCACCATTTGCCTTCGCGCAGCCGGTTGAAAATCGCCACGTCCAGCATCTGCGCCGTCAGAAAGGCGAGCCCCGATCCCAGCGCGATGCGCAGCGTCACCAGCGGGCCGAACTCGCCCATGATCTGCGTTCCGATCAGCGAGCAGATCACCCCCACCACGAACCCCGCGGCCACGACCTTGCGGGCAGGCCCCACGCCGTAGACGCGGTTCATCACATCGGTGACGAGGAAGGCGAAGGGATAGGTAAAGGCGCCCCAGGTCAGCCATTGTCCGAACAGGAACTGCACCAGAATGTTGGAGGCCACGACGATGGCGGCCATGGCGAGAACGCCGGGAAGAAGAGTGCGGGTCATCAGGTTGATCCGTTTTTACAAGGTTGCGGAGACTTGGCCGCCAAGGCGGCGAACGCGCCCTGCTAGCGCCCGTAAAACCGGAAATCAACCCGGTATTTCGCCGAAACGGGGGCGGAAACCATCAGCGTGCGGCCAGAACCTGGGCGCATTGCCCGGGCAGGTCTTCCATCGTGTAATCCCGCGCGCCGCGCTTTCTGGGGGCCGGGGGGCTGGCGGGTGTCTTGGGTGGGTTCAGATAATCGGTCACCCACCATTGCAACGTCTCGTCGCAGCCGTCGCCGCCTTTGGAAAGCTCTGCCACGCTGGGCCTTTGCGTCTGGCAGAAGGCCGATCCCGCAGGGCATTTCAGGCGTATGTGGAAATGGGTGTTGTGGCCGTAAAGCGGGCGGATCTTCTGAAGCCAGGCCCTGTCGGCCCGGCGCGCTGTCTTGCACATCTCGATCTTGACGGGCGGGGTCACGAAAATCCGGTCTACCGCCGGGTCTGATGCGGCGGCTTTCAGGATGTTGTAATGGGCCCGCGTGAAATTGCCGTTGACGCTGCGCTGATCGGCACTGCGCACGTTCAGCGAGCTGATCTTCTCGCGGTCGCTGCGGCTCAGGTTCAGCCGTTTGGGTGGCAGCATCCAGATATCCGCGTCCAGCCCGATCTGATGCGAGGCGTGGCCGCTTGTCATCGGGCCGCCGCGCGGCTGGCTGATGTCGCCGATGTAGAGCCCGGCCCAGCCGTGGCGCGTGGCCTCGGCGCCGAGCCTCTGGATGAAGGCGATCATCTCGGGGTGGCCCCAGTTGCGGTTGCGGCTCAGCCGCATCGCCTGCCATGTCGGGCCGGTTTCGGGCAGTTGCATCAGCCCGGCGCCGCAGCCCTTGGCATAGGTGCCGATCGCCGCGGGCACATGGGCCGACGCCGTCCTTTTGGCGCCGAAAAGCTGATTGGCCTTTTCCTGCGCGCAAACAGGACTGACAAGCCCCAGGATCAGGGCAATTGCGGAGAGGGTGCGGACCATTCTTCTGCTCGTTCGCCTTCTGGTTTCACCCAGAGTAGCAAAAACAGCCCGATAAGAAAGAGGGCGATCAGCGGGGTGATGCCCAATTGCTGACTTCCGCTCAGATCGGTGGCGATACCGATGGAAATCGGGGCGACAAAAGACGTGGCCTTGCCGGCCAGGGCGTAAAGGCCGAAGGCTTCGGTAACGCGGCCGGCGGGGGCCTGGTGCACCATCATCGTACGGCTGGCCGATTGCAGCGCCCCCCCGGCGCCCCCGATCAGCGCCCCAAGGATATAGAAGGCGATGTCGGGCAAGGCGGAGCCGGCCGGCACCGCGATGCCCAGCACCGAACTGCGCGATACAAAGACCACCGCGATGGCGACCCCTGTCAACACCAGGACGGTGGCGAAGATCACCGGCTTCGGGCCGAACCGCGCGTCGGCCCGGCCGCCGAGCCAGGCGAAGACGGCGCCGGTGATCGCCGCGATGATCCCGAAGATCCCCACATCCACGACCGACCATTCCAGCACGCCCGCCGCATAGATGCCGCCAAAGGCATACATGCCGTTCAGCGCGTCGCGGTAGAACATCGACGATCCCAGATAGGCGAACAGGCTGCGGTTGTCGGGCAGGTGGCGCAGGGTCTGGCGCAGCTCGGGCAGGGCGGAGCGGACGGCCTGCACGATGGTCAGCGCCTCCGGGTGGCGCGGCTCGCGCACCCATAGAAAGAACGGCACCATGAAAACCGCGAACCACAGCGCCGTGAACGGGCCGACGGCGCGGGTGCCTTCGCGCATCGCCGCATCCAGCCCCAGCACCGGGGCGATGCCGATCAGCGTTTTGCCTGTTGTGGCGCTTTCGGCGAAAAACACCAGCATCACGGCGAGTGACAGCACCCCGCCCAGATAGCCGAACGCCCAGCCGGAGCCGGAGATGCGCCCGATCTCTTCGCGGGGGCCGAGATCGGGGAGCATGGCATTGGTGAAGATGGTGGCGAATTCCATCCCGATCAGGCCGATGCCGAAGGAAAGCAGAACCAGCGGCAGGTGAAAGCTGCCGGGCGCGGCCCACCACAGGCCCCAGGCACCGGCAAAATAGAGCAGCGAGAACAGCCAGATGAACCGCATCCGCCCGCCTGCCCGGTCGGCGATCGCACCCAGAACCGGCGCCAGCAGCGCGATCAGGATGCCCGCAGCCCCGACGCCATAGCCCCATGCGGTCTGGGCCGCCGTGCCGCTGCCCAGCATCTCTTTCACATAGGGGCCGAAGATGAAGGTGATGAGCAGGGTGTTATAGGGCTGGCTGGCCCAATCGAAGAAACACCATCCCCAGATGCGCCGTTTCGCCGACCCATGCGCCATCACACCGTTCCCCGCCCTTGCCCGAGGCGATTTGAGCGGCAAACCACCGGCGGCGCAAGGGGCTTGGCGTGGCTACCGCTGTGGCGGCCAGGGGCGTTCGGCCTCGGCGGCGATCCAGGCGGTGACCCAGCCGGGCATCTCGGGCGGGATCGTATCTTCGCCCATCGCGGCCAGCACGCGGGCGGGCGCGACAATGCCGTTCGCATCGGTCACCGCGACACGGTAGAGCGCGTGGCTGGTGCATTCGTCGGCTTTCCACATCGACTGCTCGACATACAAAAACCGGGCATCCCAGCCGACGAAACGGGTCCGCATCTCGATCTTGTCGAACAGGCGCACCCGACGGCGATACCGAACGGAAACCCCGGCCATTGTCATGCCCCAGCGTTTCTGCCGCAGCACGGCGACAAGGCCGGCCCGCGCGGCCGCCGGCAAGCGGCCCAGATCATAGAGCGTCAGGGTGCGGCCGTTGTTCAGCTCTCGCCACGGGTCGATATCCCAGGGCCAGCAGACATGGTACGAGACATGGGTGCCCCACAGCGGCAGGGCAGGGCCGTTGCGGTGAACCATCATCTCCTTGAAAAGGCGCAGAAACGGGTACAATGCTGTCTCCTTTTGGCGAAAGACTGGGCTTGCCCTGCCAAAGGTCAATCCGCTACGTCGCGTTAGATGGTTGTCACCGCAGGCCCTTACGCTTACCTCTTGGGCAACTCTGGCTCAGAAAGACCCTTGCCCATGCTCTCGATCCTGCAAATCCTGCTTTTGATACTCGACATCGTCTGGTTCGTCATCATTGTCCAGATCATCATGAGCTGGCTGATCAGCTTTCAGGTGCTGAACCTGCGTCAGCCGCTGGTCGCGCAGATCTGGGACGGGCTGAACCGGCTGCTGGAGCCGATCTACGCCCCGATCCGCCGCATCCTGCCCAACACCGGCGGGCTGGATCTGGCGCCGCTGATCGTGCTGGTCGGCATCTATGCGCTGCGCATCGTCATCGGCAATAATCTCTACTCTTTCGCCTGAGGCCTTGTTCGCGGATTCCTAACGTGGGAGAGTCTGGCAAAACAGAGCAGTTTGCCTAAAATCCCGCAGGTCCCATGCCAGGCGCAGCAGAGCTTCTTTCATCCGTCTTCGGATTCTCCGAATTCCGCCCCGGCCAGGCCGAGATCGTCGATGCGGTCATGGCCGGGCAACATACGCTGGCGATCATGCCCACCGGCGGCGGCAAATCGCTGTGCTTTCAGCTTCCCGCGCTGTGCCGCGACGGGGTGACGGTCGTGATTTCGCCGCTGATCGCGCTGATGCGCGATCAGGTGCGCGGGCTGCGCGAGGCGGGCGTGGCGGCGGGGGCGCTGACCTCCGGCAATACCGAAGAAGAAACCGAAGAGGTGTTTCGCGCCCTCGACGAAGGCGTGCTGAAACTGCTCTACATGGCGCCCGAGCGCCTTTCCGCCGGTGGCACGCTGAACCTGCTGCGCCGCATCGGCGTCAGCCTGATCGCGGTGGACGAGGCGCATTGCGTCAGTCAGTGGGGCCATGATTTTCGCCCCGATTACCTGCGCATCGGCGAATTGCGGCGCAGCCTGAACGTGCCGCTGGCCGCCTTCACCGCCACCGCCGACGCCGAAACCCGCGCCGAGATCGTGACCCGGCTGTTCGACGGGGTGCAGCCCGAAACCTTTCTGCGCGGCTTCGACCGGCCCAACATCCACCTGGCGTTCGAGGTCAAGGATTCCCCACGCCGCCAGATCCTCGATTTCGCGGATGCCCGCAAGGGCCAGTCCGGCATCGTCTATTGCGGCACGCGGGCCAAGACCGAAAGCCTGGCCGCCGCCCTGCGCGAGGCGGGCCACAGCGCCTGCCACTATCACGGCGGGATGGAGGCGGAGCCGCGACGCGAGGTCGAGGCACGGTTCCAGCGCGAAGACGGGCTGATCGTGGTTGCCACCGTCGCCTTCGGCATGGGGGTGGACAAGCCCGATATCCGCTGGGTCGCCCATGCCGATCTGCCGAAATCCATCGAAGGTTACTATCAGGAAATCGGCCGCGCCGGGCGCGATGGCGCCCCGGCCGAAACCCTCACGCTTTACGGCCCCGAAGACATCCGCCTGCGCCGGTCGCAGATCGATGAAAGCCCCGCCCCGGCAGAGCGTCGCGCGGCCGATCACGCGCGGCTGAACGCGCTGCTGGGCCTGGCAGAGGCGCTGACATGCCGCCGCCAGACCCTGCTTGGCTATTTCGGCGAAGAGGCGCAACCCTGCGGAACTTGCGACCTGTGCGATCGCCCTGCCGAAGCTTTCGACGGGACAGAGGCCGTGCGCAAGGCGCTGTCGGCGATCCTGCGCACCGGCGAATACTTCGGTGCCGGGCATCTGATCGACATCCTTACCGGCAACGGCACCGACAAGGTGAAGGCGCGCAGCCACGATGCGCTGCCCACCTTCGGGGTCGGGCGTGAGTTCGACCGCCGCCAGTGGCAGGCGATATTCCGTCAGATGATGGGGCATGATCTTGTGCGCCCCGATCCCGAACGCCACGGCGCCCTGCGCATGACCGAAGCCGCGCGCCCGATCCTGCGCGGCGAAGCGGGGATCGAGCTGCGCCGGGATACCATCCGCAAGGCCAGCAGCGCGCGTCCCGCCGTCAAGACGCTGGTCGCGGAGGAGGATGCGCCGCTTTTGTCGGCGCTCAAGGCGAAACGCCGCGCCTTTGCCGAGGCCGCCAAGGCACCCGCCTATGTCATTTTCAATGACCGCACCTTGATCGAAATGGCGGAGAAACGCCCGCAGACACTGGACGAGATGGCGCGTATCAGCGGCGTCGGCGCGAAAAAGCTCGAACGCTACGGCGCGGCCTTCCTCGAGGTGATCACCGGAGAGGGCACCGCGGCGCTGCATCCCACGCGGCGCAAGCTGGCGGGGCGCGAGGCGGCTAGCCTTTATGACCGCCTTCTGGAAGTGCAGGCCGAACTTTCGCGTGGTGACGGCGGCATCGACAAGCCGCTGAGCTGTTCGACATCGCTGCTTGCCAAGGTGGCCGAGACGCGCCCCGGTGACCTCCGCGCGCTGGAGCGGCTTCTGGGTGACCGGCGGGCCGAGCGGTTCGGTGCGGCCTTTTTGCAGGTGCTCCACGAGGCCTGAGCGCTGGACGCGCGGCGGCGCTCTGCTAGGTTGCGCGCCGGAGCAGATAAAAGGGTGCAAATGCTGGTTGTCGTCTCGCCTGCCAAACGTCTGGATTTTTCGCCGGTTGAGGGGCACGCCGTCACCGCGCCCGCCTTTCAGCAAGACGCCGCCCATCTGGCCGGGGTCGCCCGCGCGCTGAGCGTGCCCGATCTGCAAAAGCTGATGGGGATCAGTGAAAACCTGGCCCGGCTGAATGCCGAGCGTTTCGCCGATTTCGCCTCCGGCCCCGCCGCTGACAGAACCCGGCCCGCCGCGCTGGCCTTTGCGGGCGATACCTACGCCGGGCTCGAGGCCGCATCGCTGGATGCCGACGATCTGCGCTGGGCCCAAGGCCATCTGCGCATATTGTCAGGCCTTTACGGCCTGTTGCGTCCGCTTGACGCGATCCAGCCCTATCGCCTGGAAATGGGCAGCCGGCTGAAGACCGACAGGGGCGCGACGCTTTATGAGTATTGGGGCGACCGGCTGGCCGAGGCGCTGAACGTGGCAGCGCGGGAGGCCGGCACCGACGTGCTGGTCAATTGCGCGTCGGTCGAATATTTCAGTGCGGTGCCGGAGCAGGCGCTCGGGCTACGCGTGATCACGCCGGTATTTCTCGAGCAGCGCGGCGGGCAGCAGAAGATCGTCAGCTTCTTCGCCAAGAAGGCGCGCGGGGCGGTGGCCCGGTTCATCATCGAACACCGCCTGACCGACCCCGAAAGCCTGCGGGCCTTCGACACCGGCGGCTACCGGTTCAGCGCAGCCTTGTCCGAAGGGGATCGCTGGGTTTTTCTGCGCGATGGTGAAGAGGGCTGAACGCCCGTCTTCAAGCCAACGCCGTGTCACCGCCCGCCGCCGCCAGTTCACGCACGGGCGGGTCGTCGGGCTGTGGCGGCAGGCACTGCGCCGGCAGGTGGTCAAGGATCATCCCGACGATCAGGTCTTTCTTGAGCGGCTTGGTCAGATAGTGGGTCAGGCCGGCCGCCAGAATCTCTTCGGCGTCACCCTCCATCGCGTGGGCGGTCATCGCCACGATCGGAACCGGGGCCGCTCCGGTCTTGGCCTCGGCCTCGCGGATGGCGCGGGCGGCTGCCTTTCCGTCCATCCCCGGCATGGAAATATCCATGAAGATCAGATCGGGCCGGTCGGTCTGAAACGCCTCCAGCGCCTGATGCCCGTTTTCGGCGACGCTGAGATCGATATCCAGGGTCTGAACCATCTTGGCGAAGACCAGCCTGTTGGTGCGGTTGTCTTCGGCGGCCAGCACTTTCATCCGCCGGGGGGCGGGCGGGGGGGTGGGCGCTGCCGCCGAGCGCGCAATCAGATCGTTGATCGCCCCGAACAGCGCGCGCCGCAAGACCGGTTTGGTCATTACCATGTCGACATCCGGCTGCGCCCCGCTATCGCGCAGCACGCCGGGGTTGGAGCTGAGCAACAGGATCGGCGCGTCGCAGCCCGCGCCCCGCAGCGCCCGCGCAAAGGCGAGCCCGTCGGTTCCCGGCATCCGCTGGTCGGTGATGATCAGATCCACCGGCCCGTCCGTCGGCATCGCCTCGAGCGCTTCGGTGGCCGACCGGTGCAGGATCACCTGCAGGTTCATCTGGCTGAGCTGCCGGTCCAGAATGGTGCGGTTGATCTCCTGATCGTCGACCACCAGCACACGCCCGAGCCCCGGCGGCAGGGTCACCGGGCCGGAGTCGCCGTCTTCGGCGATGGGCAGGGTCAGGCAGATGCCAAAGCAGGAGCCCTTGCCTTTTTCGGATTCGAGCCAGATTTCGCCATCCATCAACTCGACAAGCTGGCGGGTGATCGCCAGGCCAAGCCCGGTGCCCTCGAATTTCCGGTTCTGCTGCTCCTCGACCTGATTGAATTCGCCGAAGACATGCTGCTGCATCTCGGGCGCGATGCCGATGCCGGTATCCTCGACAATGATGCGAAGCTGTTGATGGCCCGGCGTGTCGGCCTCGAATCCGACGACACGGATCAGGACATGGCCCTTTGCGGTGAATTTCACCGCATTGCCGATCAGGTTGATGAGGATCTGGCGGATGCGGCCCCTGTCTCCCTCAAACCGGGTGGGCAGGAACATGTCGTAATCGATGAAGATATCGAGCGGCTTGTCGCGCGTGTTGGCCTGCAGCAGCATGACGATTTCATGGATCGTCCGCTCCATATCGAACGGTTCGGGATGCAGGCGGAGCTTTTCCGCCTCGATCTTCGAATAATCCAGAACGTCGTTCAGAAGGGTCAGCAGCGCCTCGCCCGAGTTGCGGATGGTTTCGGCGTAGAGCCTTTGCTCTTCGCTCAGCGTGGTGTCGCACAGCAACTCGGCCATGCCAACGACGCCGTTCATCGGGGTGCGAAGTTCGTGGCTCATGTTTGCAAGAAAGGCTGATTTGGCGCGGTTCGCCGCCTCTGCGGCGACGCGGGCCTCATCCAGCGCCTGCTGCTGGCGCTTTTGCTCGGTGATGTCCACGCGCAGACCAACCAACCCGCCGTCGGGGGTGCGCTTTTCCAGAATGCGCACCCACTGGCCGCCGGCCAGCTCCTGCTCGATAACGCCATCCGTGCGCTGGTGGCGGATCATCCGTTCGGCCAGCCACTCTTCTTCGCGCCCGATGGCCTCTTCGTACTGGCCGCGTTCCAGCCCGTAGCGCAGGATCTGTTCGAAAGATCTGCCGGGCACCATGGCCGGCGCGCTTTCGGCATAGATCTCGCGGTAGCGATCGTTGCACATCACCAGCCGGTCGTCGTGATCGTATAGCACGAACCCGTCGGGAATCGCCTCGACCGCCGCCCACATGCGCATCATCTCGGTGATGTTGAGGTTCAGAGATACGATGTCGCCGCCGGGTGTGCGGCGGTCGATCAGTTTTACATATTGGCCGTTCCACAGGCGGATCACCCGATCGGGGATCGGATCCTGTTGCCAGCGCTGCCGCATCGCCGCGGCCCAATCCTCCGGGCTTTGGCCTTCGGTATCGACGATGCCTTCATCCGCGATCAGGCGGGCCACATCACAATAGCGCACCCCGAGCGACACTTCGGCCAGCCCGTCGAAAATCGACAGATAGGCCTTGTTGGCGGCGACCATCCTGTCTTCGGCGTCGAACACCGCAAACCCGTCGCGGATCGTTTCCAGCGAATCCCACAGGCGGCGTTCGGCGATGGCGACGGCATGGGTGACCACCTCGAGCTCTGACAGAACCTTGGTGTTCTGGCCGCGCAGGGCCTCTGCCTCCTGCTTGGTTTCCACGATTTCGTCCGACAGGCTGCGGGCGTGAACCGCCAGCTTGCGGTTGGCATCGAACAGCTCGCGGCTCTTTTGCTCCAGAAGCCGCTCTGCGGCGAGCCGTCCGCGCCGTTCGATGGCTAGTTTCTCTTCCAGCGTCATTCTGACCTCCGCCCTGTCGGCTTTCGGAGGTATCCAAACGCAACAGCGTGAATCCATGGTTAACGCTGGTGTGAAAGGGGGATGGCCGCGCCCGGTCGCCCTAGGATTGCGGCGAAAGCGGTATGCGCCCGGTGGCGGTGATCTGCCAGACGCCGCCATCTTCGATCACCACGGCCGACAGGGGGCCGCCATAGGCCGCGCCCGTGTCGAGGTTCAGGCGGTTGTGGTAGAGCGTGACCTGCGCGACCGGCGTGTGGCCATGTACGATCAGCGCGCCGTGATCGCGAAGATCGTCATGAAACCGGGCCCGGATCCAGACCAGATCATCCTCGGCCTGTTGGTCCAGCGGCACGCCGGGTCGGATGCCGGCGTGGCAGAAGAAGGTGCCGCCGCGCCGGTGGAATGGTTGCAGCGCGTCCAGCAGATCGAGATGGGCCGCAGGCACACGAGCGCGGGCGTCGGCATGGATTTGTTCTGGCGCGCGGTCCGGCGACACGTCGATGCCATAGGCGGCGAGGCTCTCGCGCCCGCCGACATTTTGCTGCAGCCAGCTCAGATCGCCCCGCAGCGGGTCTGGCTGCGACGGGGACTGCAGGAAATGCCACATCATCCGGTCGTGGTTGCCCTTCAGCAGGATCCAGGGCGCGCCCTCGGACAGACCCCGCGCCAGATGCCCCAGCACGCCGGGCACGTCCGGCCCGCGATCCACCAGATCGCCCAGATGTATCACGGGGGCATCCGCGTCGCCCAGGCGGGCCTTGTCTTCTTCAATCCAGCGCTGCACCTCGATCAGCTTGTCGAGATGACCGTGAATATCGCCAATCGCATAGCTTCGCATGCCGCCACCTTTCAAATGCAACGGGTCCGCCGCAAGGATTTGCGCCGGACCCGAACGTCGTTCATGAAATCGCGGATCAGGCGACTTCGAATTCCAGCGGCCGCACCTGCTGGAACAGCCCGGTCGCGCGCAGCTTTTCCTGAACCGCCTCGGGGATCGGTTCGTCGAGATACAGCAGCGCGATCGCGTCCCTTGTGCTCTCTGTCCGGCCAAGGGTGAAATTGGCGATATTCACGCCGTTTTCGCCCAGAATTCCGCCCAGAGCGCCAATGATACCGGGCACATCCCTGTTGGTGGTGTAGAGCATGTGCTGCCCGATCTCTGCGTCGATCGTGATACCCTTGATCTGGATGAAGCGCGGCTTGCCGTCGCTGAACACCGTTCCCGCGATCGAACGTTCGCGGGAGTCCGTTTTCACGGTCAGCTTGATGTAGCCGTCGAACACCCCCTGCTTGTGCTGAGTCGTGCGGCTGATCTTGATGCCGCGCTCTTCGGCGATGATCGGGGCGGAAACCATGTTCACGTCCGGGTTCGCCGGTTTCATGATCCCGGCGACGGTGGCACAGTTCAGCGCGTCCAGGTTCATCTCGGCGGCGCAGCCGTCGTAAAGGATGTTGATCGCCTTCACCGGCTCGTCGGTCAGTTGCCCGACGAAAGCGCCCAGATGCTCGGCCAGCTTGATCCAGGGGCCCATCACCTTGGCCTCTTCGGCGGTGACGGAAGGCATGTTCAGCGCATTGGCCACGGCGCCGGTCAGCAGATAGTCCGACATCTGTTCGGCCACCTGCAGCGCCACGTTCTCCTGCGCCTCGGTGGTCGAGGCCCCCAGATGCGGGGTGCAGACCACGTTGGGCAGGTTGAACAGCGGGCTGTCGGTGGCGGGCTCTACCTCGAACACGTCGAAGGCGGCGCCGGCCACATGGCCCGATTTGATCGCCTCGGCCAGCGCGGCCTCATCGACCAGACCGCCGCGGGCGCAGTTGATGATGCGCACGCCCTTCTTGGTCTTGGCGATGTTTTCCTTGCTGAGGATGTTCCGGGTCTTGTCGGTCAGCGGCACGTGCAGGGTGATGAAATCGGATTTGGCCAGAAGCTCGTCCAGCTCCACCTTGGTCACGCCCAGCTTGTCGGCGCGTTCCTCCGACAGGAAGGGGTCATAGGCGATGACACGCATGTGCAGCCCGTTGGCGCGGTCGCAGACAATACCGCCGATGTTACCGGCGCCGATCACGCCCAACACCTTGCTGGTCAGCTCCACGCCCATGAATTTCGACTTTTCCCATTTGCCGGCGTGGGTCGAGGCGCTGGCCTCGGGGATCTGGCGGGCCACGGCGAACATCATCGCAATGGCGTGTTCGGCGGTGGTGATCATGTTGCCGAAGGGCGTGTTCATCACGATCACGCCTTTCTTGGACGCGGCCGGGATATCGACGTTATCCACCCCGATGCCGGCGCGGGCCACAACCTTGAGGTTGTCGGCGGCGGCCAGAAGCTTTTCGGTCACCTTGGTGGCCGAGCGGATCGCAAGACCGTCGTAATCCTTGATCTTTGCCAGCAGGGCGTCCTTGTCCTTGCCGAGGTTGGGTTCGAAATCCACGTCGATGCCACGATCGCGGAAAATCTGAACGGCGGTTTCAGACAGCTTGTCGGATACGAGAACTTTGGGTGCCATGGTTTCAGGCTCCTTTGGATGCAGAAAGGGGGGGCTCATCGGTCCCTCCGGTTCCTTTTCGCGGCGAGGAGGGGCCGAAAGGGAGCGATGAGCATGTTGTTACTGTGCGGCGATCTCGGCGTTGAACGCCCAGTCGAGCCACGGCATGAGCGCCGCGACATCCGATGTTTCCACCGTGCCGCCGCACCAGATGCGCAGACCGGCGGGCGCGTCGCGGTAGGCGCCGATATCCAGCGCCACACCTTCGGCCTCCAGCCGTTTGGCGACGGCTTTGGCGAAGGCCGCGCCATCGGCGATGCGATCATCGGCGAACTTGACGCAGACCGAGGTGTTCGAGCGGATCGCCGGATCGGCGGCCAGGAACTCGATCCACCCGCGGCTTTCCACGAAATCGGCGATCACGGCGGTATTGGCGTCGGCGCGGGCGATCAGGCCCTGCAGCCCGCCCACGGATTTCGCCCAGTCGAGCGCCACGAGATAATCCTCGACCGCCAGCATCGACGGCGTGTTGATCGTTTCACCCACGAAGATGCCTTCGATCAGCTTGCCGCCCTTGGTCATGCGGAAAATCTTGGGCAGAGGCCAGGCGGGGGTATAGCTTTCCAGCCGCGCCACCGCGCGCGGGCTCAGCACCAGCATGCCGTGCGCCGCTTCGCCGCCCAGAACCTTCTGCCAGCTGAAGGTGGCCACATCCAGCTTGTCCCAGGGCAGATCCATCGCGAAGGCCGCAGATGTCGCATCGCAGATCGTCAGCCCGTCGCGGTCGGCGGGAATGAAATCACCGTTGGGAACACGCACGCCCGAGGTGGTGCCGTTCCAGGTGAAAACCACGTCCTTGTCGAAATCGACGCCGGCGAGATCGACAATCTCGCCATATTCGGCGGTTTTCACGGTGGCGTCGAGTTTCAGCTGCTTGACCACATCGGTGACCCAGCCGGCACCGAAGCTTTCCCAGGCCAGCATTTCCACCGGGCGCTGGCCCAGCAGCGACCACATCGCCATTTCCATCGCGCCGGTATCCGATGCGGGCACGATGCCGATGCGGTAGTCGGCCGGGATGCCCAGCACTTCGCGCGTCGTTTCGATGGCGGCCTTCAGCTTGGCCTTGCCCACGGCGGCGCGGTGCGAGCGGCCAAGGGGCGCGTCGGCAAGCTTGTCGAGGGTAAAGGTGGGATTCTTGGCGCAGGGCCCGGAAGAGAAGCGCGGATTTGCCGGGCGCGCGGCCGGGGTTTCGATAACCATTGATGGTATCCTTACAGATATATGCCCCTCGTTGGGGAGGGGTGTCCCGCGGATGCAGATACGTCCGTCGGGCCACTGGCGCAAGAGGGAAAGCTGCGCTATTGCGCCGCCTGAGCGCTGAAAAGCGACATGCCTGTTCACTATCGGAAACTGCCCATGTTCATCGCCACCCTTGTGACCAATCCCGAAACCGGCAATCTGGAGCCTGCAACGGCAGAGGCGCTGCGCGGCGCCTGGGGCGGCGGCGCGTTGAAATGGCTTGCTCCGGGCATCGCCGCCGAATTCGCGCTGCCCTCGCGGCCCGGCAACCTGTGGGCCGTGTGGGACGATCTGCAGAAGCTGGGCGTCGATCTTGTGGTGCAACCGGCTCAGGGGCGGCGCAAGGCGATGCTGATCGCCGATATGGACAGCACCATGATCCGGCAGGAATGTATCGACGAACTGGCCGCCGTTGCCGGTATCGGCCCGCGTGTGGCCGAGATCACCGCCCGCGCGATGAATGGCGAGCTTGATTTCGAAGGCGCGCTGAAAGAGCGGGTCGGGCTTTTGCAGGGGCTCGACGCGGGCGTGATAGACACCGTTCTGAACACGCGCATCACCTATACGCCCGGCGGCGCGGAGCTGGTGGCGACGATGAAGGCGAATGGCGGCTATGCGGTTCTGGTCTCGGGCGGGTTCACCGCCTTTGCCGCCCGTGTGGCAAAGACGCTGGGCTTTGACGAGAACCGCGCCAACACCCTGTTGATCGAAGACGGAAAGCTGACCGGGCGTGTTGCCGAACCGATTCTGGGCCGCGATGCGAAAGTGGCCGCGCTGCGGGAGATCTCGGCGCGTATCGGCATCACGGCGGCGGATGTGATGGCCGTGGGCGATGGCGCCAACGATCTGGGCATGCTGGGGCTGGCGGGGGTGGGCGTGGCGCTGCATGCCAAGCCGTCGGTCGCCGCGCAATGCGATGTGCGGATCAATTTCGGTGATCTGACCGCGCTGCTGTATGTGCAGGGCTATAGCCGCGATGCGTTCGTGGCACCTTAGGTGCTGACAATCAGGCCGGCCCCCCTGATTCACGGCTGCGCGATTTTCTGCCGGGGGGGCTTTAATAAACCGGCGGTTTTACGTTACTCTGCGCATATCGGGTAGACTATCGGCGCGCCACTCGAAAAGGTCCGGGCAACGGCGGGATTGGCGGGCGCAGAGGCAAGGGCAGCTGGAGGCTGTATACGACATGACATTCAGGGCGAAATTCGGGGTTGTCGCGGCGGCGATGGCATTTGCGGCACTTGGGGCGCAGGCGCAGGAATCCACCAACCGTGTGGCGGTGATGACCGATTGGAACGTATTCGCCGAGCCGGCGGCGGCGCCGGTGGATTGCTGGGGCGTGGCGGTGCCCAAGGAAACGGTCAACACCGATGCGAACGGCCGCATCAAGGCGGTGCGGCGCGGTGACATCCTGTTGTTCGTGACTTACCGGCCCAAGGACAAGGTGCTGGGGCAGGTCTCGTTCCTGGGCGGGTATCCGTTCGCGCCGGAGTCTTTCGTGACCGTCGAGATCGGCGACAAGAAATTCGAGATGTTTACCGATGGCGAATATGCCTTCGCCCTGCCCGAGGATGACACGCGGATTCTCGATGCATTGAAGAACGGGGTGGATGCGGTTGTAACGGGCCGGTCGTCGCGTGGCACGATCACCAAGGATACCTTCTCGCTTCTCGGGTTCACGGCGGCTTCGGAAGCGGCGCAGAAATACTGTGGCGGATGATCCGCGCAAGGTTGTTTAACTGAGCGGCCGAATCCTGTATGAAGCGCGACTTGATCGACGGAGACGCGCGCCATGACCATCACACAGGATGTCGTAACCATCCCCCGCAAGCAGCCCGAGGGCGGCAAGGTGAACCTTGTCGGCCTGACGCGCGATCAGTTGCGCGATGCGCTGATCGAGGCCGGCACGCCGGAGAAACAGGCGAAAATGCGGGCCGGGCAGGTCTGGCAGTGGATCTATCAAAAGGGCGTGCGCGAGTTCGATGTGATGACGAACCTCGCCAAGGACTATCGCGCCACGCTGGCCGAACGCTTCGTGATCGAGCTGCCCGAGGTCGTATCGCGGCACGTCTCCTCCGATGGCACGCGGAAATATCTGGTGCGCATCGCCGGCGGGCATGAGGTCGAAACCGTTTACATCCCCGAGGAAGGGCGCGGCACGCTATGTGTCTCGTCTCAGGTGGGGTGCACGCTGACCTGTTCGTTCTGCCACACCGGCACCCAGAAGCTGGTGCGCAACCTGACCGCCGGAGAGATCGTCGGCCAGATCATGCTGGCGCGCGACGATCTGGGCGAATGGCCGGAAATCGGCCGCGCTCCGAAGGACGAGACCCGGCTGTTGTCGAACATCGTGCTGATGGGCATGGGCGAGCCGCTGTACAATTTCACCTCCGTGCGTGATGCGATGAAGATCGCGATGGACCCCGAGGGGATTTCGCTGAGCCGGCGCCGGATCACCCTGTCGACCTCCGGTGTGGTGCCGGAGATTGCACGCACCGCCGAAGAGATCGGCTGTTTGCTGGCGGTCTCGTTCCACGCCACCACCGACGAGGTGCGCGACAAGCTCGTGCCGATCAACAAGAAGTGGAACATCGCCGCATTGCTCGACGCGCTGCGGGCCTATCCGAAACTCTCGAACTCCGAGCGGATCACGTTTGAGTATGTGATGCTGAAGGGCGTGAACGACAGCGACGCCGATGCGCGGCGGCTGGTGAAGCTGATCGAAGGCATCCCGGCGAAGATCAACCTGATTCCCTTCAACGAATGGCCCGGTGCGCCCTATCAGCGGTCGGACGAGGCGCGGATTCGCGCCTTTGCGGATATCATCTACAAGGCCGGCTATGCCTCGCCCATTCGCACGCCGCGCGGCGAAGATATCATGGCCGCCTGCGGACAGCTGAAATCGGCCACTGAACGCGCCCGCAAAAGCCGGGCGGAAATTCAGGCCGAGGCCGGGCTTTAAGCCACTCTCTACCCCGCCGCGGCAGGGTAGAGCATGTTGTCACCCCCAAGCTGCGCCGCTCGGTGCCTGTTACGTTGCTGCGGCCTTCAGTGCTTCCAGGCCTCGATGATCTCGACAGCCTCTTCCGCCGTCTCGACATAGCGGAACAGGTTCAGATCTTCTTCGGAAATCGTGCCGGCCTCGGCCAAGGCCTCGAAATTGATGACCTTCTCCCAGAAGGCGCGCCCGAACAGCAGAAAGGGCACAGGCTTCATCCGTTTGGTCTGGATCAGGGTCAGCGCCTCGAACATTTCGTCCATTGTACCGAAGCCGCCGGGGAACATCGTCACCGCATTGGCGCGCATCAGGAAATGCATCTTGCGAATGCCGAAATAGTGGAAATTGAAGCAAAGATCCGGCGTGACATAGGCGTTCGGCTGCTGTTCGCGCGGCAGAACGATGTTCAGGCCGATCGACACGCCGCCCGCATCGGCCGCACCACGGTTGCCGGCCTCCATCACGCCGGGGCCGCCGCCGGTGACGATCACATTCTCGCGCCCGCCGTTTTTCTGGCTTGTCAGGGTGATCAGCCGGGCAAATTCGCGCGCCTGGGCGTAATATTTCGACAGCTCGGCCAGAGCCTGAGTGCGGGCAGTGTCTTTGCGGGCCGGTTCGGGAATGCGCGCGCCGCCGAACAGAACGACAGTGCTGTCGATCCCGTATTCCTGCATCAGGAGTTCGGGCTTCATCAGCTCGAGCTGCAGCCGCACCGGCCGCAATTCGTCGCGGCACAGAAAATCGTCATCAGTAAAGGCGAGGCGATAGGCGGGCGCCCGCGTCTGCGGCGTATCGGGGATTTCGCGCGCGGTTTCGACATCCTGATGCGCATCCGGAAAAACCCGTTCGCCTTCGTCTTTCATCGCCGTCTCCCGTTGCATTGCGCCCTCGTCCCGCAGCGTTTATAGGCTCAGGCGCAACGAGACCAGTCACGTTTTGGAGGAACCCGATGTCCAACGCCCAGCTTGAAGCCGCGATCGAAGCCGCCTGGGACGCCCGCGACCAGATCACGCCGGCCACCACCGGTACGGCGCGCGAGGCGATCGAGGATACGCTGAACGCGCTGGACAGCGGCACGCTGCGCGTGGCCGAAAAGCAGGCGGATGGCACGTGGCATGTGAACCAGTGGGCCAAAAAGGCCGTGCTTCTGGGCTTCCGTCTGAAAGACATGGAACAGCAGGACGGCGGCCCGCAGGGCGGCGCCTGGTGGGACAAGGTGGACAGCAAGTTCAAGGGTTGGGGCGACAACCAGTGGAAGGCCGCCGGGTTTCGCGCGGTGCCCAACTGCATCGTCCGCAAGTCGGCCTTCATCGCGCCGGGCGTGGTGCTGATGCCCTCTTTCGTGAACCTGGGCGCCTATGTGGACGAAGGCACGATGGTGGATACCTGGGCCACGGTCGGATCCTGCGCGCAGATCGGCAAGGGCGTGCATCTGTCGGGCGGCGTCGGCATCGGCGGCGTGCTGGAGCCGATGCAGGCCGGTCCCACGATCATCGAGGACAACTGTTTCATCGGTGCCCGCTCCGAGGTGGTCGAGGGCGTGATCGTGCGCGAGGGTTCGGTGCTGGGCATGGGCGTGTTCATCGGCCAGTCGACCAAGATCGTGGACCGCGAGACAGGCGAAGTGATGTATGGCGAGGTGCCGCCCTATTCGGTGGTCGTGGCGGGCTCCATGCCGTCGAAGAACGGTGTGAACCTCTATTGCGCGGTGATCGTGAAACGGGTGGATGAAAAGACCCGCTCGAAGACCGGTATCAACGAACTGCTGCGGGATTGATGCGGCGGGGAACCTGAGTGGCCTTTCGCGCATTGAAAGGCGCCACTCGGGAGTCCCGCCATGCAAGATCCGATCGTACCATTCGATCTCGCCCGGATGTTTCTGGGCGATGCGCCGCCTTTGTTTTTCCTCGAAATCCTGTGCCGGACGCTCATCGTCTATTTCTACACCCTGATCCTGCTGCGCTGGATCGGCGGGCGGAGCGTGGCCCAGCTTTCGATGGTGGAGTTCCTGCTGGTCATCGCGCTTGGCTCTGCGGTGGGGGATGCGCCCTTCTATCCGGATGTGCCGTTGCTTCATGCGCTGGCCGTCATCACGGTCGTCGTTCTGATCAACAAGATCATTGACCAGGCGATCATCCGTTTCACGCCGGCCAAGCAGCTTCTTGACGGTGGGCCGGTGCAGATCGTTCAGTCTGGCCGTGTCCTGCATCGCGAAACCGGCCGCTTCGACATGGGCGCGGCCGAGGTGTTCTCGGTTCTGCGGCGCGAGGGTGTGCGCAACCTGGGCGAGGTCGAGGCTGCCTATTTCGAACCCGGCGGCCGGCTCAGCATCTTTCGGTATGATCAGCCGCACCCCGGCCTTCGGATCGTTCCGCCGCTGGAACTGTCACCGCCCGCACGGCTGCCCCGCCCTCGGGCCGCCGAACGTGTGTGCTGCATGAATTGCGGGGCGGTCTGCGCGGGGCCGGAGCTGCCCGGCGATCTGCATTGCCCCTATTGCGAACACGATATCTGGTGTGACCCGAAACCGCCACGCAGCTAGGGGGTTGCGAAGATTGCGCGGGGATGCGAACGGAACGCCAAAGCAAGGAGCGATCGCAATGGAAAAGCCCAAACGCCCTCAGCAGGTCTATACCCTTGTGGTGCAGCTCGGCCGCAAGGAGGGTGACGGCCTGCCCAAGGGCGCGACCGGCGCGGCGCTGATGTGCTTTGCCTCGGGCGTGGACGAGGCGGAGGCGGTGCGCGAAACCGTGGCGGTGCTGAAACAGGCCGATCTCGCCCCGCTGGACGTCACCGGCTATGGTACCGCCGAGGAGCGCCGGGCGCAGGGCCACACGCTTGACCCGGATGAAGAGGCGCTGATGGCTCGCGCGCTTGCGGAAAACGCGGTGATCGTGGCGCAGATGACGCCGTTCTTTGATGGCGAGCAGTCGGCGGATTAGTCGAGCGCGCCGAAATACTTGCGATGCAGCCGGTCATAGGCGCCGTCTTCACGAAGTTTCAGAAGGCTGCGGTTGATCGGCTCCAGCAGCGGGCTGCCGGAGGGCAGGGCAAAGCCGTAGCTTTCGCGCCGGAAGGCCGAGCCGACCAACTGCGCCTTGTCGCGCCCGTCATGCGACGCGTAATAGGCCAGGATCGGCGCGTCGAACACGACAGCTTCGGCGCTGCCATCCTCGAACGCGGCGAGAAGCGTCTGCAGATCGGGGTATTCGCGGAAATCGAGCTGGCGTTCCTCGAGGAACCCGGCCGAGGTCGAACCGCCGATGGTTGCCACCTCGCGGCCGTACAGATCGTTGACCGAATTCACCGAACCCTGAATCGCGTCCACCGTCAGAACAGCGGTGATCTTCGCCACGAAGATCGAGACGATGAACAGGCTCGACACCACCAGGATCACTCCGAAAATCCGCCCGAAAAAGGTGCGCGGCACCCGTTCTTCGAAGCCGCCGTTGACCACGAGGTTCAGCGCCCACCAGAAAGAGGGGAACATGGCCTCGCTCGCGCTCTTGTCGAAATAGGGCTGCGCGCCGCGTTCCAGCCGCCACATCAGCATGCCGCCGCCGAACAGCATCAGAAAGGCGATGCCGGCCGCGAACAGAAGATCGCGTGACAAGAGCGCGCTCCAGATCACGCTTGTCTCGGCGCCTTTGGGCACCATGATCTGCAGCCCGCTCTGGAAGATCGCGTGGCTGAAATCCAGCACCTGTTCGCGCTCTGCGGTGATCGAGATATTGGCCACCGCGATATCGGCCTCCATGCGTTCGACCATGCCCAGCATTTCGGGGAAACTGTTCAGGCGCACGACCCGGAAGTCCTGGCCGATCTCCTTTGCCACCGCGCGCCACAGCTCTATGCTGAACCCCGACTGGGTGTCTTGATCCCGGGTTGAGAAGGGCGGGCGTTCGACGGTGGCGACCGTCAGGGTCTGCGCCGAGGCAAGGCCTGCCGCCAGTTGAAAGAGCACGGCCAGCACGGCCATCGTTCTGAGCATCAAGTGCATTCCAATAGTCTGTTCATCCGATGGATGGCCCGGCGGGCCGGATCACCGGTTCAGCAACGCCGCGCGCAGCGTCACCGCCTCATAGTCGCGCAGCGCGGGATAGGCCAGTTTCTTGTGCCGCGGAAGCTGTTCCGGCGCTACGTTACCCAGAACCGTTGTCGCCAGAACGTCCGGCATGTCACGCAAATGTCCAACAAACAGGCTTTCCAGCCCGGCACCGGCCACATCCAGAAGCTCGTGCCGGTCCAGCAGGACCTGATGATAGCGGATGGTGGGTCCGGCCGGTTCGGCCGCCGCGAAGGCGCTGTTGAGCAGTTCATGCGCCTCGACCAGCACGGCTTCCTCGCCGAACAGATATTCCACCTCTGATCCGCGCAGGGCCAGCCGCTGTTCGGGCGCCACGACCACATCGCGCAGCAACCCGAAATAGGGCGCATGCAGCCGGATCGGGCGGAAACGGCCGCGCGCGGGCACTTCCCGGGCGCCCACCCAGCACACTGTTTTCTCATGACCGTCCGTTGTCAGAACCGTATCGCCGGGGCACAGGTCTTCGACCGGCCGATAGCCGCGCGGCGTGCGCAGGGGGGTGCCCGCGGCAAAGCTGGGGCTGATCCCCACCGGCTCCAGCCGGTCCGAAAGGCTGACGCAGCGCAGGGCGGGCGCGAAAGACACATCATCGCCGCGCGCGTTCAGCCGCGCGATGTCGGAATGCAACAGCGGCAGCGGATCGGCGAAATCCTTTTGCACCAGCGTTCCCAGCGCGACGTTTTCCACCGACAGCAGCCCGCGGCGGGCGGCGGTATCCCAGGACACCGTCAGCCGGACCACACCTTCAAGCTGGGCGCTGTCGGTGTTCAGAACGACCTGAAGCCGCGCGCGTCCAAGGCGGCGCCCGAACACCACCGTGCCGTTCGCGCCGAGCTGGACGGAGACATGGCTTTTGATGCCGGCGCGGCGGTGCAGAACGAACAGCGATTGTTCCTTGCGGCGGTCCCGGCCCAGGCTGGCCTCGATGTAGAGCGAGCCCTTTGCCAGAACGTCGCCGGCGGCGCGGCGCGGCGCGGGTCTTTCACGCGGCGCGCGCGGGGGGGCGGCGCTCTCCGGCGCCTGTCCGGGGTCTTCCACCGCGATCCAGGTCATGCGGCCAGCCCCAGATCCAGCAGAACCCGCGCTTCGTAGGCACGCAGGGTGCGCCGGGCGGCGGGGCTGTATCCGGCACCGGTTTCAGGGTCTATCTCGGGGAAAATCGCACAGATTTCCTGCACGATCTCGCGCTCGAAAGACATCACGGTCTGCGATCCCGGAAGGAAGCTTTCGGTGGCGAGCCCCTCCGAATAGATGATCTGATGCCGGTCGAACAGCAGGTGGACATAATCCACGATCCCGCCTTCCTGGACGCGGACGGTCGCGTCGTTGACGAGGTTCTTGGCGGCCACCAGAACCTCGCTCTCGCCGAACAGAAGCTCGGCCAGGCTGTCGCGGACCAGCACCCGGTGCTGTGGCGAGACAAGCAGGGCATCGTGCCGGCCGAAGGTTTGCGCCTGAATGCGGATCGGCGCCATCGGCCCCACCGCCGCCACACGCCGCCGGCCGGCCCAGCGGATCGGCTGATACCCGTCATCCGCCGTCAGAACCATGTCGCCGGGCACCAGATCCTCTACCGGCACATCGCCCTCTTGGGTGCGGATCAGCGTGCCCGCCACGAAACAGGGCACGGAATCGACGGTGACGAACCCGGTATCCGACACGCCAAGACCGTTTTCGGCGGTGTAGGTGAAGGACACTTTCTCGATGTCGGAATCGGCCTGAACGTCGAACGTGCCATCCGCGTTCAGCGTGACGACCTGCCCGGTGTTCAGCGCGACACTGTCGCCGGCGGCGACGGGAACCCCGTTGATATGAGTGATGGTCAGGCCGGAGCCGCTGGAATCGGTGTCGTTGGCCAGAACATCCAGTGTCTTGGAACCGTCGGGGTTGAGCGAGAGCGTATCGGTATTGGCGATGACAGCCGTCTGGACGCTGTCGCCCGCGATCAGAAGGTTGGAATCATAGCTGGAATCGCCCACGTCGGCGATGCCGATCCGGATCGAATTCACCTGCCCGGGGTTCACCTTCATGGTCAGGGTCATCGTCACCGTGAACCCGTCCATCTCGGTGTTGTAGGCGTCGTTCGTGTTATCGTTGTAGAGGTTGACGTTGTTGGTGTCGTTGATGCCGCCGACGCTTGTGTCGCCTCCGCCAACCTCCAGCGGGACGGCCTGACCGTTCACCCAGACCACCACGGCGTCGTTGTAGATCGTGTTGGTGTATTCGGGGTACTCCTCCGAACTGAAAACGAACTGCATGGTCATCGTGTCGCCGGTCGGAACGAAATCGACATCCAGGATGGCCGCGTCATAGGTGCTGCTGCCCACGGCGGCGTTGAACGCGGCGTCATTGTTCACGCCCGAAGTGTTGGTTGACGTGTTGGTGCTGTTGTTCGCCTGGCTCTGGCTCCACCAGCCGCCGCCGCTGCTGTTGGTAAAGCTGTCGGCCCGTCCGGTGGAGAGGATAACGCCGGAATCCCCCGGCGTGACGCCGGGCGAGATCGTATCACCATCGGAAAAGGTGCCCGACGAGCGCGCATCGCCCGTATAGCTGGCCGAGACAACGGTGACGCCCTCGCCGAAAATCTCATCCGCCATCTGGGCGGCGCTGGCGTTCAGGTTGTAGGTCAGTTCCGATGCTGCGACCACGCCACTCTCCTGCCTTCAGTCGACAGGGCGGACAGCAACGCGGACCTGTTCGCACAGATCCGGCAGCACTTTAGTTCCGCTCGATCGGGCCGCTTTTTTATCTGGCCCGTAACCCTGCCTCTGGGTTTCATTATTGAATGTGAGACTGCCCGATTTTCGCCGTCTTGTTAACTCATTGATTCCATGTTGTTCCGTCGTTCAGCGAAAATGTTTCCCTGTTGCAACATTGCACCGTCGCGCGCGCCGGTTTATCGGTGGCCCGACCCTGTAAGGAGCCGAGCTTGACCGATCCCGTCGCATTGACCGCCGCGCTGATCCGCTGCCCCTCTGTCACGCCGCTGGAAGGCGGGGCGCTGCAGCTTTTGCAGGATCGCCTCGGCGCCGCCGGGTTTACCTGTGTCCGGGTCGATCGGGGCGGGGTGCCGAACCTGTTTGCCCGCTGGGGGGCGAAAGGCCACGCGCGCACCTTCGGCTTCAACGGCCATACGGATGTGGTGCCGGTGGGCGATGCCTCGGCGTGGAGCGTGGACCCGTTCGGTGCGGAACAGAAAGACGGGTTTCTGTGGGGCCGGGGGGCGACCGACATGAAATCGGGCGTTGCCGCCTTTGCCGCCGCCGCCATCGATTATGTCAGCGAAACCCCGCCCGATGGTGCCATCATCCTGGCCATCACCGGCGATGAGGAGGGCGACGCGCAGGACGGCACCGTGGCGCTTCTGGACTGGATGAAGGCGCAGGGCGAGCAGATGAGCGCCTGCCTGGTGGGCGAACCGACCTGCCCCGAGCGGATGGGCGAGATGATGAAGATCGGCCGTCGCGGCTCTATGACCGCGTTTTTCACCGTGAAGGGCGTGCAGGGCCATTCCGCCTATCCCGACCGCGCCCTGAACCCGCTGCCGGCGATGGCGCGGCTGATGGCCCGGCTGGCGGCCCACACGCTGGACGAAGGCACCGAGCATTTCGATGCCTCCACCCTGGCGATCACCACGATCGACACCGGAAACCCCGCCACCAACGTCATCCCGGCCGAATGCCGGGCGACGGTGAACATCCGCTTCAACGATGCCCACAGCTCCGCCAGCCTGATCGCCTGGCTCCAGGAAGAGGCGGCGCGGGTGGCCGAGAGCTCGGGCGCGAAAATCACCATGACGACCAAAGTTTCGGGCGAAAGCTTTCTGACCCCGCCCGGCGCGTTCTCAGAGCTTGTTTCCGCCGCTGTGCGCACCGAAACGAATGTAACCCCGGTGCTGTCCACCTCTGGCGGCACCTCGGACGCGCGGTTCGTGAAGGACCATTGCCCGGTGGTCGAATTCGGGCTGGTGGGCAAGACGATGCACCAGGTCGACGAGCGGGTGGAGATCGCGCATATCGAGGCGTTGAAGCGGATCTACAGCCGCATCCTGAGCGACTATTTTGCCTGAGGGGCGCCGCGTTTTGCGCATGACGGGGGCGTTGGTAAATGCTACCTCAAACATATGACACGGATCCCAGACAAAGCCGAGATCCTCGCCTGGATTGCTGACAATCCCGGCCAGACCTCCAAGCGCGAAATTGCCAAGGCCTTCGGTATCAAAGGCTCCGACCGGATCGATCTCAAGCGGATCCTGAAAGAGCTGGAGCAAGAGGGAAATCTGGAAAAACGGCGCAAGACCTATCGCGACCCGGACAAGCTTCCGCCGGTGTCGGTGCTGCAGATCCTGGAGCCGACGCCCGATGGCGATCTGTTCGCCCGGCCGCTGGAATGGCAAGGTGACGGGCCCGAGCCGAAGGTGCTGTTCGTTGCGCGCAACGCCGATCCGGCGCTGGGCGGCGGCGACCGTATCCTTGGCCGCCTGACAGAGGTGAAGGGCGAGGATCATCAATACGAGGCCCGGCTGATTCGCCGGATCGGCGCCAATCCGCACCGCATTCTGGGCATCTTCCGCAAGGAAACCGAAGGCGGGCGGATCAAGCCCATCGACAAGGGCGCCGACAAGGAATGGCTGGTGCCCGCCGGCGCCACCCATGGCGCGAAGGACGGCGAGCTGGTCGAGGCCGAGCAGACCGGGCCGCGTGCCCGCATGGGCCTGCCCCGTGCCCGCATCGTGACGCGGCTGGGCGACCCCGGCGCGCCGAAGGCGGTATCGCTGATCGCGATCCATCAGCACGGCATCCCCGACGATTTTCCCGATGACGTGATCGCCGAGGCCGACCGCGCCAAACCCGCAGGTCTGGGCAAGCGCGAGGATCTGCGCGACCTGCCGCTGATCACCATCGACCCGGCCGACGCGCGCGATCATGACGACGCGGTCTTCGCCGAGCCCGATGACGATCCGAAGAACGAAGGCGGGCATATTGTCTGGGTCGCGATCGCCGATGTCGCCTGCTACGTGACGCCCGGATCGGCGCTGGACCGCGAGGCGCGCAAGCGCGGCAACTCCACCTATTTCCCGGACCGTGTCGTGCCGATGCTGCCCGACCGTCTGTCGGGCGATCTGTGTTCGCTGCACGAAGGCGTGCCGCGCGCCTGTATCGCGGTGCGCATGAAGCTGGACATGGCGGGCAACAAGATCGGCCACCGGTTCACGCGCGGGCTGATGCGCTCTGCCGCGTCGCTGAACTACGAAGAGGTGCAGGCCGCCATCGACGGCGCGCCCAACGACAAGACCGAACCGCTCCTGAACGATGTTCTGAAGCCGCTCTATGCCGCCTATACCGCCGCGACCAGGGCCCGCCACGCGCGTCAGCCTCTGGATCTGGACCTGCCCGAACGGCGGATCGAGCTGAGCGAGGATGGCAAGGTGGCGTCGGTCCGGTTCCGTGATCGCTATGACGCGCACCGGCTGATCGAGGAATTCATGATCCTCGCCAATGTCTCGGCCGCAGAAGAACTGACCAAGATGCGCCGCCCGCTGCTGTTCCGGGTGCATGAAGAGCCCTCGCCCGAAAAGCTCGACGCGCTGCGCGATGTGGCGGCGGCCTCCGGCTTCACCCTGGCCAAGGGGCAGGTGCTGCAGACCCGGCATCTCAATCAGCTGCTCGACGCGGCGATGGGCACCGAGTTTTCCGAACTGATCAACCTGTCCACCCTGCGCTCCATGACACAGGCCTATTACAACCCCGAAAACTTTGGCCATTTCGGGCTGGCCCTGCGCAGCTATGCGCATTTCACCTCGCCGATCCGGCGCTATTCGGACCTGATCGTGCATCGTGCGCTGATCCTCGCCCATGGCTGGGGCGATGACGGACTCAGCCCCGAAGACATCGACCGGCTGGAAGAAACCGCAACCCATATCTCGGATACCGAACGCCGTTCAATGGCGGCAGAGCGTGACACGACCGATCGCTATCTGGCCGCCTACCTGTCGGAACGCGTGGGCAATGAATTCACCGGCCGCATTTCGGGCATCGCCCGTTTCGGTGTCTTCGTGAAGCTGGATGAAACCGGCGCCGATGGGCTGGTGCCGATCCGCGAGCTTGGCAATGAATACTTCCATCATGACCGTGAGGCGCAGACGTTGATGGGCGCCGACAGCGGCCTTGTCATCGGCATCGGCCAGCCCGTGACCGTGCGTCTGGCAGAGGCCGTGCCGGTGACCGGCGGGCTGATGCTGGAACTGCTGTCGATCGACGGAAAAACCCTGCCGCGCGGCCCGTCCAGATCCACGGGCAGACCTGTCCGGCGCAAACCGGCCAGCGCGCAGAAAAAGGCGGCCAAGGCCAAGCGCAAGGTGGCGCGCAAACGGCGCTGAACCGCGCAATGCCCTGATGCCCGCTTTGCGACTCTGCCCGGTCACGCTACACTCGATGCAAATAAAATCAGGCAAGCAGGGTCATCAATGAAACGCTGGGCAAGAACGGCCGGTCTGGTCGGGGCAACGCTTTTGGGGGGCGCCGCTCTCGCGGGGCCGCAGATGGAACAGGCGCCGCAACCGGTGCTGCGGCCGGGCGCGGCCGCATCCGCCATTCCGGCGGCGCGCCCGGCCCGGGCCGAGAAGCAGGATCTGGCACAGGTCTCGACATCCAACATCGGGTTCCGGCACTGGATCGACGGGTTCGCCGCGCGTGCGCGGGCCAAGGGCATCACGCCACAGGTCTTCGACGCGGCGCTGCGGGGGGTGAAATACAACACCGATGTGATCCAGAAAGACCGCAACCAGAGCGAATATACCAAGCAGATCTGGGATTACCTCGATAGCGCGGCCTCGCCCGTGCGGGTCGAGAACGGCAAGGCGGCGCTGCGCGATCATGGACGCGTGCTGCGGGCGATCGAAGCGAAATACGGGGTGGAGAAAGAGGTGGTCGCCGCCGTCTGGGGCTTGGAAAGCGCCTATGGCAGCCATCGCGGCACCATCCCGACGATCGAGGCGCTGGCCACGCTGGCCTATGACGGCCGGCGCGGTGCCTTCTTCGAGGCGCAATTGATCGACGCGCTGAAAATCCTTCAATCGGGCGACGTGCCGGCCAGCCGGATGACCGGCTCCTGGGCCGGCGCGATGGGGCATACGCAGTTCATCCCCTCCAGCTATCTGGCCTATGCGGTGGATTTCACCGGCGATGGCCGGCGCGATGTCTGGTCCGATGATCCGTCTGACGCGCTGGCCTCCACCGCGGCCTATCTGGCGCGCCATGGCTGGGTCACGGGGCAGCCCTGGGGGGTCGAGGTGGTGCTGCCGCGCGGCTTCAACTATGGCCTGGCCAGCCGCAAGATCCTGAAATCCCCCTCCGAATGGGCGGGGCTTGGCGTGCGCGGAATCGACGGCAGGCCAGTGCCCGACTACGGCGCGGCCTCGATCCTGCTGCCGGCCGGGTCGCAGGGCGCGGCCTTCATGATATTCAAGAACTTCAGCGTGATCGAACGCTACAATGTCGCCGACGCCTATGTCATCGGCGTGGGCCACCTGTCGGACCGGCTGAAGGGCGGCCCGCCGATCCAGGCAAGCTGGCCGCGGGGCTACAAGCCGCTGTCCTTTGCCGAAAAGCAGGAGATGCAGCGCCGCCTGACCCGCGCGGGATTTCTGGATGACAAGGTGGACGGCATCATCGGCCCCAACACGATCAACGCGATCCGCAGCTTCCAGAAATCGCGCGGCGTGACGCAGGATGGCTACCCGTCGCAAGAGCTGCTGAAACTGCTGAAAGGCGGCTGAGCGCACCCGAACCACGGCACCCGCCAGCCCTTGCTCTTCTTTTTCGCGAAAATATCCCCGCCGGAGGCAAGAAAGTGAACCGGCGCGGGCATCCCTTCCGTCCATTGGCGGAAGGGCGCGCGCCCGGTCAGCCCCGGCCCGCGATCTGCGGCCCCAGCTCCGCCACCACCTGCGCATAGACCTCGCGCTTGAAGGGCACGATATTGGCCACAAGCTGGTCGGCGGGCAGCCAGGCCCATTCGGAAAACTCCGGATGCTCGGTTTCGATGTCGATCTGGTCATCAGAGCCCAGAAAGCGCAGCAGGAACCAAAGCTGCTTCTGCCCGCGATACTTCCCCTTCCAGACCTTGCCGACCAGCTCATCCGGCAGGTCATAGGTCACCCAGTCGCCGGTCTGGCCGACGACCTCCACCAGATCGGCGGTCACGCCGGTCTCTTCCCACAGCTCGCGCAGGGCAGCGGCCTCGGGTGCTTCGCCCTTGTCGATGCCGCCCTGGGGCATCTGCCAGGCGGCAACCTCGGAATCCTTGCGCTGGCCGACGAAAATCCGGCCATCGGCATTCATCAGCATCACGCCCACGCAGGGGCGATAGGGCAAAGCGGCGATCTGTTCGGGCGTCATTCGTGCGAAAGGGCCGGCACCAGGCCGGCCCGCTCCCTTACTTGGAGGATTCGAGGGCCGACAGGCCCTTGAGGATATCGACCGCATAAGCCAGCTGATAATCCTCTTCGCGCAGCTTGGCGGCCTCGGCGGCCCTTGCCTGCTCTTCTTCGGCCTGCTTGCGCTCATCCTCGGTCATCGAGTCGTTGGTCAGGCTGCCGCGCAGATCGGCCTCTGACCGGGTGCGGGGGCCGGCCGCATCGGTTTCCTCGGTCTCGGCGGGCACGCGCGGCGGCTGCGGCACGACGATATCGGGCGATACGCCAAGCGCCTGGATCGACCGGCCGGAGGGTGTGTAATACCGCGCGGTGGTCAGGCGCATCGCGCCGCTTCCGCGCAGCGGCATCACCGTCTGAACCGAGCCTTTGCCGAAGCTCTTGGTGCCCACCACGATGGCGCGGCGGTGATCCTGCAGGGCGCCCGCCACGATCTCGGAGGCCGAGGCGGAGCCGCCGTTGATCAGCACCACCATCGGCGTGCCATCGGTCAGGTCGCCGTCGGTTGCGTTATAGCGGTCGCTGTCGGCCGGGTTGCGGCCGCGCGTCGATACGATCTCGCCCGCGTTCAGGAAGGCGTCCGACACCTTGATCGCCTGGGTCAGAAGCCCGCCGGGATTGTTGCGCAGATCAAGCACGACACCGTTGACATTGGCCAGCCCGCCCAGCTCCTCCACCGATTTCTCGAATTCGTCCTTCAGGTTGGGATAGGTCTGGTCGTTGAAAGTCGTGACCCGCAGAACGATCGTGCTGCCCACCAGGCGCGAGCGGACGGCCGTCAGCTTGATCGTATCGCGGGTGATGGTCACGTCGAACGGCTCGTCGATGCCTTCGCGGACAATGGTGATCACGATCTCCGACCCGACCGGCCCGCGCATCAGCTCCACCGCTTGGTCGAGGTTCAGGCCCAGCACGCTTTCGCCATCGACATGGGTGATGAAATCGCCGGCCTCGATGCCGGCCTCGTCGGCCGGGGTGCCGTCGATCGGGGAGACGACTTTGACAAAGCCCTCTTCCTGCGTCACCTCGATGCCCAGCCCGCCGAATTCCCCGCGGGTCTGAACCTGCATGTCGTCGAAATCCTTCGGCGGCAGATAGCTGGAATGCGGGTCGAGAGAGGTGAGCATGCCGTTGATGGCGGCCTCGATCAGGTCGGCGCTGTCCACCTCTTCGACATATTGCGCGCGAATGCGTTCGAAGATGTCGCCGAAAAGATCCAGCTGCTCATAGACCGATGTCTGCTGGTCGGCCTGCTGCGCGATCAGCGGACCGGCGATCTGTGTGGTCAGCACCGCGCCTGCCAGCGTACCGCCCAGTGCGGCCATCACGAATTTCTTCATCGGGTTCTATTCCTTTGTCAGTCTGAACCACTGTGCCGGGTCCACGGGCGCATTGCCCTGTCTTAGCTCAATATAAAGCGTTTCTGAACGGTCGCTACCACCACCTTCCGCGACATTTTCAAGAAAGGCGCTGACTTTGGGGTCGGCGCCGCCCATCAGCCCCACCGGCGCGCCCGCGGGCAGAACCTCGCCGACCTCACCATAAACCTGAGAAAGCCCCGCAAGCACCAGAAGAGTGTCGCCCGCAGGCTCAAGGATCATCACGTTTCCGTAGTCCAGCAACGGGCCGCGATAGCGGATGGTGGCCGGTGCCGGCGTTGTCACCAGCGCCAGCGGGCGGGTGGCGATCAACAGGCCGGGGCGGCGGATGCCGGCGGCGTCGGCTTCGTCATAGCGGCGCAGAAGGGTGCCCTGCACCGGCAGCGGCAGCGCCCCGCGCGCGGCGTCGAACCCGGCGGTGGCGGGGCGCGTGGCATCGCCTTGCAGGCTGGTCAGCCCGCTGGCGAAGCTTTCCAGCGTGTCGCTGCTTTCCAGAAGCTGGCGCAGCTTTTCCGGCTCGGCGGCGAAACGGCGGGGCAGGTCGGTGCGTTCGGAAATCGCCTGAGACAGCCGGGTGCGCGCGGCCTGGGCGCCGGAAAGACCGGCCGCCAGCGTGCCGGCCGCGCTTTCCTGAAGGGCGCGCAGCAGGGTCAGCTCCTCGAGCGTGGCGCGCAGTTCTTCGGCGCGGGCCTGGATGGCCGGGGTGACCTCGCTCAGCATCATGCCGGCGCGCGCGGTGCCGACCGGGCCGGAGGGGTGCAGCAACAGCAGCGTTTCAGGGTCGCGCTGCATCGTCTGCAGCACGCCGATCAGGCGCGAAACCTCTTCGCGGCGGGCATCGAATTCCAGCCGGATCGCCTGTTCGCGGATCGCCGCGCGGCGCAGCCCTTCGCGAATCGCGACCAGCCCTTCCTCATAGGCGCTGATCGTCCGGGTCAGCGCGGCGACCCTGTCATGCGCGCCATCGGCCTGTTGCAGCGCCAGCGCGGCCTGATCCAGCATCTGGGCCGCCCGCCGCGCGGTCAGCACCGGGTCGGTCGCGGCCGATGCGGCCGTGGCGCAAAGCCCCGACAAAAGACAAAGGATCAGGCCGGCCCGCCGGATCATTCCGTGATCAGGCTTTCGCCGGTCATCTCGGCCGGTTTCTCGAGGCCCATCAGTTGCAGCAGCGTTGGCGCAAGATCCGACAGCCGGCCCTGCCGCAGTTGCGCGCCCGCCGGCCCGCCGACGAGGATGACAGGCACCGGGTTGAGCGTGTGCGCGGTATGCGGCCCGCCGGTTTCAGGGTCCACCATCATCTCGCAATTGCCGTGGTCGGCGGTCACGATCATGGCGCCGCCCGCGGCCTCCAGCGCCTGCAATGCGCGGCCGAGGCCCTGATCCACTGCCGCGCAGGCGCGGATCGCGGCGCCCAGATCGCCGGTATGGCCGACCATATCGGGGTTGGCGTAGTTCACCACGATCAGGTCATAGCCCTTCTCGATCGCCTCGACGAACTTGTCGGTGACCTCCGCCGCCGACATCTCTGGCTGCAGGTCATAGGTGGCGACCTTGGGCGATTGCGGCATGAATCGGTCTTCGCCTTGTTCGGGCGTTTCCTTGCCGCCATTCAGAAAGAAGGTGACATGGGGGTATTTCTCGGTTTCGGCCAGGCGGAACTGGGTCCGCCCGTGCTGTGCCACCCAGGAGCCCAGCGTGTTCACGATCTCCCGCTTGGGATAGGCGGTGGTCATATAGGCGTTGTGGCCATCGGAATATTCGACCATGCCCAACAGCGCCGAAAGCCTGGGCCGGGTGCCTGTGTCGAACTCGGCGAAGCCCGGCTCGCCGATGGCGCGCATGATTTCGCGGGCGCGGTCCGCGCGGAAGTTCAGGCAGAAGAAACCGTCGCCGTCCTTCACACCTTCATAGCCTTCGATCACCGTGGCGGGGATGAACTCATCGAACTTGTCATCGGCATAGGCCTGGGCAACGGCGGATGCGGCATCAGGCGCGATATAGCCCTGACCGTGGATCATCGCCTCATAGGCGGCGCGCACCCGTTCCCAGCGGTTGTCGCGGTCCATGGCGTAATAGCGGCCGATCACCGTGGCGATTGATTCGCCGTAGTGCAGGCGCGAAACAAGCTGCGGGATGAAGCTGTCGGCCGATTTCGGTGCCACGTCGCGCCCGTCGGTGATGGCATGGATGGCCACCGGCACCCCGGCTTCGGTGATCGCCTCGGCCGCAGCCAGCATATGGGAGATATGGCCATGAACGCCGCCATCCGATACCACCCCCATCAGATGCGCGGTGCCGCCGGCGGCCTTGACCTTTTCGATGAACGCCAGCAGCGCCGGGTTTTCGAAGAACGAGCGATCCTCGATCGCAAGGTCGATCTGGCCCAGATCCATCGCCACCACCCGGCCCGCACCGATATTGGTATGCCCGACCTCCGAATTGCCCATCTGACCGGTGGGCAGGCCCACATCCGGCCCGTGGGTCACCAGCGAGGCATTGGGGCAGGTGGCCATGATGCGATCAAAGTTGGGGGTGTCGGCCAGGGCCGGGGCGTTGGCCGCCGTCTCTTCACGTTTGCCCCAGCCATCGAGGATGCACAGAACGACAGGTTTCGGAGTGGTCATGAAAGGCGCCCTCTGGAAATTTGCCACAGTTCTACGGCCCGGCACCGCGAAGGACAACCTGCGAGGGCCCCGGCAGGCGCGAATTTGCGGGTGGTTCAGGCCCGGTGATAGGGCGCCCCCGCCAGAATCGACGCCGCCCGGTAAAGCTGTTCGGTCAGCATCACGCGGGCCAGCATATGCGGCCAGACCATCTGTCCGAACGAAAGGCTGCTGTCGGCCCGCGCCCGCAGCGCCGGGTCGATGCCGTCGGCCCCGCCGATCACGAAGGCCAGATCGCCGCGCCCGTCATCGCGCCAGCGCGCCAGCATGTCGGCAAAATCGGGAGAGGACATCAGCTTGCCACGCTCATCCAGCGTGCAGAGCAGCGCGCCGGCGGGAATCGCGCGATCCAGCAGCGCCGCCTCGGCCGCCATGCCGCCGCCCTTGCGGTCTTCGACCTCATGAACGGTCAGCGGGCCAAGCCCCAGCGCGCGCCCGGTCCGGTCGAACCGGGTGGCATAGTCTTTGATCAGCGCAGCTTCAGGCCCCGCCCGAAGGCGGCCGACAGCGCAGATATGTACGCGCATTCAGACCTTGGAAGCAGCGGCCCCGGTGGGCATCCACATCTTTTCAAGCTGATAGAACTCGCGTACTTCCGGGCGGAACACATGGACGATCACATCGCCCGTGTCGATCAGAACCCAATCGCCCTGATCCTTGCCTTCCACCTTGGAAGAACGGCCAAGATCCTGTTTCAGCCGGTCGGTCAGCTTCTCTGCGATCGAGGCGACCTGGCGGGTCGAACGGCCCGAGCAGATGACCATGTAATCGGCCATCGCGGATTTGCCGCGCAGGTCGATCGTCACGATGTCTTCCGCTTTGTCGTCATCGAGAGAGGCAAGAATGCGTTCAAGCAGATCTTCGCTTGAAACATCAAAGGGGAGCTGCGTCATTGGCAGGTCCGTTGCGGTTGATACATGCACCGCGTCTGCATGATGGGACAGATCATTGTCCTCCTTCTCAGCACGCCGTCAAGGCCCCGGCGCCGGGCACCCTCCTAAGATAGCATCGCAAGGGGCCAATCTCAACTGACACGCGCCGAATGTAACACCTGGCCCGGCTCAGGCCGCCTCGGGCCGGACGAAATGGCCCGGCGCGGCCTCGTGCAGCGCGGCCGGTTCGGCCTCCGGCGCACGCGCCCCGGGCAGGGGGGCGCCCGGCGCAGCGCCCGCCCGGCGCCGGGCCGGATCGGGCGACAGAACCGCGGCAAGAAGACGGCGGGTATAGCTGTGGCGCGGGTTCCGCAGCACCTGCTGGCTTGGTCCCATCTCGACGATCTGGCCGCCATACATCACCGCGATGCGATGGCTGACCCGTTCCACCACCGCGATATCATGCGAGATGAACAGGAACGACATGTCATCGGCGCGCTGCAGATCCAGCATCAGGTCGGTCACCTGCCGGGCGATCGAGACGTCCAGCGCCGAGACAGGCTCGTCGGCGATGATCAGGCCGGGGCGCACCGAAAGGGCGCGGGCGATGCACAGCCGCTGACGTTGACCGCCGGAAAACTGATGCGGGAACCGATCCACCGCATCGGCCTCCAGCCCGACGCGCTCGACCAGCGACACGGCCAGATCGCGCCGGTCGGCGGCGCTGGCGAGGCCGTGCAGCCGGGCCGGTTCGGTCACCAGATCGCGCACCGCGTGGCGCGGGTTCAGGCTGGCATAGGGATCCTGAAAGATCATCTGCGCCGCCCGGCGCATCGGCCGCAGCGCCTCGCCCGTCAGGGCGGTGATGTCGGCGCCCATGATCCGCACCTCGCCGGCCGAAGGTTCGATCAGCCGCAGGATTGATCGTGCAAGCGTTGATTTGCCACAACCGGATTCGCCGACAAGACCCAGCGTTTCGCCGCGCCCGAGCGTCAGCGACACGTCGCGCACCGCCAGCACACCGGCGCCTTTACGGTTGAACAGACCCTGCCTGGACGCGAACCGGGTGCTGAGATTGCGCACCTCGAGCACCGGTTCGGGCCGGGGGATCGGGGCGGGCGATCCGGCGCCGAGCCTCGGCGTCGCGGCCATCAGCCGCCGGGAGTAGTCGGCGCATGGCCGGGCGAACAGCGTGGCGGCGGCGGCCTCTTCAACCACCTGCCCATGTTTCATCACCACCACATGATCGGCCATCTCCGCCACCACGCCCATGTCATGGGTGATGAACAGCACCGCCATGCCGATATCGGCCTGCAGCGCGCGGATCAGATGCAGGATTTCGGCCTGCGTCGTCACATCCAGCGCGGTCGAGGGTTCATCGGCGATCAGCAGTTCGGGCCGGCAGGCCAGTGCCATGGCGATCATCACCCGCTGCCGCAGCCCGCCCGAAAGCTCATGCGGATATTGCCCCAGCCGCCGGGCGGGGTCGGGGATGCGCACCTTTTCCAGACCCGCGCGCGCGGCCTCCAGTGCCTGCCGATGGGTCATCGCCTGATGGCGCACGAACACTTCGGCAAGCTGGCTGCCGACATTCATCACCGGATTGAGCGAGGTCATGGGCTCTTGAAAGATCATCGAGATGCGGTTGCCGCGCACCCGTTGCAACGCCGGTTCGGGCAGGGACGTCAGCTCCAGCGGCGGGGTACCGGACAGGGTGATGCTGCCGCCCGCGATCCGCCCGCCCTCGCGCTCGATCAGCCGCAGGATCGACAGCGCGGTGGCCGATTTTCCCGAGCCGGATTCACCGACCAGCGCAAGGGTCTCCCCCGCCGCGATGTCAAAGCTTATGCCCTTGACGGCCTCATGCGCGCCAAAGCGCACCTTCAGATCACGGATCGACAGAACGGGCAGGCTCATCTTTCACGTCTCCTTGCGGGGGCGCAGGCCCGCGTGTTCGCCAAAGGGCGGCAGCGGCGGGGTCCAGCGGCGGGCGGCGGGGGTCAGCACCGCCTGAAACGGGTCGCGCCCGAAGACCTGCCAGCGCAGGGTCTCGCCCAGCTCCATCAGGCCCCAGGCGGCGGCGGGCTCGCCTTGGGTGGTGAAGCTTTCGGTCAGCGATTGCTGCGTCAGATGCGGAATGCCATCGACCTGGGTAACCGTGTTCCAGTGTACATGGCCCGACAGGCAGGCGACCGGCTGGCGCGCCTGGGCGATTGCCGCGCGGGCGCGGTCGGCCATAGGATAGGTCGATGCGGCCGGGTTGCGCTCGAAGTAATAGTTGCCGGTCTGGGCGTGGCCTGAAACCGGTACGTGGCTGACCACCAGCATCGGCCGGTCCGCCGCCTGCGCGGTGCGCGCGAGCCACAACAGATCGGCCTCGCGCAGGATGAACCCGTGGTGATCGGGCCCGCGCGCGATCTTGCTGTCGGCGCGCCACAGCGCCAGCCGCCAGCCGTTCAGGTCCAGCGTCTGATGATCCAGCACCTGGCCCAGAATCTCGGCGTTCTCGGCCACGCTCAGGTGATCGCGGTCATGGTTGCCGTTGAGGTGTAAGACCGGCGCGGTGATGGCGCGGAAGGCATCGGCGACCTCGCGTTCCAGCCGCAGGTCGGTATCACGGTCGATATCGGAAATCCGGTCGCCCAGATCGAGTACCAGATCGGGCTTGGCATCGGCCGTGAAAAGGGCGAATTCGGCCATCAGGCCCAGGGCGGCATCGCCGCGTTTGGTGGCAGAGGGGGCGCCGTGGTGAATATCGGCGACAATGGCGATGCGAAGGGTCATGCAGGCACTCTTTCGGCGTAAAAGAGGCGGCGCGCCGATCGGCGCGCCGCCGTTTTCATGGGGTCAGCTGTCCGAGAAAGAGATCGAGCCGGCGCGGAAATCGAGCACATAGGGAATGTGCCCGGGCTTCGGCGCCCAGTTGACGTTCTTCTTCATCGCCCAGCTTTCATAGGGGCGATAAAGCGGCAGCACGGGCGGGTCCTGCCGGATACGCTCCATCAGTTCGGCATAGGCGGCCTTGCGCGCGGCCACATCCTTGGAAAAGCGGAACCGTTCCCAGATCTCGGCATATTCGGCATCGGTGTTGAACCGGCCCTCGGATTGCGACGGGCCGCCCGGCGCCCACATCACGCCGAACGATCCGAACGGGTCGGCGAAATACATCGGGTTCGACCAGTTGCGCGCCATCATCTCGGGGTCGTTACCTGACCACATTTCGGCGACGTCGACACGGCCTTTCAGGCCGACTTCGGCCCACATTTCGGTGATCGCCTGGGCGGCAAGCAGGCCGTTGGTGTAGTAAACCGGGTGCGTGTCGAAGGTGATCTCGAACCCGTCATAGCCGGCCTCCTGCAAAAGCTGGCGGGCCTTTTCGGGATTGTATTCGAAGGTTTTCAGCTCGGGCATGTAGAGATCGCCATATTCGGCCAGCGTGTGGCTCGACGGAACCACGGCCTTGCCCAGCCACAGCGCCTCGTTCAGCGTGTCGCGGTCGATCGCGAGGCTCATCGCCTGACGGATGCGCGGATCGCGCAGCTTGGGATGGTTCATGTTCATGATCATCACATGAAACAGCGGCGTGGCGCTGCCGACGGCGCGCAGGCTGTCATCGCTTTCGATCAGGGCAAGCTGATCGGGGGCGATGTTGGTAACGATATCGGCCTCGCCGGTCTTCAGCGCGGTCAGGCGCGACGCGGTTTCCGGGATGTGCCGCACGGTGGCCCTGGCCAGCGGCGCGGGTTCGCCCCAGAAGCCGTCGAAGCGCTCATAAACCACCCGCTCGCCCGGCACGAATTCGGACACGCGATAGGGGCCGGTGCCCACCGGCGCCAGCGAGAAGGCTTCGAAATCGCTGTCTTCGGCGACCGTCGGATCACCGGCCAGCGCCTTGGTGTATTCTTCGGGGATGATCATGACCTGCTGCAGGTTCAGCAGGGTTTCCCACAGCGGCTCTTCCTTTTCGACCGTGATGCGGACGGTATAGTCATCCACCTTTTCGGCGCCGGTGAAATTGCCCAGCCGGTCGCGCGAGCGTACCAGATAGGGCGCAAACGTGGCCTGATACATGCGGTTCAGCGAAAACACGACATCATCCGCCGTCATCTCTTCGCCGTTGTGGAACGTCACGCCCTGACGCAGCTTCAGCTCCATCACTTTCGGTTCGACGAGCTGCCACTCGGTGGCCAGGGCCGGGCGCCATTCGGCGCCGATCACGTCATGATTCTTGCCGATCAGCGTGTCGAACGCGTTGTAGTAGAATTGCGAGCCGACGTTGGAATGGTCGCGGCCAGGGTCGAGGTAGGACGACACGTTGGCGGCGCCCACGGTGATTTCCTGGGCCTGCGCGGTAACGGCAAGGCCGGTGGCAAGGGCGGTGGATAGAAGCAGTCTCAGCATGTGATATCTCCATCTGTCTGAGGGGGGCGGGCGGGCGTTGACGCCTCTTGTTGATGTTTCATCTCTCGCGCAGTCGGACATCGGCGCGGTCGCGCATCCAGTCGCCCAGGATCTGCACGGCGAAGGTGACAAGCAGAATCATCGCTGCGGGCGCGATCACGATCCATGGCGCGGTCGGCATATAGTCGCGCCCGACGCCCACCATTGACCCCAGCGTGGCGGTGGGCGGCTGTACCCCGAGGCCAAGGAACGACAGGGTCGATTCCAGGATCACGATGTTCGACACGGACAGTGTGAACTGCACCACCAGCGGCGACACGATATTGGGCAGGATATGGTTGCGCGCGATATGCCCGCGCGACGCGCCGGCGGCGCGGGCGGCCTCGATAAACGGCATCTCGGCGATCTTGCGCACCTCGGCGCGGACGATGCGGGCATATTGTTCCCATCCATAGACGCCAAGAACCAGAACCATGACCTGAAGGCTGGAGCCGAAGATCGCCAGAATCAGCAGCGCGATCAGGGTGAAGGGCACCGCGATCTGGATATCGACCGCCGCCATCACCAGATTCTCGACCCAGCCGCGCCGTATCCCCGCCGTCAGCCCCAGGCTGGCGCCGGTGAGCAGGCCGATACAGGCCCCGGCCAGCGCGAGCGACAGTGTCAGGCGCAGCCCGTAAAGGCAGCGCGACAGCACATCGCGGCCCAGCTCGTCGGTGCCCAGATAGAACCCGCTTTTGTAGCGTGCGAACCCGATCGGCGGGCGCAGGCGCGAGATCAGGCTTTGATCGACAGGATCGAAGGGCGCGATGAGAGGCGCCAGCGCGGCCAGTGCGATCAGGCTCAATCCCAGCACAATAGCAACGCGTTGAATGCCGTTGGCGGCGGCCCAATGGCCACGCAGCGCCTGCAGCAGCGGCGAGGTTCGTGGGGTGGGGGTGATGGAAACCATGTCTCAGCCCCCCGCCAGCCGGATACGCGGATCGGCCCAGGCATAGGCGATATCGACCACCGCGTTGATCACCACCACCGCCAGCGCGACGGAAATCACCCCGAACTGAAGCACCGGATAGTCCCGCATGATCGCCGAACGGACCAGCAGGTCGCCAATCCCCGGCCATGAAAAGATCGCTTCGATCACCACGTTTCCCGACGCGGCCATCCCGGCGATCTGCAGCCCGAGCACCGACAGGATGGTGACCCCGGCGTTCTTGAGCCCGTGCTTGAAGATGACGACATGTTCGGGCAGGCCCTTGGCCCGCGCCGTGCGCATATAATCCTGCCCCAGCACATCCAGCATCGCGTTGCGGGTGAACCGGGTCAGCGCCGCGATCAGGACGCCGGACATGGCGATGGTCGGCATCACGAAATGCCATGGCGAGCCGTTGCCCACCACCGGCAGCCAGTTCAGCGTGAAGGCGAAGATCAGGATCATGAAGATCGCCAGCACGAAATTCGGCACTGCATAACCCAGAAACGCCACGATCATCACCGCGCTGCCGATCCAGGATTTACGGTAGAGCGCGGCGGCAATGCCAAGCGGCACCGCGACCGCCAGCGTCAGCGCCAGCGAACTGGCCAAAAGCTGAAGCGACGGGCCGATGCGCTCGGCTACGATCTGCGACACCGGGCGGCGTTCCAGAAAGGAAATGCCGAACTCGCCGGCCAGGATCGAGCGCAGATAGCGCAGGTACTGCTCCCACACCGGGGCATCGAGCCCGAAATAGGCGGTCAGCACCGCGCGGTCTTCCTGGGTCAGCCCCTCGCCGACCACGATGTCGATCGGATTGCCCGACAGCCGCGTGGCGAAAAAGACAAGCGTGATGATCACGAACAGGGTGATCGCCATTTTCAGAACCGTGCGCAGCGCAAACATGATCATGCCGGGGCACCGCCGCACATGTTCCGGGTAGTTCGCAGGTTTTTGGCGGAAATAGTCTCTGTTCTGACGGGCATGAGATCTCCGGCGCCTCGCGGCGGGGCCGGAGGTATGTGCTGATGATTGCGGATCGCGTTGTTTGCGTCACAGCCTTCATCGGGCCGTTTGCATGCTCAGGGTGTGGCGGTGCTGTGACATTGCTGTAACAGGGCAAGGGTAGGCTTTGAGTCGAACAAGGGTTTGCCTTGAGGCGCCGCATGTCACTGACCCTTTCCCGCCTGCGAACGGTCAAAACCGTGGCAGAGGCCGGATCCTACGCCGCCGCGGCGCGGCAACTGGGGGTGTCGCAGCCCACCGTGTCACAGCAGATTCGCGAACTGGAGGCGGGTTATGGCGTGCGCCTGTTCACGCGCGAACGTGGCGCGCTGGTGCCGACGCCGTTGTGCCATGAACTCTCCGAAGTGGCCGAGCGCATTTCGATCGAGGGGGACGAGGCAGAACGGCTGCTGACCCGCCATTCCTCGCTGGAGCATGGGCGGCTGTCGGTCGGGCTGGGCAACACGATGCCGGGCATGGCGGTTGTCGCCGCCTTTCACAAGCGTCATCCGCGGGTGACGCTGAAAATCGAAAGCGGGTCGCATGATCAGATCGTGCGCGCGGTTCTGACCCGATCTGTCGATGTCGGCATTCTGCCCGACGTGGCCGAGGACGGCCGCTTTGCCCAAGCGGTTCTGGTGGAGAACGAGGTGGTGGCGATCGCCCCTCTCGCGCCGGCCTTTCCGAGTGCGGGCACGATGCGCAGCGCCGATCTGATCGGCTATCCGCTGATCTTCCGTTCGCGCGGATCATCAACCCAGCGCGTGGTGGACCGCAGCTTTCACCGGGCCGGGCTGAAGCCGCAGCCGTTCCTGACGCTCGACACCCGCGACGGCGTGTATGAGGCAGTGGTCAACGGCCTTGGCATCGGTTTCATGTGGCGCTACTGCACCGGCCGCCAGGACGGGGTGGCGCGCATCCGGCTGAGCGACTGCCCGGCCACGCATAGGGAAGTCGTGTTTTCGCTTGCCGCGGAACGCAGCCATCTGGTGGCCGAATTCATGACAATCGCAGAGGCCGAATGCGAAAGGTTTCGGGCCGCGGATTGGCAGATGGCGTAGCGGTCTGCGCTGACCCCCGGTGCGGGAAAATGGCTGGTTCGGCCTGAACAGGCTCGCATTTCTCGCGGATCAGCACAAATCGGCGCCTGTTACAGTTAACGCTCAAAGCCTTTTCAAAGACGTCACGCGGGTTTTGCTCAACCATTACCTTGGCGGGCGATTGTGTGCCGATGGGGATTTTCAACTTCGAGGGTTTCAAAGATGTCCGTACCTACCATCGGCGCCGCATTGGGTGTTGCCGATCTTGCGCAGTATCGCGACTGGCTGCTGGAGGCGCAGCGCGATCTGGAACTTCAGAGCTTTTTCGACGCCGCCGTTCTGAACAGCGACTGGCAGCCGCTGGTCGACGAGGCCCTGCGGCAGCTTGACGGCCATACCGGGCGGCTGGGCATTCACGGGCCGTTCTGGGGCTTCACCATCCACAGCAAAGATCCGGAGGTGCGCGCCGTCGTGGCCAAGCGCATGGATCAGGCGCTGGACGTCTGTGATGCCGTCGGCGCGACGCAGATGGTGATCCATTCACCCTATACGACCTGGGACCACAATAATTTCGACAATAACGAAGATGCCCGCGCGACGCTGATCGAAAACACCCACGCGACCATCGGCGGCGTGGTGAAACGGGCGGAGGATCAGGGCGTGGTTCTGGTGATCGAGAATATCGAGGACGTGGACCCGATCGACCGCCGGCATCTGGCCAACAGTTTCGATTCCGACGCGATCCGCCTGTCGATCGACACGGGCCACGCCTTTTATGCGCATACCTGCAACGGCGCGCCGCCGGTGGATTACTATGTGAAATCGGCCGGCGAGATGCTGAACCACGTGCATCTGCAGGATGCTGATGGCTATGCGGACCGTCACTGGGCCATCGGCGAGGGCAAGATCCGCTGGCATTCGATCTTCAGGGCGCTGGAAAAGCTGGAGGTCAGGCCACGGTTACTGCTGGAGTTGCGCGACAAGGCCGGCATTCCCGCGTCGATGGAATTCATTCAGCGCGAGGGGCTGGGCCAGTAACGCAGCCGAGCGGCGCGAAAGCGGGCTTTGCGGCCGGGTTTTCCCCCGCGGCGCCCGAACGCGGCGCGGCGCTGCGCCGGCGGAGAAAACACCTTTCGGGGCGCGCTGGATTTCAACCCTCTGTTTTCAATCGGTTTTCTTATCCACAGTCATGAAAGCCCCACAAATGCGATTCAAAAAAATCACCTTTTGTTAACGGCTGTGTCGTGGGTGGCGGTCACCTGTCTTGACGTGCTGCGCCGCCACTCCGGCGCTGTCATCCAGACAAAGGGATCCGACGAATGCTGAAACAACTGCTCAAGGGCGTTGCAGCCGCTGCGCTGTCGCTGGCCGTGTCGGCCGGCGCCCACGCCCAGGAAGACACGAGGCCCGATCTGACCGTGGCCGTGAACAACCTGCCCGACAGCCTCGAAGGGATCGAGGAGATGGGCAATGTGGCCGTGCGCATCACCTATTCGATGTTCGACAGCCTGATCCGCCGGGATTTCCTGGCCGACGGCTCCGGCACGGCCTCCAAGCTGGTGCCGGGCTTGGCCGAAAGCTGGACGCGCATCGACGACCGCACGCTGGAACTCAAACTGCGCGAAGGCGTGACCTTTCACGATGGCTCCGAGCTGACATCGGACGACATCGTGTTTTCGTTCAACCCGGGCCGCGGCCACGGCTATGCCCCGCTGATCGGCGCGGCGCGCCGCTTCATGCTGACCATCAGCCATGTAGAGCCGGTAGACAAATACACCGTGCGCATCGTGTCGAAAGAGCCCGACGTGCTGCTGGAACAGCGGCTGGCCGGCTACGCGTTCTGGGTGGTAAACGCCAAGAACTACCTGACCGTCGGCAAGGATGCCTTCGCGCGCAAGCCGATCGGCACGGGCCCGTATAAAATGGACGAATGGGTTGACGGAGAATACATCCGCCTCGTCTCGCATGACGATTACTTCGGCGGCAAGCCGACCGCCAAATCGGTGACATTCGTCGAGGTGCCGGAAACCTCTGCCCGGATCGCGGGGCTGGTGTCGGGCGAATATGACATTTCGGTCAACATCCCGCCGGATCAGATCGCGACGATTGAAAGCTATGACGATCTGAAGGTCGAGCAGATCGTGCTGGACAACACCCATATGCTGGTCTTCTTCACCAAGGGCCCGCTGGAAGACAAGCGCGTGCGCCAGGCGCTTTCGCTGGCCATCAACCGCCCGCTGCTGCGCGAGGCGCTGTGGGACAACAAGAACTACACGCCCAACGGCCATCAGCTTCCGGCCTATACGATGTGGATCAAGGATTATCCCGAATTCGCCTATGATCCGGAAAAGGCCAAGGCCCTGCTGAAGGAAGCCGGGTATGACGGCGAAGAGATCATCTACAAGCTGCCGATGAACTATTACCTGCTGTCGATGGAAGCGGCGCAGGCGATGCAGCAGATGTGGAAAGAGGTCGGCCTGAACGTGACCCTGCAGCCGGTGGAAAACTGGAGCCAGGTGACCGATGCCGATCAGCCGGTGCATATCCGCCCCTGGTCCAACACCCACCGCATGCCCGACCCGCTGGGTTCTTTCGTGCCGCAATGGGGCAAGGACAGCGGTATCCAGAAGAACAAGCAGGATGCCGACCGCGCCTGGGACGCGCCGGCCCGGTTCAACGAGCTGCAGGACGTGATGGTATCCTCGACCGACTGGGACGTGCGCAAGCAGGCCTATCGCGACGCGCTGGACATCTGGATGGATGAGGCGCCGGGCACCATGCTTTACAACCCGCTGGAGACCTATGCGATGCGCAAGGACATCGGGTGGAAGCCTTACGGCCTCTACTACATGGATCTGCGCCCGTACAACCTTCAGTTCGGCGCAGGGAACTGAGGCGGGCAGAGGCTGGCGCACATTGCGCCGGCCTCTGCCTCCACATCAAAAAAACCATGCTGCTTTCCGTTGAAAATATCGAAGTGACGATCGCGCGCCCCAAGGGGGGCGCGGTTCGGCCCGTGCTCGATGTCTCGCTGTGTGTCGAGGCGGGAGAGACCGTTGCGCTGGTGGGCGAATCCGGCTGCGGCAAGTCGATGACCTGCCTTGCCATCGGCGGGCTGCTGCCCCGGCGCGGATATGTCAGCGCCGGGCAGGTCCGGTTTCAGGGGCAGGATCTTGTGCCGCTGCCGGCAGACCAGGCCCGCGCGTTGCGGCGCAGCGGCATGGCCAGCGTGTTTCAGGATGCCACCGGCGGGCTGAACCCGGTGCGCACCATCGGCTGGCAGATCGCAGAGGCGGTACGCCTGCGCAAGGGCGGTACCCGCGCCGAGTGCCGGGCCGAGGCGGTGCGCCTGCTGGGCCGTGTCGGGCTGCCCGCGCCCGAACGGCGCGCCCGCGAATATCCGCATCAGTTTTCCGGCGGCATGAACCAGCGCGCGATGATCGCGCTGGCCATCGCCGGCGACCCCAAGCTGCTGATCGCCGACGAGGCGACAACCGCGCTGGACGTGACGCTTCAGGCGCAGATCCTCGATCTGATCGGCGATCTGCGCGATACGCTGGGGATGGGGGTGCTGTTCGTCACCCATGATCTTGGCCTCGTGGCGCAATCGGCCGATCGGGTGGTGGTGATGTATGCCGGCCGTGCGGTGGAAAGCCGGGCGGTGGGGCCGATCTTTGCCGCGCCGCGCCATCCCTATACCTCGGGCCTGCTGAACGCGCTGCCGCGCCCCGATGCCGACCGCGCCCGGCTGGCCAGCATCGACGGCGTGGTCCCGCCGATCGACGCGCTGCCGCCCGGCTGTGCCTTCGCGCCGCGCTGCCCGCACCGCAGCGGGCTTTGCGAACAGGCCGATCCGGCCCTGACCGGCAGTGTCGCCTGCCACCACCCGGTGCGGGAGGCGGCGGCATGAGCGTGATCCTTCAGGCGCGGGGGCTTACGAAATCCTATCAGTCGCGGCGCGGCGGGCTGTTGCGCCGCCCCCGCCGCTTCTTTGCCGTGGAGGGGGTGGACCTGACGCTGGCGCAGGGCGAGACGCTGGGCATCGTCGGGGAATCGGGCTGCGGGAAATCGACGCTGGCCAAGCTGTTGCTGGGCCTGATCGAGGCCGATGGCGGCAGCGTTCGGATCGGCGGCGAAGACAGCCTGAACGTATCGGATGCCCAATGGCGCGGGCTGCGCCGGCGGATGCAGATGGTCTATCAGGATGCGGCCGGCGCGCTGGACCCGCGCCTGCGGGTGCGCGCGCAGGTCGAAGAGCCGCTGCGCATCCATGGCCTGCCGCCCGAGGCCGCCGCCGATGCGCTGCGCGCCGTGGGCCTGTCGGGTGCGCTGGCCGGGCGCTATCCGCATGAGATGTCGGGCGGGCAGTTGCAGCGCGTGGTGATCGCCCGCGCGCTGGCGCTCGGGCCCGAACTGCTGGTGCTGGACGAGCCTGTGTCGGCGCTGGACGTGTCTATTCAGGCGCAGATCGTCAACCTGCTGGAGGATCTGCAGCGCGACCGGGGGCTTTCCTATGTCTTCGTCAGCCACGATCTTGGCGTGGTGCGCCATATCTCTGACCGGATCGCGGTGATGTATCTGGGGCGGATTGTCGAAGAAGCGCCGCGCGGCACGTTTTATGCCGGCCCGCTACACCCCTATTCCCGCGCACTGCTGGATGCGGTGCCACGCCCCGACCCGGCCCGCCGGCGCGAGACGGCGGCGCGGATCGGCGACCCGCCGAACCCGGCCAGCCCGCCGACCGGGTGCCGGTTCCATCCGCGCTGCCCCTTCGCCGCCGACATATGCAAGACAGAGCCGCCGGCGCTGCGCGATTTCGGCGGCCGCCGCGCCGCCTGCCACCGGGCAGAGGAGATCGGCTGATGCGCTGGGTGACAATCAAGAGCCTGCGCGCGGTGCTGACCATGTGGCTGGTCGTGACGTTCGTGTTCTTCGTGCTGCGACTTTCGGGCGACCCCACCGACGTGCTGCTGCCCGATGACATTGATCAGGCGACCCGTGATTTCTATCGCACGCTCTGGGGGCTGGATGCGCCGCTGTGGGATCAGTATGTCAGCTATCTGCGGGGCCTTGCGCATGGCGACTTCGGCATTTCCTTCCGCAACAATCAGGATGCGTTTCAGCTTGTCCGCGACAGGGTGCCGAAAACGGCGCTGCTGGGCGGCACGGCCATCGCGATCGCGCTGTTGCTGGGCGTGCCGCTGGGCGTGCTGGCGGCCCTCTACCGCGACAGCTGGCTTGACCGCACGGTCATGGGGCTGGCGGTGTTCGGTTTTTCCATGCCCAATTTTTTCCTCGGTATCCTGTTGATCCTGATCTTTTCGCTGCAACTGCGCTGGCTGCCCTCTTCCGGCTCGGGCACATGGTGGCATCTGATCATGCCGGCGCTGACGCTGGGCACCGGTTTCGCCGCCCAGATCGCGCGCTACACACGATCTTCGATGATCGACGTGCTGTCGAAGCCCTATATGCGCACGGCCCGCTCCAAGGGTGCCGGGCCGGCGCGCCGGGTGGGTCTGCACGCGCTGCCCAATGCCTCTGTGCCCGTGGTCACGATCCTGGGGCTGAAGGTGGGCGAGATGCTGGGCTGGGCGGTGGTCACCGAAACCGTATTTGCCTGGCCCGGTATCGGGCGGCTGCTGACCAACGCGGTGGCGACGCGCGATCTGGCGGTGGTGCAATGCATCATGATCGTGCTGGCCTTCACCATGGTCAGCGCCAACGTGATCGTCGATCTGGTGTATGGCTGGCTGGATCCTCGGGTCCGGGTCGGAGCGGGGGCAAGACAGCGATGAGTGTGATTGACAGGCCCCTTGCCGCCCGGCGGCGCTGGCGGATCCCGGGCGGGGTGCCCTTGGTGGTGGCGCTGGCCATGGGTTTCATGGCGCTGATGTTTGTGGTGATGATCTTCGCGCAGCTGATCCAGCCCTATGCGTTCGAGCATATCGACCTGATGAACCGCATGACGCCGCCGCTGCCGCTGGAAGGGGCCGACTGGCGCCACCCGCTGGGCACCGACAAGCTGGGCCGCGATCTCTTTTCACGGCTGCTGATCGGCGCGCAGACCTCGATGCTGCTGGCGCTGCTGGGCACCTGCATCGGGGCGGTTCTGGGCATCGCCCTGGGGTTTTTCGCCGCGCACCGTGGCGGCTTGCTGGACGAGGCGATCATGACGCTGGTCGATTTTCAGGCCGCGATGCCCTGGTTCATCATCGCGCTGGCGATCCTGGCGTTCATGGGCAATTCGATGCTCATCTTCATTCTGATCATGGGGCTTTACGGGTGGGAGGCCTATGCCCGCGTCACCCGTGGCCTCGTGCTTGGCGCGCGCGAACAGGGCTATGCGCTGGCGGTGCGCGGGCTGGGGGCGAAGCCGCGCTGGATCTATCTGCGCCATGTGCTGCCCAATATCTCGGGGCCGCTTCTGGTGCAGCTCACCATCAACTTTCCCAACACCATCCTGTTCGAGACCTCGCTCAGCTTTCTGGGCCTTGGCATCCGCCCGCCGATGACCTCGCTGGGGCAGATGCTGGGCGAGGGGCGGGATTACCTGATCAACGCCTGGTGGCTGGCCGTCATTCCCGGCGCGGTGATCTTTTTCACCACGCTGTCGATGTCGGTGCTGGGCGACTGGCTGCGCGCGCGGCTGGACCCGTCGCTGGAAAACTGACCCTGGAGAACAGAGCATGACAGACCGTATCATCGCAACAGGCTTCAACACCGGCGGGGCCGAGGGCGATCTGACGCGCCTCCCCGCGCGCCTGGCGCATATGGAGGAGATCGGCTGTACCGGGGCCGAAATCACCGCTGTCGGGCTTGACGCCGTCATCGCCTGCCGTCTGATCCCCGACCGGGTGGCGGCGCTGCGGCAGATCATGGCGGCGCATGATCTGGCCTATTCCATGCACGCGCCCATCGCCATCAACCTGATGGACGAGGATCACGCGGGGCTGATGCAGCGCGCCGCGATCGTATCGCTGGAACTCGCGGCGGAGGTCGGCGCGAAAGCCGTCGTCATCCATCCCGGCCGGGTGCATCCGAAGGATTGGGTGGATTGCCAGGCGCAGCTTTACCAGTTCGAGCTGGAACAGCTTGGCCCCGTGGCCGACCGCGCCGCCGCACTGGGCGTGCAGATCGCGTATGAGAATATCTCTCCCAACCGGCGGGTGATCGCGGGCGAGGAGACCTCCTATTCGCTGGACCCGAGATTGCTTGCGCAACAGCTTGACCGGCTGAACCATGATGCGGTGATGGCCTGTCTCGACATCAGCCATGCGCAGCAGGGCGCGGTGCTCTGGGGGTTCGATATGATCGGCGCCTGCGCCGCGCTGGCCCCGTGGATCGGGCATATCCATTTTTCCGACAGCACCGGCCTGCCGTCCACCTTTCCCTGGACTCATGAGGGCGAGCGGCATTTCTTCGGCGTGGGCGACATGCACGCGCCGGCTGGTTTTGGCGCGGTCGATTTCGAGGCGCTGGCGGCGCGGCTTCCGGTGCGGCAGGGCACCCGCGTGGTGATCGAGATCAAGCGCAATTTCCTGGCCCATGCCGAGGCGCAGACGCTGCGCGCCGCGCAGGGTTTCAGCCAGATCGTGAACGAGGTTCAGGCATGAGCGCCGCCGACAAGATCGTCATCATCGTCTTCGATGGCCTGCGCCCCGACATGATCGCCGGAAGGATGCCGCGGCTGGAGGCGTTCGCGGCGGAAAACCTGTGGTTCCGCGAGGCGCGTTCGGTCTTTCCGTCGGTCACGCGGGTGGCGACGACCAGCACCGCCACCGGGGCATGGCCGGGCCGGCACGGCATCATCAACAATGCCTTTCACATGCCCGGCCTGTTGCCCGGCGCGCCGATCGACACGTCGGATTTCGCGCATCTGGCGCTGATGCGCGAACGGCTGGACGCGATCGTCACAACGCAGAGCCTGGGCCAGGCGCTGGCCGCGCAGGGCAAGCGGATGGGGGCGGTGCATTGCGGTTCGGCCGGGGCGGCGTTTCTGATCAACCACGATGTGGCGCGCAATGGCCACTGGACCTTTTCGGTGCATGGCGAGGCCGCGACCCAGACACCCGAAGCCGTGGCGCGCGGCATTGCGCTGTGTGGCGGTCTGCCGGCGATGGATGTGCCGAAATTCGACGTGGTTGATTACGCCGGGCGTGTGCTCCGAGGCTTGGCGCTGGGAGAGGATCAACCGGATGTGTCGCTGGTCTGGCTGCCCGAGCCCGATACCTCGTTCCACTATTGCCAGATCGGTTCCGAGCAGTCGCGCGCGGTGATGGCGGCAGCCGATGCGGTGTTCGGCATGCTGGTGGATCACATCCGCTCCGGCCCGGGCGGCGCGCGCACGGCGATCATCGCCATGTCGGATCACGGCCAGATCAGCACCACCAAAGAGGTCGATCTGGGCGCGCAGATGAACGCGGCGGGCCTGCCCGCCCATCACCGGCCTGACAAGGACACCCGCATCGCGATCACCCGTGGCAACATGGGCGAGCTGCGGATGCTGAGCGATGATCCGGCCCTGCCCGGCGCGGCGGCGCAATGGCTGATGGGATCGGATGATATCGGCATGGTGTTCGCCCGCGACGATCTTGCCAGTGCCATCCCGGGCGCGCTGCCGATGTCTTTGGTGCATCACACCCATGAACGCTGTCCCGAGCTTTACTACGTCATGCGCTCGGACGAGGGCGCGGACGCCCACGGCTTGCCCGGCAGGGGCGCCTATACCGCCGGCGTGCCGCTGGGCGGCGGGATGCATGGCGGTTTGAACCGGCATGAGATGAACACGGTTCTGATCTGCGACGTGCCCGACGGGCGCCGCGGCGCTGTTGACATGACGCCGGCCGGGCTGATCGACATCGCGCCGACGGTCCTGTCGCTGCTGGGCGTGGGGTATCAGGCCGATGGCCGCGTGCTGCCGCTGTTTACGCCCGAGGCCGAAGCCGCCACCGACGATGTGGCGGATGCGGCCAGCGGGGCGTTCGCGCAGCGGCTGCACCGCAGGGCGATCGGCGGGCGGGTGTATCTGGATCGGGGCGGCCGGGTCTAATCGGGCGCGGCGGTGGTGTGCAGGCGGCTGCCCTCCAGCACCTTCACCTCGCGCTGCGGGAAGGGGATGGAGATGCCGTGCTCCTTGAACGCGTCCCAAAGCGCCAGATAGACGGCGCCGCGCACATTGGTCAGGCCGCCGGTGGGGTCGGTGATCCAGAACCGCAGGATGTAATCGACCGAGCTGTCGCCGAAGCCCACGATATGGCACACCGGCGGGCGGGAGTTCAGAACCCGGCCCACGCTTTGCGCGGCCTCGATCGCGATCGCGCGCACCTTGTGGGGGTCGTCGGAATAGGCGGTGCCGAAATAGATATCCAGCCGCACGAAATCATTGGTGTGCGACCAGTTGACCACCTGGCTGGTGATCAGATCCTCGTTCGGGATCAGGTATTCCTTGCCGTCCCGCGTCACCACCGACACGTAGCGCGCACCCAGAGAGTTGATCCAGCCGAACGTGTCGCCAAGGCTGATGACGTCACCGGGCTTGATTGACTTGTCGAGGAGGATGATCACCCCCGACACGAGGTTCGACACGACTTTCTGCAGGCCGAAGCCAAGCCCGACGCCGATCGCGCCCGACAGTACCGCCAGCCCCGTCAGGTCGAACCCGACCGCCTTGAGCCCGATGAAGAAGGCCGCGCCGTAGAGCGTGACCTGAAGCAGCTTCACCGCCAGCACCCGCATCGAGGGCGAGATATCCTCGTTGGTCTGGATCCGCGCCGAGGTGGTCTGCGAGATCAGCCGCGCGAGGGTGAAGAGGATTCCGGTGACGACCAGCGCCTTCAGCACCGCCAGTGCCGACAGGCGGAAATCGCCAAAGGCGATGGCGAACCCGTCAAGGAAGCTGCCGACCTCTTCGGTCAGGCCGAGGAAATAGAGGGTGACATAGATCCACAGGCCCCACGTCACCATCCGGCGCAAAAAGCGGTTTCGCACCAGCCGCGCGGCAAGGCCGACGAACAGCCAGGCGGTGGCAAGCGTTGCCGCGAGCCCGATCAGATAGCTGCGCGAGGGCCAGGTGACCTCGCGCATGAACCACACGGTGCACCAGGCCAGCGCGACGAAGAGGATCAGCCGCAGCCGTTTGTGCAGCACCAGCAGCGTGCGCAGGCGCCATTTCGGCCAGCCCTCGAGCGTGCGCATCCTGTCGCGCAGGCGGGGGCCGAGAACCCAGGTGGCAATCTGGGCCACAAGGAACAGGCCAAGGATGATGCCGATCTGATAGAGCCGCCAGCCGGGCGTTGTCAGGCTTAGCCCGAAATTCCGGGCCTGAGAGAAGAGGGACTCCAACTGATCCATCTGTGATACCGTATACGTCCCCAAATCCATCGGCCCGGAAACGTAACATGCACCGGCGCAAACAGCGCGGCAAGTGTGCGCCCTTGATAGACTCGGGCCGAAGGAGTATCTGAGCGCTCATGAAACGGATTTTCGATATGGACGATCGCGCGCGGCTGCCCTGGCGGTTCTTCGGTGCGACGCTGACGGTGCGTGCGGGCCTATGAGGCCGGCACCCGTTTCCGTTTTCACTGATCACTGACAAATTCCGCGGGAGAGGACCATCATGACCGCCCCGAAGACACTCTATGACAAAATCTGGGATGCCCATCTGGCCCATGAGGCCGAGGATGGCACTTGCCTTCTGTATATCGACCGCCATCTGGTGCACGAAGTGACCAGCCCGCAGGCCTTTGAAGGTCTGCGGATGGCGGGCCGCACGGTGCACGCGCCGGACAAGACGATCGCCGTGCCCGATCACAACGTGCCCACCACGCTGGACCGTGTGAACGGCATCTCCAACCCCGAAAGCCGCATTCAGGTCGAGGCGCTCGACAAGAACGCCAAGGATTTCGGCATCAACTATTACCCCGTGGATGACGTGCGCCAGGGCATCGTGCATATCGTCGGCCCCGAACAGGGCTGGACCTTGCCGGGCATGACCGTGGTCTGCGGCGACAGCCACACCGCCACCCATGGCGCGTTCGGCGCGCTGGCCCATGGCATCGGCACGTCAGAGGTGGAGCATGTGCTGGCCACCCAGACGCTGATCCAGAAGAAATCGAAGAACATGAAGGTCGAGATCACCGGCAAGCTGCGCCCCGGTGTCACCGCCAAGGATATCACCCTGGCGGTGATCGGTGAAACCGGCACCGCCGGCGGCACCGGCTATGTCATCGAGTATTGCGGCGAGGCGATCCGTGACCTTTCGATGGAAGGCCGCATGACCGTGTGCAACATGGCGATCGAGGGCGGCGCCCGCGCCGGCCTGATCGCGCCCGACGAAAAGACCTTCGAATACGTGAAGGGCCGCCCGCATGCGCCGAAAGGCGCCCAGTGGGAGGCCGCGCTGGCCTGGTGGAAGACGCTCTACACCGACGAAGGCGCGCATTTCGACAAGGTGCTCACGATCAGGGGCGAGGATATCGCGCCGGTCGTCACCTGGGGCACCTCGCCCGAGGATGTTCTGCCGATCTCCGGAACCGTGCCCGCGCCAGAGGATTTCACCGGCGGCAAGGTCGAGGCGGCCAAGCGTTCGCTCGAATACATGGGCCTGACCCCCGGCATGCCGCTGACCGATATCAAGATCGACACCGTGTTCATCGGGTCCTGCACCAATGGCCGGATCGAGGATCTGCGCGCCGCGGCCGCGATCCTGAAGGGCAAGAAGATCAAGGACGGGATGCGCGCGATGGTCGTGCCCGGCTCGGGTCTTGTGCGCGCGCAGGCCGAGGAAGAGGGTCTGGCGCAGATCTTCATCGACGCGGGCTTCGAATGGCGCCTTGCGGGCTGTTCGATGTGCCTGGCGATGAACCCCGATCAGTTGCAGCCGGGCGAGCGCTGCGCGGCCACGTCCAACCGCAACTTCGAAGGGCGGCAGGGCCGCGGCGGCCGGACCCATCTGCTGAGCCCCGCCATGGCGGCGGCAGCGGCGATCACGGGACACCTGACCGATGTGCGGGAAGTGATGTAAGCTGTCACGGAATCTCAATCGCGGAAATTGGATACTCTGATGAAGATCTGGCTCATTTGGCTGCTTTTCGGCATTCTGCTCATCGCGGGCGGCGTTCTCGCCCTCGCAAACCCTTTCGCGGCAACGCTTGCCGTGGATATCCTGGTGGGCGCGCTGTTCGTGCTGAGCGGCATCGTGCAGCTGCTTGTCGCGTTTCGCTCCGACGCGGGTGACGGGCGGGTCTGGACCGGGCTTGTCGGGCTGCTTGCCTTGCTGCTGGGCATCTCGCTGCTCTTCAACCCGGTGGCGGGGGCGATCTCTCTGACGCTTGTTCTCGGTATCCTGCTTCTGGTGATGGGGATCTTCCGGCTGTTCCTGGCCTGGATGATGAGAGACACACCGGTTTTCTGGCTGCTGCTGCTTTCCGGCGCGGTGACCTTTCTGATCGGTGTGCTGATCTTCTCGGATGTCCAGGCGGCGGGAACCCAGCTTTTGGGTATCCTGCTTGGGATTGACCTGATCGCTGACGGGCTGGGCTTTATCGCCTTCGGCCTGATCGCCCGAAAATTGTGAATGACCCGATGCGGCACGGGCCGATGCCCGCCGCAGAAACGGAGACAAAATGGACAAGTTCGAAAAACTCACCGGCGTTGCCGCGCCCCTGCCGCTGATCAATGTCGATACCGACATGCTGATCCCCAAGCAGTTTCTGAAAACGATCAAGCGCACCGGGCTCGGTGTGAATCTGTTCGACGAAATGCGCTATGACGACGACCGCAACGAAATCCCCGATTTCGTGCTGAACAAACCCGCCTATCGCAACGCGGAAATCCTGGTGAGTGGCGATAATTTCGGCTGCGGTTCCAGCCGCGAACACGCGCCCTGGGCCTTGCTTGATTTCGGCATCCGCTGCGTCATCGCGACCAGTTTCGCCGATATCTTCTACAACAACTGTTTCAAGAACGGCATTCTGCCGATCGCGCTGCCGCAGGAGCAGGTCGATATCCTGATGAAGGACGCCGAGAAGGGCGAGAATGCCCGGATGACGGTCGATCTGGACGCGCAGACCATCACCACCTCGGACGGAGAGGTTTTCACCTTCGACGTGGATCCGTTCCGCAGGCATTGCCTTATGAACGGACTGGACGATATCGGTCTGACCTTGGAAAAGGCGGCCGCGATCGAAAGCTTCGAGGCCACAATGCAAACCCAGCGGCCTTGGGTCTGAAATCGGCGCATATACAACATCTTGGGTCGCCATCTATGGCGGCCCTTTTCATTTCGTGAAATGATGCAAAGCTGCGACAGTTTCTCCACGAAATTGCCAGAAAAGATTCGTTAATATTAACAATGTCTTGCTGACTTCAGTGAAAGTAGGCAAAAATTGGGCAAATTTGAGGCAGCCCGCCACAATGTGCGGGGACCACACGGAACAAGGGCGCGGCATCGTACCGGGTCTGGCCAGGTTGGGGAACGAGAGCAGTGATCGGACAATGGGCAGGGGCCGTTGCGCGTGCATTCGCCGTGGTGTTATTCATCGCGACGCCCTCTCTCGTATTGCCTTCGGTTTCCTCCGACGCGGCCCAGATCGTCGCACTCGTCGCCATTTTCGCCGGGGCGCTGACGCTGTTCGAATATTCCGCCACCTATCCCGGTATCGTCGAGTTCCGCGATGCGCCGCCCTTCAACCGGGTGCGTTTCTTGTCGATGTTCGTGACTGTCGCGCTGCTGTCGCTGATCTGCCGCGGCCAGACCGAACAGACAACGCTGACGGAATTCGTGCGCGCCATCGGCTATCTGATCGGCCATGTGCTCGATTTCCCCTACAGCCCGGTGCGGCTGATCGTGATGATGCTGCCCGAAGGGGCCGACCCGGCCCATCTGATGCTGGTCCGCATGGCGGCGGGGATGGCCTATCTCATCTCGATCATGGCGCTGGCGATCCTGTGGATCGTCATTCGCATCAATCGCTGGCCCGTCCGCAGCGGATCGTTCAATGTCTGGGTCAACCTGCCCACCTTCGATCCGACCGCCGGCGGCGATGTGGTGGCCCGCCTGACCCGCGACGCCCGTTTCAATGTTGCCTTGGGCTTTCTCATGCCGTTTCTCTTTCCGGCGCTTGTCACGGCCTATTCGATCTTTTTCGAGCCGGTCACACTGGAAAACCATCAAACCCTGATCTGGACGGTGTCTGCATGGGCCCTTCTTCCCGCCAGCCTCTTCATGCGCGGCATTGCCCTGCAGCGGATCGTGCAGCTGATCCGCGAACAGCGCCGCCGGGCCGATCTCGAAGGTCAGGAGCAAGAGCCCGCCTTGCAGCCGGCCTGATCGCCTGTCTTCTGGCCGTGCCCTTGTGGGCAGAGCCGTTGCGGATTGCCACCTACAACACCGAATTGTCACGCAAGGGGCCGGGCCTGTTGCTGCGCGATATCCTGTCGGGCAAGGACGAACAGGTTTCAGCCGTGCTGCAGGTTATCGTGCGGACGGACCCTGATATCGTGCTGTTGCAGGGGATCGACTATGATCATGGCGGGGTCACGCTGGCGGCACTGGCGGGCGCCCTGTCCCGCGCCGGGGCCGATTATCCGTTCCGCTTTGCGCTGCGGCCCAATTCCGGGCAGCGCACCGGATTGGATCATGACGGCGATGGACGCACCGACGGCGCGCGCGATGCCCAGGGTTTTGGCCGCTATCCGGGGCAGGGGGGCATGGCGGTGCTGTCGCGCTATCCGGTCGAAACGGGTGGCGTGCGCGATTTCTCGGGGTTGCTCTGGGCCGATCTGCCGGGGGCGGAACTGCCGCGGGCAGACGGCACGCTGTTTCCCGGCGCGGCGCTCTACGCGGTTCAACGCCTCTCGTCGGTCGGGCACTGGGACGTGCCGGTGCGGGTTGGTGAACGGACCCTGCATCTGCTGGCGTTTCACGCCACGCCGCCGGTCTTTGACGGGCCGGAAGACCGCAACGGCCTGCGCAATCGCGACGAGCTGCGCCTCTGGGCGCGGTATCTGGATGGCGCGCTGCCCGGCGCCCCCCCGCCGGGGCGCGGGTTCGTCGTGTTGGGCGATGCCAATCTTGACCCGGCCGATGGCGACGGGCGGAGCGCGGCGATGGCCGCTTTTCTGTCTGATCCGCGTCTGCAGGACCCGGTACCGCGCAGTGCCGGCGGTGCGGCGGCGGCGAATGCCGCGCATCAGGGCGACCCGGCGCTGGACACCGCCGACTGGGACGACGCCGGGCCGGGCAATCTGCGGGTCGATTATGTGCTGCCCTCGGCGGATCTGACGGTTGCGGGGGCGGGTGTGTTCTGGCCCGCGCCGGGCGCGGAAGGGCATGAAGCGGCGCTTGCCGCCTCGCGCCACCGTCTTGTCTGGGTCGATCTGGCGCCGGGGGGCTGAGGCGGGCGCGCGGCCCATCCGTCTTGACCCCTCCTGACCAACCCGATAGGCGATGGCAACCCCTTGAAGTGAGGAAAACAAGACGATGAGCAACCCTTCCCTTCTCATCCTGCCCGGTGATGGTATCGGCCCCGAAGTCATGGCCGAGGTGCGCAAGATCATCGGCTGGTTCGACGCGCGGCGCGGCCTGAAGTTTGATGTCAGCGAGGATCTTGTGGGCGGCGCCGCCTATGACGTGCACGGCACCCCCCTGACCGACGAGACGATGGCGAAGGCGCAAGAGGCCGACGCGGTGCTTCTGGGGGCCGTGGGCGGCCCGAAGTACGACAGTCTTGATTTCAGCGTGAAGCCCGAGCGCGGGCTGCTGCGCCTGCGTAAGGAGATGGACCTTTACGCCAACCTGCGCCCGGCGCAGTGTTTCGACGCGCTGGCCGATTTCTCTTCGCTGAAAAAGGACATCGTCGCCGGGCTCGACATCATGATCGTGCGCGAGCTGACCAGCGGTATCTATTTCGGCGAGCCGCGCGGGATCATCAAGGAAGGCAACGAGCGTGTGGGCATCAACACCCAGCGCTACACCGAGAGCGAGATCGCGCGGGTGGCGCGGTCGGCGTTCGAGCTGGCCCGCAAGCGTGGCAACAAGGTCTGCTCGATGGAAAAGGCCAATGTGATGGAAAGCGGCATCCTGTGGCGCGACGTGGTGCAGGAGGTGCATGACGCGGAATACCCCGATGTCGAGTTGAGCCACATGTATGCCGACGCCGGCGCGATGCAGCTTGTCCGCGCGCCCAAGCAGTTTGACGTGATCGTCACCGATAACCTGTTCGGCGATCTGCTGTCGGACGCCGCCGCGATGCTGACCGGCAGCCTGGGGATGCTGCCCTCTGCCAGCCTCGGCGCGCCGATGGCGAACGGCCGCCCCAAGGCGCTCTACGAGCCGGTGCATGGCTCGGCCCCCGACATTGCCGGCCAGGGCAAGGCCAACCCCTGTGCCTGTATCCTGAGCTTCGCCATGGCGCTGCGCTATTCCTTCGATCAGGGCGAAGAGGCGACGCGGCTGGAGCGGGCGGTGGAAATGGTGCTGGCCGATGGCGTGCGCACCGCCGACCTGATGCAGGCCGGCGATACCGCCCCCGCCAGCACGTCGGACATGGGCGATGCGGTGATCGCGGCGCTGGACGCCTCTTTGTAGGTCAGAGCGGGCAAATCGCCGGCGGCGCGGAACTTTCTGCGCCGCGGCGCGTATTTTCACGCACGGTGCAGGGTGGCCGCCTTGCGCCGTTTGCGTTTCCGCCTACCGTGTTACAGGCAAAAAACAGGAATGCCCATGCCAGCCGCAAACCCGTCGAACACCCGTGGTGCACTTGTCTCACTTCTGGCATTTGCCGTATTTTCCAGCCACGACGTGATCGTAAAGCTGCTGGGCGCGCAATATTCGGCGTTCCAGATCGTGTTCTTTTCGGTCCTGTTCGGGTTTCCCATCGTCACAATCATGCTGATCCGCGACCGGACCGACGGCAACCTGCAGCCGCGCCGCCCGTGGTGGACAGCGCTGCGCACCGCATCGGCGGTGATCGGTTCGCTTTCCGTCTTCTATGCCTTCTCGACCCTGCCGCTGGCAGAGACTTATGCAATCCTCTTCGCCGCGCCGCTGATGATCACGTTGCTGGCGATTCCCATTCTGGGTGAAACGGTCGGCTGGCGTCGCGGCGGGGCCATCGTGGTGGGGCTGATCGGGGTCATGGTGGTGTTGCAGCCGGGCTCCACCCCCCTGACCGCCGGTCATCTGGCGGCCCTGTCGGCGGCGATGTTTTCGGCGCTGGGCTCGGTCATCGTGCGCAAGATCGGCAACGAAGAGCGCAGCGTCGTGCTGCTGCTTTATCCGATGGTGGCGAATTTCCTGGTGATGGCCTGTATCCTGCCCTTCGTCTATGTGCCGGTGGAACTGGTCGATCTGGGTGGATTCGGGGTGATGGCCCTGCTGGTTTTCCTGGCGACGCTTCTGCAGATCACGGCCTATCGCGCGGGAAGCGCCGTGGTGGTGGCGCCGATGCAATATTCCCAGATCATCTGGGCGGTGATCTTCGGGGCGCTGTTCTTTTCGGAATATCCGGACATGAACACCGCCATCGGCGCGGCGATCGTGATCTGCAGCGGCATCTACATCGTGTTCCGCGAAGACACCGGCGCGACCTCCGAGAACTCGCCGGTTCTGAACACCCGCAGCCGCTTTGCCAGCGGCCCGTTGCCGCGGGTCCGCGCATTGCAGAAGCTGTGGCGCAAACCGGTTTGAGCCTGACTGCGCGCGGGGGCTTGTCAAACCGCGCGAGGGGGTATAACTCGCCCGTCACGGTCGGGCTGTAGCGCAGCCTGGTAGCGCACCTGCTTCGGGAGCAGGGGGTCGGAGGTTCGAATCCTCTCAGCCCGACCAATCTTCCCCGCCAGATCTCTTTGAATCCGGCGCGGCCCGCCGCTAGGGTGGCCGCGCTGAACGCATCGCCGGGGCATGTTTCATGATCGCCTATCTTGCCGGATGGACAAGAAAGAAAGACAGCATCTTCGCCGCCATCGCGGATGCCGCGGGGGGGGGTGTACGCCTGCCGTTCATCGGCCTGTCGTTCCGGCCTTTCCCGGAAAGTGCCCGGCGCGCGCGGGCGGCGCTGGCCGTGGCCAAGCGCCAGCCCAAAGGCGGGCTGGGCAGGGCGTTGAAATTCGGCCTGATCTGGGCGCAATACAACTGGTCGCGGCGCTATTTCACCCGGCACAAAGATCGGGTCGCCGTCTGCTGGAACGGTCTGACCGGATCGCGCCGGGCTTTCATGGAGGGTGCGCGTGATGCCGGCGCGGCGCGGCTGTTTGTCGAGCTTGCGCCGTTTCCGGATCGCGTCACCATCGATCCGTCGGGGGTGAATGGGCAGAACAGCCTGCCGCGCGAACCGGCGTTCTATCTGAACTGGATGGCGCAGGATCCGGCCCGGCAGGGCGCCGCCTGGCGCGCGCTTGGCGCGAACCTGACCGCGCGCGCCTCGCGCCGCGCCGATGTGGGGCAGGGGGACGGTTCGGCGCTCGAGGGGGCGGGCCGGTTTCTGTTCTGCCCGCTGCAGGTGCCCAACGACAGCCAGATCACCCTGTTCGCCGGCTGGGTCGGCAGCGTGGAGAGGATGCTGGGCGCCCTGGCTACGGCTGCCGCTGCCCTGCCCGAAGGGTGGCATATTCGCGTCAAGGAGCATCCCTCCGCCCGCAGTTCGCTGGCCGAGCCGCTGGCCGCTGCGGTGGCCCGTGCCGGGGGCCGTATCGTGGTGGACAACCAGACCGACACCTTCGCGCAGGTGGCAGCGTCGGACGGGGTGATCACCATCAATTCCTCGGTCGGGCTGCAGGCGTTTTTCCATGACAAGCCGGTGATCACGCTGGGCGAAGCGTTTTTCGCCATTCCCGGGCTGGTGACGCCGGTGGGGGATGCGGCGGAGCTTTCGCGGGTTCTGGCCGCGCCAGAGGCGCTGAGCTTCGATCCGGCGCTGCGCGGTGCGGTGATGACCTATCTCGACCATGTCTATTACCCCAAGACACAGCCTGACGGGGCCGGGGGCGTTACGGTGGATGCGATCGCGATCCGCCGCAAGCTGCGCGAGGCGGGGGCGGGCGAATAGCGGCGCCCCCCCTTTCGCCGCTGATCCGTTTGCGCTAAAGCTCCGCGCCGAGTCACAAGACCTTAGGAGAGCCAATATGGGCTACAGAGTCGCCGTTGTCGGTGCCACGGGTAACGTGGGCCGCGAAATGCTGAACATCCTGGCCGAGCGCCAGTTCCCGACCGACGAGATCGTGGCGCTTGCGTCGCGCAAATCGCTCGGCACCGAAGTCAGCTTTGGCGATACCACGCTCAAGACCAAGGATCTGGACACGTTCGATTTCAGCGGCTGGGATATCGCGCTGTTTGCCATCGGTTCCGACGCCACCAAGATCTATGCGCCCAGGGCGGCCAAGGCGGGCTGTGTCGTGATCGACAACAGCTCGCTCTATCGCTACGATCCCGCCGTGCCGCTGATCGTGCCCGAGGTGAACGCCGACGCGATCGAGGGGTATTCCCGCAAGAACATCATCGCCAACCCCAACTGCTCGACCGCGCAGATGGTGGTGGCGCTCAAGCCGCTGCATGACCGCGCCCGGATCAAGCGCGTGGTGGTGTCCACCTATCAGTCGGTTTCCGGCGCGGGCAAGGACGGCATGGACGAGCTGTGGGATCAGACCAAGGGCATGTATGTGCCGGGTCAGGAGAAAGAGCCCTCGAAATTCACAAAGCAGATCGCCTTCAACGTGATCCCGCATATCGACACCTTCCTGGAAGACGGCTCGACCAAGGAAGAGTGGAAGATGGTGGCCGAGACCAAGAAGATCATCGACACGTCGATCCTGGTCACTGCAACCTGTGTGCGGGTGCCGGTGTTCGTCGGACACTCCGAAGCGATCAACATCGAGTTCGAGGATTTCCTGGACGAAGACGAGGCGCGCGACATCCTGCGCGAGGCGCCCGGCGTGATGGTCGTCGATAAGCGCGAGGATGGCGGCTATATCACCCCGGTCGAATGCGTGGGCGATTTCGCGACGTTCATCAGCCGGATCCGCCAGGACAGCACCATCGACAACGGGCTGAACCTGTGGTGCGTCAGCGACAACCTGCGCAAGGGCGCCGCGCTGAACGCGGTTCAGATCGCCGAGGTTCTGGGCCAGCGCTGTCTGAAGAAGGGCTGATCCCGCCGTTCGCAATGAGTGAAGATCTCGAAAGGCGGCCCCCCGAGGCCGCCTTTTTCATGTCAGACCGGTACGAATTCGTCCTTGTCGGGCGCGTAGTAGAACAGCCCGCCGCCGCCGATATCGTGCCAGACGCCATGCAGGCTCAACTGATCGGCCTCGATCGCGTCTCTGACAAACGGGAAGGTCATCAGGTTTTTCAGCGAGGTCATGATCGCCTGATTCTCCAGCGCGCGCATCTGCTCGGCCGGGTCGGCGATGCCTTTTACCGCCTCGTATCCGGGGCGCAGAATGTCCATCCAGCGGCCGATGAAGCTGGTCTTTTCCTCAAGCTCCGGCGCATTGCCCGCGCACATGTCGTGGCAGCCCTGCACCCCGCCGCAGTTCGAATGGCCCATCACCACCAGATTGGTGACCTTCAGCACGCGCACGGCATATTCGACCGCGGCAGACGTGCCGTGATGATCCCCGTCGGGCTCGTAGGGGGGGACCAGATTGGCGATATTGCGATGGATGAAGAATTCGCCCTGATCGGCCCCGAAGATCGAGGTGACATGCACTCGGCTGTCGCAGCAGGAAATGACCATGGCGCGCGGACGCTGGCCCTCTTCGGCCAGACGGCGGTACCAGACCTTGTTTTCGGCATAGGAGGTTGCCTTCCAGCCCTGATAGCGCTGGATCAGATAAGAAGGCAGGGGGCGGGCGATTTTCATATCGGATGTATCGTTCGTCATGACTCTTTCTCTAGGGCGCATTTGAGGGAAATTCGAGCGATTTCTGCTCGTGGGCGCAACCCTTTTTTCAGGACGCTGGCGCAACCTGTCCGGGCCGTGGGGGCAGGGTTAGCGCGGAGGGTGTGCATTGGCGGGTGTGGTGATGTTGTGGCAGGAAGAACCTTTACGGATGGATCCGGAACGGCTCGCGCTGCTTTACGTGGAACTGGGCGAGGCGCGGGCGCAGGCCGCGGTGGCGCGGGCGATGGAAGATCTGGCGGTGACGCTGGAGCGGATGAAGGGCTATCTGCGCGCCGGGCGCAGTTCGGGCCTTGTGCAGGGGGCGCACCGGATCTGCGACATCGCCGATCCGCTGGGCCTGTCCAGCCTGTCGCGCGTTGCGGCCGATGTCGGCGAGGCCGCGGGGGCAGGCGACAAGGTGGCCCAGGCGGCGACGGTCGCCCGGCTGGAACGGGTCGCCGGGCGATCGCTGAAAATGGTGTGGGATCTGCAGGACATGTCGGGCTGATCCGGTCTTGCGGGCGGGGCCAATCCGGCTAGTCTGGCGCCATGTTTCCCAAACCGGAGCGTGCCATGCCGCCGACCTTTGCCCCGCCCACCGCGCCCTCGATCCCCGTTCATGTGGTGGCGGAGGACGGGCAGGAGGCGTTTCGCGCGGCCCTGCCCGCCGCCCATGCCAAGTGGCTGGAGCAGACGGGTTTCCGCGCCGGCCTTGGCGAGTTGCGGCTGTTGCCGGGCGAAGACGGGGCGATTGCCGGGGCGGTGGCGGGCTATGGCACGCCTGCGGCCCGTGCGCGCGGGCGGTTCCACCTTGCCGCCGCCGCCGCCGCTCTGCCCGAAGGTACCTATCACCTGCGCTGCGACCTGCCCGACGATACGCGGGCCGAAGAGGCGCTGGGCTGGTTGCTGTCGGGCTATGCCTTCGATCGCTATCGCGCGCAAAGCGGCGCCACAGCCGCGCTGAAGGCGCCGGCGGGCGTGGATGCGGCACGGCTGGAGGCGATCGCGGCCGGCGAGGTTCTGACCCGTGATCTGATCAATACGCCCGCCGCCGACATGGGCCCCGAGGCGCTGGAGGATGCGGTGTTCGCACTGGCCGCGCAGCACGGGGCCGAGGTCGGCGCGGTGCGCGGCGACGCGCTTCTGGCGCAGAATTTCCCGATGATCCACGCCGTGGGCCGCGCCGCCGCGCAGGCGCCGCGCCTGCTGGACATGCGCTGGGGCGATGCCGGCCCGCGCCTGACGCTGGTGGGCAAGGGCGTGTGTTTCGATACCGGCGGGCTGAACCTGAAACCGGCCTCTTCCATGGGTCTGATGAAAAAGGACATGGGCGGCGCGGCCACCGTTCTGGGCCTTGCGCATATGATCATGGCGCTGGGGTTGCCGCTGCGGCTGCGGGTGCTGATCCCGGCGGTCGAGAATTCCGTTTCGGGCGCGTCGTTCCGGCCGCAGGATATCCTGACCTCGCGCAAGGGGCTGACTGTCGAAATCAACAATACCGATGCCGAGGGGCGGCTGGTGCTGGCCGACGCGCTGGCCCTGGCCGATGAGGAGCAGAGCGATTGCATCATCTCGATGGCGACGCTGACCGGCGCGGCGCGGGTCGCGGTCGGGCCCGATATCGCGCCCTTTTACACAGGGTCGGATGATGCGGCGGATGCGATTGCCCGCGCTGCGGCGGCGGTGGCAGATCCGGTCTGGCGCATGCCGCTGCACGCGCCCTATGAGGCTATGATCGAACCGGGCATCGCCGATCTGGACAATGCCCCCAAGGGGGGATTCGCCGGCTCGATCACCGCCGCGCTGTTCCTGCGCCGGTTCGTGAGCGCCGCCCCCGCCTATCTGCATTTCGACATTTACGGCTGGCAGCCCACGGCGGCCCCGGCCCGGCCCAAGGGTGGCGTCGGCATGGGCGCCCGCGCGATCCTCGAGGCGCTGCCGGAGCTTCTGGCGCTATGAGTGACCGCCGCCTGATCCCGGCCAATGCCCGCGTCGCCGCCGCCGAGCTGGAGGGGCAGATCCAGGCGGAGCGCTATGCCGCCGGAGAGATCCGCCAGATCGGCGGCGTGCCGCTGAGCACGCTCTGGTCGGCGCCCGAATGCGGCCACCGCGACCGGCAGCTTTTGCCGGGCGAGCACTTCCGGGTGCTGGAGATCGTCGGGGGCTTCGCCTTTGGCATGGCGCAGAAGGATGGCTACGTGGGCTATCTGCGCGCGGCGGATCTGTGCGATGCGATCGACAGCACCCATTTCGTCTGCACGCCCGCCACCCATGCCTATCCGGCGCCGGATATGAAGCGGCTGGAGATCATGCCGCTGTCCTTCGGATCGCGGTTTCGCGTCGTTTCGGGGGCCGGGGGGTTTTTCGAGACCGAAGAGGGGTATTTCATCCCCAAGCCGCATCTGCGCCCGCTCAACCGCCCGTTTCAGGACGCGGCGACCATCGCCCAGCTGCATTTCGGCGCGCCCTATCTGTGGGGCGGCAATTCGATCTGGGGCATGGATTGCTCGGGTCTGATCCAGGCCGCGCTGCTGTTTTCCGGGTTGGCCTGCCCCGGCGATACCGATCTGCAAGAGGCCGCTCTGGGCCAGCCGCTGGATGATGGCACGCCGCCCCGGCGCGGCGATCTGTATTTCTGGAAGGGCCATGTGGCGATGGCGGTTGACGGTGAAACCCTGATCCATGCCAACGCGCATCACATGGCGGTGGCCTATGAGCCGATCGCCGAGGCAATCGCCCGCATCGCGGCGCAGGGCGATGGCGCGGTCACCTCGCGGCGGCGGCTTTAGTCCACCGCGCGGATCAGCTTTTTCTCGAGCCCGCGCAGGACCGTTTTCAAATCGTGCCCGCGTTTCAGAATCTGCCCGTCCATCCCGATCACGGCATACATTCCCTGCCGTCCGCGCAGCTTGGGCCGCTTTTCGATACGGTACAGCGGGTGTTCCGCGGTGCGCCGAAACACAGAGAACACGGCAACCTCGCGCAGGCAGGAAATGCCGTAGTCACGCCATTCGCCAGCGGCCACCATACGCCCGTAGAGCGACAGGATCATCCCAAGCTCCTGCCGGTCAAAGCTCACCTGTTCCGGTGCGCGGGGGGCGGGAAAGGGCGTGGGCGTCTGAATTGTCATGTGCAAAAACTGGACCCGTTTGCGCCGCAAATCAAGCATTGCCCCTGTTTTGCCCGGAAATCACCTTTGCTTTTCCGCGCGCCGACCCATTCGCTGCCCGGTTTGGCGGCGACAACGAAGCTGTAGCGAGAGAGCTACCCCGGCGGTGCGGAGTATCAGCCCCCACCCAGTCTGCACCGTCGGGGCCTATTTCGACGGAGAGACCCCTGCCAGCAATGGCGGGGGTCTTTTCGTCTGTCGGTGCCCCTGTGGGATCAGGCGCCGTAGCGCGCCATGAAGGTGGCCACGGCGCCGTCGATGACCCGGTTGATTTCTTCGCTGGTGAAGCGCCGGTTCATGCCGAATACCATTCGCAGGAACAGATCGGCCTTGCACAGCTCGCTGAACTGATCGGCGGCCAGCGGGATATCCTCGATCACAAGATCACCGCGCGCGACCGCCTGTGCCAGAAAGGCCGTGATATGGCTGTGCACATGGGCCGGACCCGAATCGTAGAAGGCACGGCCGAGTTCGGGGAATCGGTCACTTTCCGCCACGCAGATGCGGAACACGTTCTGCCCGAACTCGGACAGCGAAAAGCTCACCAGATGGTCGGCGGTGGCGCGCAGAACATCGGCCACGGGCGCCGAGGGGTCGATCGCCGACAGGGCGCGCTCTGCCTGGCGGTTGCATTCGGTTTTGGCCACTTCCAGGAACAAAAGGCGCTTGTCCGGGAAATAGCTGTAGAGTGTCGCCTTGGAAACCCGCGCCGCGCGGGCGATGTCATCAACGCTCGCGCCTTCGAACCCGTCGTTCAGAAAGACATCCCGCGCGCCTTCCAGAACCTGTTCGAACTTGCGGCCTTTCTTGATCTCACCGTCGATGGCGCTCATGCTGTCGTCCTTTCGTGCATACAACCTTAAACCGAGCTGTTCAGTTCCGGCAAGCTGCCCGTCGAGCCCACAGCCGGCGGACAATTTTTCGCATTGCGGCGCTGCGGTGTTTCAATATCTTAGAATTGTTCTAACAATTTGGATGGCAGCATGATTCCCGGTTTCACGCAGAGGCGGCGCTTTTCGGATCTCAGCGATCAGGAAATCCTCGCCCTGGCGATTGCATCGGAAGAAGACGATGCCAGCATCTACCGGACCTATGCCGAGCAGTTGCGCGAAGAGTTTCCCGACACGGCCATGGTGTTCGAGGATATGGCCAAAGAGGAAGACGCGCATCGCCGCCGCCTCATTTCCGTTCATGAACGGCGTTTCGGCTCGACCATTCCGCTGATCCGGCGCGAGCATGTGTCGGGCTTTTATGCCCGCCGTCCGGTCTGGCTGACACAGAACCTTGGCCTGGAGCGGATCCGGGAAGAGGCCGAGATGATGGAGCGTGACGCCGAACAGTTCTACCTTCGCGCCGCCGCGCAAAGCACCGACTCGGCCACGCGTGAGCTTCTGGGCGATCTGGCCGCGGCCGAGGCCGGCCATACGGCGCTGGCCGGCGGGGCCGTGAAAGCGCATCTTGATGAAGAGGCGCGTGACCGGGAAGGCCGCACCGCCCACCGGCAATTCGTGCTGACCTGGGTTCAGCCCGGGCTGGCGGGGCTGATGGACGGCTCCGTCTCGACCCTAGCGCCGATCTTCGCCACCGCATTCGCAACGCAGGATACCTGGACCACCTTTATCGTCGGGCTGGCCGCGTCGGTCGGCGCGGGCATCTCGATGGGCTTTACCGAGGCGGCGTCGGATGACGGGGCGATTTCCGGGCGCGGGTCGCCCTTGAAGCGGGGCATCGCCTCGGGGGTGATGACCGCTGTTGGCGGGCTGGGCCATGCGCTGCCCTATCTTATCCCGCATTTCTGGACGGCGACGATCATTTCCATGATCGTCGTGTTCGTCGAGCTGTGGGCGATTGCCTGGATCCAGAAGAAATACATGGACACGCCATTCTTCCGCGCCGCGTTTCAGGTTGTGCTGGGCGGGGCGCTCGTATTTGCCGCCGGGGTGCTGATCGGCAGCGGCTAGCCGCGCCCGCGGCGGTTCTGAGCCTTGCCCCATCCGCGCAGGCACGTTACCTCCTGAGGGCAGGCATCAGGAGGGCAAGATGTTCGAAACCGTTTCCGAAAACCGCTGTTTTGACGGTGTGCAGGGGGTCTATTCCCACGATTCCGATGTTTGCGGATGTAACATGACCTTCGGGCTGTTCCTGCCCGAAGAGGCGGCCGAGGGCCCGGTGCCTCTTTTGTGGTATCTGTCGGGGCTGACCTGCACCCATGAAAACGCCATGACCAAGTCCGGCGCCCAGGCCTGGGCGGCCGAACATGGCATCGCGCTGGCCTTCCCCGACACCTCGCCGCGCGGCGAAGGGGTGGCGGATGATGATGCCTATGATCTGGGGCAGGGCGCCGGGTTCTATGTGAACGCCGTTCAAGAGCCTTGGGCGCCGCATTACCGGATGTGGGATTACGTGGCCACTGAACTGCCGCGCCTGTTGTTCAACAATTTCGCGCTGGATGAAGAGCGGCAGGCGATCACCGGCCATTCCATGGGTGGGCACGGGGCGCTGACGCTGGCGATGAACCATCCGGGGCGCTATGCGTCTGTCTCGGCCTTCGCGCCGATCGCGCATCCCAGCATGTCGGACTGGGGGCGCAAGCAACTGACGGCCTATCTGGGCACGGATACCGATGCCTGGGCGCGCCATGACGCCACGCTGCTGATGCGGGAAGGCGGGTTTGCCGGGCCGGTGCTGATCGATCAGGGGGCCAGCGATCAGTTTCTCGACCTGCTGAAGCCAGAGGCGCTGGCCGCCGCCATCGCCGAGGTGCGCCAGCCGGGCACCTTCCGGATGCACGAGGGCTATGACCACAGCTATTTTTTCGTGTCCTCGTTCATGGAGGATCATGTGAGCTTCCACGCCGATGCGCTCTACCGGTAACGGCGAAATCGGCCGGTTGCGGGTTTCCGCCGGGGGTGCGGCATGCAAAGCTCGTGAATGAAATCGGACCGCTTCAACGGGAGAGACCATGAAAAAACGCCGCAGCCTGCATGAGATTTTCCTGTCGAACGGCGGCCCCGTCGTCAACAAGTGGCTTCACTATTTCGACATTTACGAAAAGCATTTCGCGCGTTTCGTCGGAACCGCCCCGACCATCCTGGAGATCGGCGTGTTCAAGGGTGGTTCGCTTTACATGTGGCAGGAATATTTCGGCGAGGGCACCCGGATTGTCGGCCTCGACATCAACCCGGAGTGCAAGCAATACGCGGGCGAGAATATCGAGGTGGTGATCGGCTCGCAGGATGATCCCGCGGTGCTGGATGACCTGCTGTCGCGCTATCAGTTCGATATCGTTCTGGATGATGGCAGCCACGTGATGGAACATCTGAACGCCTCGTTCGGCCTGATCTACGACAGGATATCGCCGGACGGGGTGTATATGCTCGAGGATCTGCACACCTGCTATCTGCCGCGCTGGGGTGGCGGGCTTAAACGCGAGGGATCGTTCATGGAAACGGTGAAGGACCGGATCGACGATCTGCACGCGACCTATTGCAAGGATCTGCCGGTGTCTGATTTCACCCGCTCCACCGCGTCGATCAACATCTACGATTCGATCGTGGCCTTTGAAAAACGGCCGCAGGGCGCGCGCCTGCACGTCAAGTCAGGGGCGATGGGCCTGCTGCCATCGGATTTCGCGCGCTGAGCGTGCCGGGCCGGGGGGCTGCGCGATGATCTATGTTGATGCCGATGCCTGCCCGGTGAAGGCCGAGGTTGAACGTGTGGCCAACCGTCACGGCGCCCGCGTCTTCATGGTGGCCAATGGCGGGCTGCGCCCGTCGCCCAACCCGCTGGTCGAAATGGTTTATGTGCCCGAAGGCCCCGACGTGGCCGATATGTGGATCGCCGATCGCGCGGGTCCGGGCGACGTGGTTGTCACCGGTGACATCCCGCTTGCCGCGAAATGCGTCGAGGCCGGAGCCCGCGTGCTGCGTCACAACGGCGAGGCGTTCACACCCGGCAACATCGGCAACCTGCTGGCCACGCGCGATCTGATGGCCGATCTGCGCGCGGCCGATCCTTTTCGCCAGGGCGGCGGGCGCGCCTTTACAAAGGCCGACCGCTCCCGTTTTCTCGACGCATTGGAGCGCGCGCTGCGGACCGCGCTGAAGGAGAAGAAGCCATGACCCCCGAGGCGGTGATTTTCGACATTGGCAACGTGCTGATCGAATGGCAGCCCGAACGCTATTACGACAGCGTCGTGGGCGAGGAACGCCGCCGCGCGATGTTCGCCGCCGTCGATCTGCACGGCATGAACGACCGGGTCGACAGGGGCGAGGATTTCACCGGCGTGATCTATGAAACCGCCGAAGCCTATCCCGAATTCCGCGACGAGATCCGCATGTGGCGTGACAAATGGATCGAACTGGCCCAGCCGGTGATCCCGCATTCGCTGCATCTGATGCGGGCGCTGCGGGGCAAGGGTGTGCCCGTCTTCGCGCTGACCAATTTCGGCATCGGCAGTTTCGATTATGCGGTGCCCTTCTATCCCTTCCTGAAGGATTTCGACCGGCACTATATTTCGGGCCATATGGGCGTCATCAAGCCCGATCCGAAGATCTACCAGATGGTCGAGCGCGATTGCGGCATCGCGCCCGACCGGCTGCTGTTCACCGACGACCGCGCCGACAACATCACCGCCGCCGCCGCGCGCGGCTGGCAGACCCATCTGTTCGAGGGGCCGCGGGGCTGGGCCGAGCGCCTTGTTCAGGCCGGCTTGCTGAGCGCGGAGGAAGCCGCGGCTTGAGCGCCACATTCATTCCCTTCGACGCCTGCGAGCCGTTGCTGGACTGGCACGCGCTGACCGATGCGCTCGCCGCCGCGCATGAGCTGCCGAGGGCGCGGATCGGCGATACCTTCCTGCTTCGTGATCCCGACACGCTGCTGTCTCGCTCCGCCTGGATCGAGGGGATGGGCATGGCGGTGAAAACCGCAACCGTGTTTCCCGGCAACCCCGCGCATGACCGGCCCGCCGTCAATGGCGCCGTCAGCCTGTTTTCCGACATCGACGGCACGCTGGAGGCGATCGTCGATTTCCATCTGGTGACGAAGTGGAAAACCGCGGGCGACAGCCTGCTTGCCGCCAGACGCCTGGCCCGGCCCAACAGCAAGGTGATCCTGATCATCGGTGCGGGCACGGTGGGCCATTCGCTTTACGAGGCCTATGCCAGCGCCTTTCCGGGCGCGCGGTTTCTGGTCTGGAACCGCAATGCCGCCGGGGCGGCCCGGATGGCGTCGGCCTTCCCCGATGTCGCCACCACCGATGATCTGGAGGCGGCGGTGCGGCAGGCCGATATCGTGACCTCTGCCACCATGGCGCAGGCGCCGCTGATCCGGGGCGAATGGCTGCGCCCCGGCCAGCATATCGACCTGATCGGCGCCTATCGCGCGGATATGCGCGAAGCCGACGACACCGCCCTCAGGCGCGCGAGGATCTTCGTTGACAGCCGCGATACCACGCTGAACCATATCGGCGAGCTGAAGACACCGCTGGAGCAGGGGGTGATCACCCGCGATGACATCATAGCCGATTTCTATGATCTGCCCTCGGGCCGTTTTGCCCGCCGCACGGAGGAGGAAATCACGCTCTTCAAGAACGGCGGCGGTGCGCATCTGGATCTGATGACCAGCCGTTATATCCTGAAGGAATGGGGGCGCGCGTGATCTGGCTGCTGCTTTTGCCGCTTGCGATCCTGGCGCTTTGGGCGGCGTCTGCCCTTGCCGAACGACGCCGTCGGCCCATGGATGACGCCGCCCGCGCCGATGCGCCTGGGCAGTTCGCGCGGCTTGCCTCGGGGGTGACCCACTACCGCTGGGACGGGCCGACACGCGGCCCGGTCGCGGTGTGCATCCACGGGCTGAGCACGGGGTGCCAGGGCTGGGATCCGGTGGCGGGCAACCTCGCCATGATGGGCTACCGCGTTCTGCGCTATGATCTTTACGGGCGCGGCCTGTCGGACCGGCCCGGGGGCGATCAGGATCGCGCGTTCTTCTTGACGCAGCTGCGCGAATTGCTGGCCGATCAGGGGCTGCGCGACGGGCTGATGCTGGTCGGCTATTCGATGGGCGGCAGCATCGCCGCCGCCTTTGCCGCCGAGGCGCCGGAAAAGGTGGACCGGATCATACTGCTGGCCCCCGCCGGGCTGGGCCACACGCCGGATCGCGGGGCGGAATTCTGCCGCAGGGTGCCGGTGCTGGGCGACTGGCTGTTCCGGTTGTTCGGCGCCCGGCAGGTGGCCGAGGCGCGCTTTCGCGGCTATCTGCCCGCCGTCCTGTCAAGCCGGCGCCACATGCTGACCGAAGATATGGCGCCCGAACACCGGATCATCGCGCAGCAGGGCATTCCGGTTCTGGCGATCTGGGGCGAACAGGATGCCGCCATCCCGCTGACCGCCGTCGGCCGGCTGGCGCAGATCAACCCCGCCGCCTGGCAGGTGGAACTGCCCGGTGCCACCCACGCGCTGCCGGTGACGCATCCGGGTGAAATCCATGCCGCGGTGCAGGAGTTTCTTCGCGAGCTCTGACGTCAGGCCACGGCCGCGCGGGGGCCGGCCACGCGTTCGCGCACCGGCAGGTGGACGATGGCCGAGAATGCGCCGATGCCGACGCCGATCCACCACACCAGCGTGTAGTTGCCGTAAATGTCGTAAAGCCGCCCGCCCAGCCATACCCCCAGGAACGATCCGATCTGGTGCGACAGGAATACGATCCCGTAGAGCGTGCCCATATAGCGAAGCCCGTAGATATGCGCGACGAGCCCCGATGTCAGCGGTACCGTGGCCAGCCAGAGCGCCCCCATCGACACCGAAAAGACCAGAACGGAGGTGGGCGTTATCGGCAGCATGATGAACAGCCCCGCCGCGATGGTGCGGCCCAGATAGATCGCTGCCAGAAGGTATTTCTTGGTGTAGCGTTTGCCCAACCAGCCGGCGGTGATGGTGCCCGCTATATTCGCCAGACCGATCAGCGAGATCGAGATCGCCCCCAGTGCCGAGGTCGTGGAAACACCAAGCGCGGCCAGGGTGCCCGACGGGTCGATCGCGCCGCACATTTCCGTGACGAAGGCGGGGAAATGGGCGGTGATGAAGCCAAGCTGATAGCCGCACGAGAAAAAGCCCAGGAAGATCAGCGTAAAGGACGGGTCGCGGAAGGCACGCATCAGGATTGCTCCCATGCCTTCTTCCGGTTCCGCGCGGCTCGCGGTCTGCGGCGCGCGCATCATCGGCAGCGCCAGCAGCGAACACAGGATCACGGCGGCGAAGATCAGGAACACCTGCTGCCACCCCATCATGCCCAGAAGCCATTCCGCGGTGGGGGCGCCGAACACCTGCCCGGCAGACCCGGCCGCAGTGGCGATGCCAAGCGCGAGCGAGCGGTTTTCATCGCTCGCCGCGCGGCCCACGACCGCAAGGATCACGCCAAACCCAGTGCCGGCCACGCCGAATCCCACGAGAATTTCCAGCAACTGGTGCTGCCCGGGGGTGACGGCATAGGACGACAGCACCAGACCTGCCGCATAGGTCAGGGCGCCCAGAATGATCGCCTTGCGGTCTCCGAATTTCTCGGCCATGGCGCTGAACAATGGCTGCCCGATCCCCCAGGCGAGGTTCTGGATGGCAATCGCGAAGGAAAACTCCTGCCTGGCCCAGCCGAATTCCGTGGCGATCGGAATCTGAAAGACACCAAAGCTGGCGCGGATGGCGAAGCTTGCCATGATGATGATGCATCCGGCCACCAGAACCGGTGTGACAAGTGGTGTGCGCGCTGTGCTCATTCTGTCTTCCCTGTGTCGCGACAGGGTTAACCCGCCAGCATACCGCGTCAATCCGGATAACGTATTGGCTGCGCCATCTTTTCATATCTGGCGTGGCGTTTTATGGGTGGGCGCGATGTATGATACGCTGCGACAGAAATATGACCGCCTGGTGACAGAGGGGGCGCTGCACGGCGACCCCGGCCAGATGGCCGTGCTCGACCCTCTGGAACGGGTCCGGCGCGGGCTGGAAAGTTCCGCCGCCGAAAAGCGCGGGTTTCTGCTGCGCCGCAGAAAGCCAGAGCCGGTCAAGGGGCTGTACCTTTGGGGCGGGGTCGGGCGCGGCAAGTCGATGCTGATGGATTTCTTCTTTTCCAACGTCGCGATTCCGGAAAAGCGGCGGGTGCATTTCCATGCGTTCATGCAAGAGGTTCACGCCGATCTGCACAAGGTGCGGCAGAAGGGCGAACAGGATGCGCTCAGGCAGGTCGCCGCGCAGATCGCCACGGACCTGCGGTTGCTGTGTTTCGATGAGATGCAGATCACCGACATCACCGACGCGATGATCGTGGGGCGGTTGTTCGATCTGCTTTTCGAGCATGGCATCACGGTCGTCACCACCTCGAACCGGGTGCCGGACGAGCTCTACAAGGACGGGTTGCAGCGCGATCGGTTCCTGCCGTTCATCGAGGTGCTCAAGCAAAAGCTCGAGGTGCATCACCTCGCCTCGCCGACCGATTACCGGCAGAACCGGCTGTCGGGGGGGGAGGTGTATTTTACCCCTGCCGACGCTGCGTCGCGAGAGGCGATGGCGGAGATCTGGCGCGATTTCACTGATGGCCGGGGCGCGCCGCTGACGCTGACCGTGCAGGGCCGCGCGGTGGAGGTGCCGCAGTTTCACAACGGGGTGGGGCGGGCGACCTTCTGGGATCTGTGCGCCAAGCCGATGGGCCCGGCCGATTACCTTGCGATCGCGGGTGCGGTCCGGGTGCTGATCCTGGAGGATATTCCCTGCCTTGGCCGCTCCAACTTCAACGAGGCAAAGCGGTTCGTGACCCTGATCGACGCGCTTTATGAAGCCAGGGTGCGGCTGATCTGTTCCGCCGCGGCCGAGCCGGAGATGCTATACCTCGAAGGCACGGGCGCCTTCGAGTTCGAGCGCACCGCAAGCCGGTTGCGCGAAATGCAGGATGCCGAATGGGGGCAGGAGTAGGAAGAATTTTCACGAAAATTCTTCGGTCTGAAAAATCTTCGTGAAGATTTTTCTTCCTGCTCAGGCGTTTTCCTGAAGCACGTCACCGGCCAGATACAGAGATCCGCAAATCAGGATACGGGCGTGGGGATCGGTGGCGACGATATCGGAAATCGCTTCGTGAACGGTGTTCGATGTTTTCGCGGCAAGCCCGACTGACGTTGCCGCGGCGGCTGTGTCACCGGCCGGCAATGTCGCCGTCGCGCCGGGAATGGACACCGCGTGCAGGGTTTGCGCGACGCGCGCGAAGGGGCGCAGATAGCCGCTGACATCCTTGGTGTTCAACATGCCGCAGATCAGGTGCAGTGGCCGTGCGGGCAGGCGGGTCAGCGCCTCGACCAGCGCTTCGCCCGCTGCCGGGTTATGCCCGCCGTCGAGCCACAGCTCGGCGCTGTTGGCGGCCTCTGCCAACGGGCCGCGGCGCAGGCGCTGCAGGCGCGCGGGCCAGCTTGCCCGGGTCACTGCCGCCTCACATTCCGCCTCGCCGTAGCCCAGCAGGCGCAGGCCGGCAAGCGCGGCGCCGGCGTTGATCACCTGATGCGCGCCGATCAGCCCGGGCAGGGGCAGATCCAGCAGGCCGGTTTCATCCTGATAGACCATGCGCCCGCGTTCTTCCCACACATGCCAGTGCTGGCCATGCGCCAGCAGCGGCGCGCCCAGCCGGGCGGCCCGTGCCTCGATCACTTCCATCGCGTCGTCCCGCTGGGGGCCGACCACGCAGGGCACGCCGGGCTTCAGGATGCCGGCCTTTTCGCCGGCGATTTCGCGCAGCGTTTCGCCGAGATACTGCTGATGGTCGATCGACACCGGGGTGATGACCGTCAATGCCGGCTTGTCGACCACATTGGTGGCATCCAGCCGCCCGCCCAGCCCGACCTCGAGCAATGTGTAGTCGGCCGGGGTTCGGGCGAAGGCCAGAAGCGCGGCCACGGTCGTGATCTCGAAATAGGTAATGCCCTCGCCGCCATTGGCGCGTTCGCATTCATCCAGAAACGCGGTCAGGGCGGCGTCGGTGATCACCTGTCCGGCCAGGCGGATGCGTTCGTGAAAGCGTACCAGATGCGGAGAGGTATAGGCATGCACGCGCTTGCCGGCCGCCTCCAGCCCGGCGCGTATCATTGCCTGGGTAGAGCCCTTGCCGTTGGTGCCCGCGATATGGATCACCGGCGGCAACTGGCGTTCGGGATGGCCGAGCGCGGCCAAAAGGCGCCAGACACGGTCGAGCGTCAGGTCGATGATCTTCGGGTGAAGGGTCATCATCCGTTCCAGGATGACATCGCTGCCGGGCCGGTTCACGCCTTGGGCTCATCCGTTTGCGGGGCTGCCACGTCTTTTGCCGGAGCGGGGGCCGCCGGGATGGGCTCGGGCGCGGGCAGGCTGCCGCGCACGGCGGGGGGCAGGCCCATCAGCATCCGCACCACGGTAATCAGCTCTTCCCGCAGCTCGGTCCGGGCGGTCACGCGGTCGAGCATGCCGTGGTCCAGCAGGTATTCGGCGCGCTGGAACCCTTCGGGCAGCTTTTCGCGGATGGTCTGTTCGATGACGCGGGGGCCGGCGAAACAGATCAGCGCGTTGGGCTCGGCGATCTGCACATCACCAAGCATCGCGTAAGAGGCCGTGACGCCGCCCGTGGTCGGATGGGTCAGCACGACGATATAGGGCAGCCCCGCCTCTTTCAGCATTTCGACGGCCACGGTGGTGCGCGGCATCTGCATGAGCGAAAGGATGCCTTCCTGCATCCGCGCGCCGCCGGCGGCCGAGAACAGGATCAGCGGCCGGCCAAGTTCTACCGCGCGGGTGGCGGCGGCGATGATGGCATTGCCCACATACATCCCCATCGATCCGCCCATGAAGCGGAAATCCTGCGCCGCGGCGACAATCGGCGCGCCGCCGATCTCTCCTTGTGCCACCAGCATCGCCTCGGCCTCGCCGGTGCTTTTCTGCGCGGCTCTCATGCGGTCGGGGTATTTCTTCTGGTCACGGAAATGCAGCGGGTCTGCCACCGGCTGTGGCACGTCGATCTCGGAGAAGATGCCGCCGTCGAACAGGGCGGCGAACCGGGCGCGCGGCGCGATCGGCATATGGTGGTTGCAGTTGGTGCAGACGTTCTGATTATCGCTCAGCTCGCGGTGGAACAGCATGGTTCCGCATTCGTCGCATTTGGTCCAAAGGTTCTCGGGCACCTCGCGGCGCGAGAAGAGCGAGTTGATCTTCGGACGGACGTAGTTGGAAATCCAGTTCATCGGGCGGGCCCATAGCTGTTCGGTCGCGCCCGAGATAAGCCGGGCCGCGACGAATTGCAATCTGACTAACGCAACAGAACGAAGCGCAGCAGCCGCCAGATCAGCACCATCATCAGCAGATTGAGCACCATGTCCAGCGGAACCGGGCCCGCGTCGGAAACGGTGTAGGGCGTGACATACAGCGACAGACCGGTGATCGTTCCCTGCGTCGACAGGAACAGCAGGCTGACGCTGTTGTTGATGAAATGCAGGCCCATCGCGGCGCCGAGGCTGCCGGTCTGTTCGGTCAGATCCGCCGCGATCAGCGCGAAGGCCAGGGTGACGGCGATGATCATCCAGGCGTTCAGCCCGGCCTCGGGGTTCCAGTGCAGCGATGCGAACAGAACCGCTGGCAGCCCCATCCAGATCCAGCGCGCGGTAAACCGGGCGGCAAGCTGTTGCTGCAGGTAACCCCGGAACAGCATCTCTTCGGCCGAGATCTGAACAAGCAGCAGCACCAGCGCCAGCGGCAGGCACCGCAGCCACAGGCCAAGCGGCAGGTTGAGTTCCGGCGCCGAAAACAGCCACGAACCGGCGGTCACGATCGCGTAGACGGGGATCAGCGCCCCGACCGACACAAGGAAATCGCGCCGCACGTCGGGCCAGGGGCCGAAAAGAGAGCCGGGCCCGCGAAAGTGGCAGGCCGCGGCGGCAAGGACGACGCCAAGCGCCATGCCGACAAAGCTGAGCAGGGCAAACAGCGTGGGGGCAGGTTCGGAGGGCGCGCGCAGCTTTTCCAGAAAGCCGAAATACCCCTCGGCCCCGATGACGGGATAGAGGACAACCAGCATCAGCGCGAAAAACGCGAAGTAGATGAATCCGATCAGCAGAATGCCAATAAGCAGCCGCCAGATCTGGGGATAAAGCCGGGCGGGGCGGATATAGGCCTCGAATTCCGGGGCACGCATGGGCTGTCCTGACTGTCTGCTCGCTTTCGCGGAAGGCTAGCCTGCCTGCCCGCGACCTTCAATCGCGCTTGTGAAAGCGGAATGTGGCGGCTATTCCCGATGCAAGCCAGACCCGAGGAGGACCTCATGCGCAACAGCCGTTTCGACAAATCCACCCTGCCCAGCCGCCATGTGACCGAAGGCCCCGCGCGCGCGCCGCACCGGTCGTACCTTTATGCGATGGGGATCAGCGAAGAGGAGATCCACCAGCCGCTGGTCGGCGTCGCCACCTGCTGGAACGAGGCGGCCCCCTGCAACATCGCGCTGAACCGACAGGCCCAGTCCGTGAAACAGGGCGTCAAGGTGGGCGGCGGCACCCCGCGCGAGTTCACCACCATCACCGTGACCGACGGCATCGCGATGGGGCATGAGGGCATGCGCTCCAGCCTCGCGTCGCGCGAAGCCATCGCCGACACGGTGGAACTGACGATGCGCGGTCATTGCTATGACGCGATCGTGGGCCTTGCCGGCTGCGACAAGTCCCTGCCGGGCATGATGATGGCGATGATCCGGCTGAACGTGCCGTCGGTGTTCATCTATGGCGGGTCGATCCTGCCGGGCCGTCTGAACGGGCGCGACCTGACCGTGCAGGATGTGTTCGAGGCCGTGGGCCAGCATCAGGCCGGCAACATGTCCGACGCCGAACTGGATATCCTCGAGCGTGCCGCCTGCCCCAGTGCCGGCGCCTGCGGCGGCCAGTTCACCGCCAACACCATGGCCTGCGTGTCCGAGGCCGTGGGCCTTGCGCTGATGAACTCCTCTGGCGCGCCCGCGCCTTATGAGAGCCGCGACCAGTATGGCGAGGCTTCCGGCCAGGCGGTGATGAATCTGGTGGAAAAGAACATCCGCGCCCGCGATATCGTCACCCGCAAATCGCTGGAAAACGCCGCGCGCGTGGTGGCCTGCACCGGCGGGTCGACCAATGCCGGGCTGCATCTGCCCGCGATGGCGCATGAGGCCGGGATCGATTTCGACCTGTTCGACGTGACCGACATCTTCCGCGACACGCCCTATTTCGTCGATCTGAAACCGGGCGGTCAGTATGTGGCCAAGGATCTCTACGAGGCCGGGGGCGTGCCGGTGGTGATGAAAGAGCTGCGCAAGGCCGGGCTGATGCACGAAGATTGCATGACGGCCAGCGGCCGCACCATGGGCGAAGAGCTGGACCTGATCGCGCATGAGGCCGATGGCCGCGTGATCTATCCGGTCGAAACCCCGATCAGCGCCACCGGCGGTGTTGTCGGCCTGAAGGGCAACCTTGCGCCCGAGGGTGCCATCGTGAAGGTGGCGGGCATGAGCGAGGAGCAGCAGGTGTTCACCGGTCCGGCCCGTGTGTTCGAATGTGAGGAAGAGGCCTTCGCCGCCGTACAGGCCCGCAGCTACAAGGAAGGCGAGGTTCTGGTGATCCGCAATGAAGGCCCCGCAGGCGGGCCGGGGATGCGCGAGATGCTGGCGACCACTGCCGCCCTTTCGGGCCAGGGCATGGGCAAGAAGGTGGCGCTGATCACCGATGGCCGGTTTTCGGGCGCGACGCGCGGCTTTTGCGTAGGCCATGTCGGCCCCGAGGCCGCGCATGGCGGGCCGATCGCATTGGTAAAGGATGGCGACGTCATCACCATCAACGCGATCACCGGCGAGATTTCCGTCGCGGTCAGCGATGCCGATCTGGCCGCGCGCAAGGCCGATTGGAAGGGCCCGCGCAAGACCAACTATGCCGCTGGCGCGCTGTGGAAATATGCGCAGCTTGTGGGCGATACCCGCCGCGGCGCCGTCACCCATCCCGGAGCGAATGCCGAGACGCATGTCTATATGGACCTCTAAGATCAGGGCGGCGCTGGCCGGGTTTTCGGCGCTGGCGCTGCTTTCGGGCTGCACCGACGGGGGCCTTCTGGCGACCACCGGCCTGGGCGGGCAGGCGTTTTCGCGCCAGGCGCCCGAGCGTCTGCCGGTGCCGGGCAGTGCCGTCGTGGTTGCGGGGCCTGCGGGCTATTGCATCGACACGGGCGCGTCCAGCGTCAGCGAAGGCGACAGTTTCGTGCTGCTGGCAAGCTGCGCCGCCGTGACACACAACCCAGAGGCGCGGCGGCCGCTGTTTCCCGCCCTGCTGACGGTTTCGGTTTTCGAACCGCCCGTCGGCGATACGCCCCTGACGGACGAACATGCGCAGCTTGCAGCCTTTTTCACCTCTGACGAAGGGCGTGCCGCGTTGTCGCGCGATGGCGATCCTGCCACGGTCGAACTGATCAGCACCGATACCCAAGGCGGCGCTTTTTTCCTGCATGCGCGGGAACAGAACAGCGACGCCCGGCCGGGGCTGGGCGCGGATCACTGGCGGGCAATCTTTACGGTGAACGGGCAGCGCGTTTCGGCATCTGTGCTGTCGTTGCGGGATCATCCGCTGGCGGCGGGCGCGGGACGTGGCACGCTGAACACGCTTGTCGCGCGCATCCGCCGCGAAAGCCGTTTGCCCAAAGCGCAGCCGGACGCGTGAGAAGCGCCTGCCAATTGGATGATTTCCAGAAACAAATCAACATTGAGCGGGTGAATCGTTCACTCATTTGCCCTAATGTCGATTCACCGGGTAACACCTTCTGAGCGGAGACAAGGCAAGGCGGAATGGCGGCGAAGTTCGATTCTCTCTTTGACCGGCTGGTGCAGCGGCGCAGCTTGCGACGTTGGACTGTGGCGGCCGACCATGCCGGAGAGCTTGACCTGCAGTCGCTGCGCGCGTTGCGGACCCGTGCCCGGCAGCTGCGCCGGCAGGTGAACCGGCTGATCCATGTGGCCGACGGCCGGCTTGCCCTGCCACTTATCGGCTCGAACGCCTTTCAGCGACCGATGGGTTCTGACTGGGCCTATCGCCCCGAACTGTGGCGTGGCCCGCTGGATTTGCCGGGTGCGGCGGCCGTGGAAAGCAAAACCCAGATCGGGCAGGAAGCCGCCATTTTCCACGATTGCAAGGTTTCGGAACTGACCATCCGGCAGATTCGCAACACGCGCGAGGAGGATCTGGCGCCGTTCGGCCTGCGGATGGATGTCTTCCGTTTCGACGGCTCGTTCCTGTCGCTCGTGATCGAGCTGCCGCCGGACGCCGCGCAGGGGCTGAAACGTCGCCATCTTGTGCGGCTCGATACGATCGTGGAAATGGAAAAGCCGCTGGAGATCTTCGCCCGGCTGAACATCAAGCACGGGCCGAATGTGGAACAGATCGTACGTGAGCTGCCGCTGACCGCCGATGATGTGATGGTCGAATTCGATCTGGCCTATACCAAGCTGAACGAAAAACGGGTCGAGCGCATGTGGCTGGATCTGATCTTCGAAGGGCCCGAAATGAACCAGATCATCCTGCGCGACGTGGCGTTGAGCCGGCGTCCGCGGGCAGAGCTTTGACAGGGGGCGGGATGAGCGGAATGGAGCTTGCGAAAACGCGGATACGCGCGGGTGTGTGGGAAGGCGTTCTGACCGTCTCCGGGCCGCACCGCAGCCTTCCGCAGATCGAAGTGCTGCATCTGGAGACACCGCTCGAGGGCGTGTTGGTGACGGCGGATGACAGCACGCCTGACAGCTATCAGGTGAAGGTGCCGATTCCCTCGGCTCTGTTGTCGGACGGGGTGCAGACCTTTCTGATTCGCACCGCCGGCGATGGCCAGACGCTGGGCAGTTTCACCATCGTCACCGGCGAACCGCTGGAGGATGACATCCGCGCCGAGATGGATCTGCTGCGCGCCGAGCTGGACATGCTGAAGAAGGCCTTCCGCCGCCATTGCCTGGAAACGATGTAGCGCGGGGCCGGGCCATTCGGGGCCGCCCCGAAATATCTGCGCCAATGTCGCAATCTGGCCGCAAACCGGGCCCGCCGGCGTTTCCCCCACCATGACGATCCGCATCAATACCGCAGTATTGTCGGTCGGTTTCCGCATTCTCGCCTGATTTGGCCGCCATAACCTGCGGCAACAATGCGTGTGTTCGAAGGGCTTGAAATGGATCGACTGACCGAAATGGAAGCGTTCGCCACGGTAGTGGATCAGGGTGGTTTCACAGATGCCGCCAAAAAGATGGGGATTTCGAAATCCGCCGTCTCAAAGCATGTATCCTCGCTCGAGGCGCGGCTGGGCGCGCGACTTCTCAACCGGACGACGCGCCGCGTCAGCCCGACCGAGATCGGCCTTGCCTATTACGACCGGGCCCGCCGCGTTCTGAATGACGCGGGCGAGGCGGATGCGCTTGTCACCTCGATGCAATCGGCGCCTTCGGGCCTGCTGCGCATCTCTGTCGCCACGGATTTCGGGGTGAACCACCTGTCGCCGATTCTGGGCGACTTCCTTCAGGAATTCCCGGAAATCACCGTGAACATGGTTCTGAACAACCGCTATGTAGAGCTGATTTCCGAAGGCTTCGACATGGCGATCCGCGTGGGTGAGCTGGAAGACAGCACCCTGCGCGCGCGTAAGCTGACCGACACGTCAAAGCGGATGATCGGCGCGCCGTCGTATTTCCAGAAATACGGCCGGCCGCAGAAGATCGACGATCTGAACGAGCACAAGCTGCTGCATTATTCCAACCAGTCGAGCGGCAATGTCTGGAAGCTGACAGCGCCTTCGGGTGAAAAGCGTCAGGTCCGCACTGCGGGGTGGCTGACGGTGAATGACGGCCAGTCGCTGTTGAACGCCGCGATCTCGGGGCTGGGCATCGCCTATCTGCCCAATTTCCTGTTCCGCGACGCGATGGAACAGGGGTTGGTGGAAGAGGCCATTCCCGACCTGCCGCATGAAAACCTTGGAATCTATGCCGTTTATCCGCCGGGCCGGTTTACCCAGCCCAAGGTGCGTGCCTTCATTGATTTTCTGGTGACGAGCTTTGCCAACAAGACACCCGACGCTTGGTAGTCGGGCCGGTTCTCGGAAGAAAGACGAGGGATTGGTTAGCGGGTCGAGGTCAGGATGACTTCGACCCGTCTGTTTTCGGTGCGGCCCGCGGCGGTCTCGTTGCTGGCCAGAGGTGCGAGATAACCTACGCCCTGTGCCTTTACACGGTTGGCCGACACGCCGAATTCATCGACAAGCCGGCGCACGACCGATCGCGCGCGCCGTTGCGACAGGGCGATATTGCCCTCCAGCCCGCCAATGGCATCAGTATGGCCGACCAGAACCACCGAATGCTCGGGATGGGCCAGAAGATAGCTGGCCAGGGAATCGAGCGATTGGAAATTGCCTTCGCCCAGTTCGGATGACCCGCTGCTGAATTCCAGATCTTCCAGAACCGCGCGGCCGTAGGCCTCGAGCTGTGTATTCACCGGGGTGGACATCAGGTCGGGGCCGGGGGGCAGCGCCGCCGCCTCGGGCTGCGGGGTTTTCGTCGACACGCTGAAGGCCGTGGCCGTATCTTTCTGCTCGGGGCCGACGCGCATCACCTGAACGAAGCATTTCAGCGACGACCGGCTGACCACGAGGCTGACATATTCAGGCTGTTCCGCGCCCATGCGCCGGGCCGACAGGAAACGGTAATCGCCGAGATCGACATGCATCTGCGGCTCGGGCAGCACGTCCGTGGCATAGCGGAAATCGAAGCCGCCGCAGGCGTCGGCATCGCATTCGAACAGGATCTCGAACCCCATATCCCGAAGCTGTTGCCGCAGCGGGGCCAGTATCTGCAGCGTGGTCATCCCGCTGGTGCGGATCTGCCAGGCCTGCCGCGTCACCTCTCCCTCGGCGCTGATTGCCTCTATCCGGTCGTCCTTCCACGGGCCCACCGGAAGCCGGTAGCTGGCCAGCGGATCGACCTGTTCGACCGCCCGGATGGCGGAATGCGGGAATTCAAGGCTCTGCGCGGCGGCGGCAAGGGGCAGCAGCGCAATGGCAGAGGAGAGCAGGGTGGCGCGGATCATCATCCCAAACTCCCGCACAGGGCGGCGCAGTAGTGCATGGCTGAAACATGGGCATCAAGGCGCGCACAGGGGCTGAAATGCACCTGTGTCTGTTTGCTCGGCGGCCAGACCAGATGGCCCGGCACGATTGCGTTTTTGCCTTTGTTCTTCACATGCCCGGCCTCGTTGGGCCCTCACCCGATCCTATAGTGATAGTGTCCCACATCCCGCATCCCCAGGGAAGCATAGAGGGCACGCGCGGGCGCATTTGCCGCTGTGACAAGCGCGCAGAACGTGGTTGCTCCATGATCTTGCGCCCAGAAAGCCGCCTCTCTCATCATATTGACGGCGGTTCTTTGCCGACGCTGCGCCTGTGTGACCGAAACCGCGTGAATCACGGCGATTCCCTGATGAATCGCGACAAAACCCGCCCCGGCCGCGCGATCATTGACCCGGCCCAGCACGGCGGTTTTCGGCCCCGTCACCCGGTCCATCACCGCCAGCCGTTCCGGCCCGATCCCGGTTTCGGCCCAAAGCTCTTTCATGATCGCCAGCGGTTCCCAGATCGTAAAGGTCGATGTGGCGGGCGGATGTTCGGTGGCGATGGCGGCCACCGGCGCGGCGCAGATCACCACCGGATCGATCAGGCGATAGCCGGCGCCGGCCAGCAGGCTGTCCAGCGCGGCGTCGCCGTCACGGATCATGAACAGGGGGGGCTGACCCAATGCGCGCATGGCGGCCTCGGCCGCCGGGATGTCGTCCTGCGTGATCGGGGCATGGGCAGTGGCGGCCGAGACACGCTTGCCGCCGCCCCGGCCTTCGCGGATCGTCCAGGGGCCAGGCGTGTGCGTGCTGGCCGGGGGCCATGTCGCCTCTGCCGCGTCGTAGAACGCTTTGATATCCGTCAAATCACCGCCTCTGGGAACAGCTCGGCAAGCCGGGCCATCGCCGCGTCGATCATCGCCGCGTCGCTGCCCCGGACCACCACATTCACGCCAAAGGCGCCGTCGCGCTGAAACGGGTAGGAGCCGATGGACAGCGCCGGGAATTCATCCGCCAGCGCGGCAAGCTGCGCGGCGATCTCTCCCTCTCCACGGTCGACGCGGATGCTTTGGCTCAGCAGCGGCGCGCCGCCCGTCAGTGTCGGCAGGACAGAGGCCACCATCGCCTGAAAAATCACCGGCACCCCGGCCATCACATGCACGTTTTCCAGCGTGAATCCCGGTGCCGCGGAAATCGGATTGTCGATCAGCGTGGCGTCTTCGGGGATACGCGCCATGCGCAGCCGGGCCTCGTTCAGCTCTGCGCCGGAGGCTTTGTAATGCGTCTCGAGAATCGCGCGGGCGTCGGCGCGCACGTCGATCGGCTTGCCGAAGGCGGCGGCGATCGCCTCTGCGGTGATGTCGTCATGGGTGGGGCCGATCCCGCCCGAGGTGACGACCGTGTCATAGGCCGCGCGCAGGGCGTTGACGCCATCGATGATTGCCTGCCGGTCATCCGAAACGATCCGCACCTCTTTGAGGGCGATGCCGTGTTTCGTCAGCGCGCCGGCAAGATAGTGCATGTTGGCATCACGCGTGCGCCCTGACAGGATTTCATCCCCGATCACAAGCATTGCAGCGGTTGGGTTGGACATGGCGTGCTCCTTGTCGTGGCATGTCTGTGGGTATAGGTGGCGCCCATGCGCTTTCAAACCCCTCTTGTGCCCGGCCGGCTGATCCGCCGCTACAAACGCTTTCTGGCCGATGTGCGGCTGGAGACCGGGCAGGAGGTGATCGCCCATTGCGCCAATCCCGGTTCGATGATGGGCCTGTCCGATCCCGGGCTGCGGGTCTGGCTGGAGCCGAATGACGACCCGCGCAAAAAGCTGAAATACGGCTGGCGGCTGGTCGAACATGCCGACGGGCATTTCACCGGGGTTGATACCGGTGTTCCGAACCGGGCATTGCGCGCTGCGTTGGAAGCGGGGCAGGTGGCCGGGCTGCCTGTTGGCGGAACGCTGCGGGCAGAGGTGAAATACGGCACCAACAGCCGCATCGATTTCCTGCTCAGCGAACCGGGCGGCCCCGATACCTATGTCGAGGTCAAAAGCGTGACGCTGAGGCGCCGCGGCGACTGGGCCGAATTTCCCGACAGCGTGACCGCGCGGGGCACCAAACACCTTGAGGAGCTGACGCGCATGGTGGCCGAAGGCCATCGCGCCGCGATGCTCTACCTTGTCCAGCGCACCGATTGCACCCGGTTCCGGCTGGCCGGAGACATTGATCCGGCCTATGCCCGCGCCTTCGATGCGGCCCGCGCGGCAGGGGTGCGGATGCTGTGCCTCGGCACACGGATTTCACCAACCGGGGTCGAGGTTGCGGGCCCCCTGCCGGTGGATCCGGCGCCCCAAGGCTGAGCCCGCCTCTGGCGTTCGGCGGAAATCGACACTATCTATCGGGAAAGCAGGATGGAGAGCCCATTGGATGAAGGCGCGCGAGGCCGTCTGACGAAAGACGGTATCAGAATTTACGAAGCCGGCGATTTTGCCGGGATGCACGAGGCTGGCCGGCTGGCCGCCCGGATCCTGGACGCGGTGACGCCGCTTGTGGTGCCCGGGCAGACCACCGGCGAGATCGACCGTTTCATCACCGAGCAGGTCGAAGAGGCCGGGGCGACCTCGGCCACCATCGGCTACAAGGGCTATCAGCACGCCTCGTGCATTTCGATCAACCATGTCGTCTGCCATGGCATCCCCGGCGACAAGCGGCTGAAGGATGGCGATATCCTGAACATCGACGTGACGGTCATTGTCGATGGCTGGTTCGGCGATACCAGCCGGATGTATGTGGCGGGCAAGCTCAGCCGCAAGACGGAGCGGTTGATCCAGGTCACGCATGACGCGCTGTTCAAGGGGATCGAGGCGGTGAAGCCGGGCAATACGTTCGGCGATATCGGCTATGCGATCCAGAGCTTTGTCGAAAGTCACCGGATGAGTGTGGTGCGCGATTTCTGCGGCCACGGTCTGGGCCGGGTGTTCCATGCCCCGCCCAACGTGCTGCACTACGGCCGCCCGGGCACCGGGGCCGTGCTGGAAGAGGGCATGTTCTTTACTATCGAGCCGATGGTCAACCTCGGCCGCCCCGAAACCAAGGTGCTGGCCGATGACTGGACGGCGGTCACCCGCGACAAATCGCTTTCGGCACAGTTCGAGCATTCGGTAGGCGTTACCGCCACGGGGTGCGAGATTTTCACGTTGTCGCCGGCCGGCCGGTTTCACCCGACCTGGGGCTAGGGGCCGACCGCTCGCATCAGGGTGATATGCGTATCCCCGTATTTGCGCCGGTCGAGCAGTTCGTACCCCTCGGGCACGTCCTGCGGCGCGTTCTCTTCCCAGACCACGAGCGCCCCGTCGGCCAGCCACCCGCCCGCGCGGGCGGCGGCCAGCGCCTTTTGCCCCAGCTCCTTGCCATAGGGCGGATCGAGAAAGATCAGATCGAACGCCGCATCGCGGTTTTCGCCCAGCCGTGTTGCATCGCGGCGGTTGAGCGCGGTTTCGGCCTGTGCGCGGCATTTCTCCACATTTTCGCGGATCAGCGCGCGGGCTTTCACGCCATCGTCCACGAAGGTCACATGGGCCGCGCCGCGCGACAGCGCCTCCAGCCCGAGCGCGCCGGTGCCGGCAAACAGATCCAGCACCCGCGCGCCGGTCAGCGGATCGCCGTAGCCGCCGTTCACAAGCAGGTTGAACAGGCTTTCGCGCACCCGGTCGGATGTTGGGCGCAGATGCGCCGCGGCATCGCCCTTGCCGACGGAGGCCAGCGTCAGGCCGCGGTGCCTGCCCGCAATGATCCTCACGCCTTGAGCAGCTCCTTGAGGTCGGTCTCGGGATCGGCAATGGCCGTCGGAGAGGGGGATTTCCCCTGCTCCAGCATGCGTTTGCCGATCATGTAGGCGCGCGGATCGTTCATCGCATCCACTGCCAGAAGCGTGTCACCGGCATAATACCAGTTGGATTGCGCCGCGCCCGCGCCCGGGCGGACGACCACGTTGTCATAGCCGGTGTTCAGCCCGGCGATCTGCAGTTTCACGTCATACTGATCCGACCAGAACCACGGATAGGGCATATAGGGCTTTTCGGCGCCCAGCATGTTCGCGGCGACGAGTTCGGCCTGTTCGATGGCATTCTGCACGCTTTCCAGCCGGATGCGCCCGCCCTTGTAGGGGAATGACGCGCAATCGCCCGCCGACCAGATCGACGGGTCCGAGGTGCGGCCGAACGCATCGACCGCGATGCCGTTGTCGATCGTCAGCCCCGCTGCCTCGGCGAGCTCCGTTGCCGGTGTGACCCCGACGCCGGCGATGACGAAATCAAGCTCCAGAATGGTGCCGTCGCTCAGCTCGGCGCCGGTGACGCGATCTTCGCCCAGCAGCCGGGTCAGCCCGACCCCTTCGCGCAGGTCCACGCCATGCGCGCGGTGCAGATCGCGGAAGAAATCGGATGTCTGGGGCGCCGCCACCCGCTGCAGGATGCGGTCGCCCATTTCCACCAGCGTCACCTGCAGGCCGAGCTTGGCGGCAACCGCCGCCGCCTCCAGCCCGATATAGCCGCCGCCGACGATCAGAACGCGGGCGCCTTCGGTAAAGGCGGGGGCCATCGCATCCACGTCGGCCAGGTTGCGGACAACATGCACACCGTCAAGCTCGCCGCCGATGCTGCCGGGCAGCCGCCGCGGCACCGATCCGGTGGTCAGGGCAAGCTGGTCATAGGGGATGGCGGCACCGCCTGCGATCACCACCTTGTCCTTGCGGTCGATCGCGACAGCGGTTTCCGACAGGTGCAGGGAAATTCCATTGTCGGCATAAAAGCTTTCGGGCCGAAGGTAGAGCCGTTTCAGCTCCAACTCGCCCATGAGATATTTCTTGGAGAGCGGCGGACGCTGATAGGGGGGGGCGGCTTCCTCGCCGACAAGCGTAATGGCGCCGGCAAATTCGAGAGAGCGCAGTTTCACTGCCAAGGCGCTGCCCGCCTGGCCGGCACCTATGATAACAATATTCGACATATGAGATGCCCCTTAAGTCTGGTCCGAAGTCCGGCGCACCCTATACTTTGCGGTGATGGCAAGGCAATCCGTGAGGGGGAACGCGCAATGACAATTTCGGTTGGAGACAAGCTGCCCGATGCGACGATGGTGACGATCGGGGAAAACGGCCCCGAACCCGTAGAGCTTTCGGCGAAGCTGGCCGGGCGCAAGGTGGTCGTGTTTGGCCTGCCCGGCGCCTATACGACCGGCTGTTCGACCGTGCACCTGCCAAGTTTCATACGCACGGTCGACCAGTTCCGCGACAAGGGTGTGGACGAGGTGATCTGTGTTTCGGTGAACGATCCGTTCGTGCTGGATGCCTGGGGCCGGGAGACAGGCGCGAAAGACGCGGGGATCACCTTTCTTGCCGATGCCGACGGCAGCCTGACACGGGCGCTGGACATGGCGTTTTCAGCGCCGCAATTCGGGCTCTATGGCCGGTCCGGCCGCTATGCGGTGGTGGCGGATGATGGGGTCGTGACACTCGCCCATATCGACGAGCCCGGCGTTTGCGACGCGTCCACCGGCGAAAGCCTGCTGGAGGCGATGTAGCCGGCCGGGGCACCCGCGCAAGGGCGCCCCGCCACCGTCACGCCTCGGCGCGGACGATCGTCTGCGTGGGAAAGGGGATTTCCACCCCCGCAGCATCGAAGCTTTCCTTCACCGCGCGCGTCAGGTCGAATTTCAGGTTCCAGTAATCGGCCATGTCGCACCAGACCCGCACGGTGAAATCCACCGAACTGTCACCCAGGTTCGAAACCTTCACGAAGGGCTCGGGATCTGTTTTCGCCCGTATGTCGCTTGCAATGCACTGGCGGATCACCTGTTCCGCCTGCTTCAGGTCCGAACCGTAGGAGACGCCGAAAACCAGATCGCAGCGCCGCTGCGCGTGGAAGGAATAATTGGTGATCGAGGATGACCAGACATCGCCGTTCGGCACGATGATCTGCACGTTATCGGGTGTCGTCAGCTCGGTGAAGAACAGGGACACTGCCGAGACCGTCCCCGCTTCCCCGGCCGCCTCGATGTAGTCGCCCACCTTGAACGGGCGAAAGCCGATCAGCATGACCCCCGCCGCCAGGTTCGACAGCGTGCCCTGCAGTGCCAGGCCGATGGCCAGACCGGCGGCACCGATCAGCGCGACCAGCGATGTGGTCTGGATGCCGAAACGGCCCAGAATGAAGACGATCGCGAAGACAATGATCGCATAGCGCGCCAGACTGCCCAGAAAGCTCATCAGCGTCGGGTCGAACCGCGGGTTGCGTAGCGGCAGTTCCGTGATCCGCCGTTTGGCCGTGCCGCTCAGCCAAAGGGCCAGAATGACGATCACGAAGGCATAAACCAGGTTCAGCCCCGCGCCGATGACCCATGCGATGTTTTCTTCCAGAAGTTCGGTCAGGTCTTGCAGATCAAGGTTCACGCCAGCTTGTCCATCTTTGTTGCCAGTTTCACATCACGTTCGGATAACCCATCCACGTCATGGCTGGAAAGGGTTACGTTCACCGTCTTGTAGACATTGAACCATTCGGGGTGGTGGTTCCACTTCTCCGCCCAGATGGCGACGCGGGTCATCCAGCCGAAGGCGTCGATGAAGTTCGGGAAGGTGAAGGTTTTGGTGATGGCGTCGCGCCCCTCCACCATCTGCCAGCCCGCCGCCAGCAACGGGGCAAGCGCGGTGGCGCGTTCCTGCTCGGTCAGTTTTTCGTTCATTCGTCCTCCGAGAGTGTTTTGCGGAATGGGCCGTAGCTGGTCAGCACTTCGATCTCTTCGTCCACGGCCTCGCGTTCGGCCTTCAGATAGTCGGCGATGGCGCGGGCAAAGCTGTCATCAGCCACCCAGTGCAGCGAATGCGTGGCCACGGGCAAATACCCGCGCGCCAGCTTGTGCTCGCCCTGCGCACCGGCCTCGACCCGCGACAGCCCGTGGGCGATGGCAAAGTCGATGGCCTGATAATAGCAGGCTTCGAAATGCAGGCAGGGGTGATCCTCGATCGCGCCCCAATAGCGGCCGTAGAGCGTGTCGCGCCCGATGAAGTTCAGCGCGCCGGCGATCGGGCGCCCGTTGCGTTCGGCCAGCACCAGAAGGATGTCGTCGCGCAGCACCTCGTGCGCGATGTCGAAAAACGCGCGGGTCAGGTAGGGGGTGCCCCATTTGCGCGATCCGGTGTCCTGATAGAAGCGCCAGAACGCATCCCAGTGTTTGGGTTCGATCTGGTCGCCGCTCAGCGCGCGGATCGTGCCGCCAAAGCCCCGGGCCGTGGCACGCTCTTTCCGGATGTTCTTGCGCTTGCGCGACGACAGCGAGGCAAGGAAATCGTCGAAGCTGCCGTAGCCCGCGTTTTCCCAGTGGAACTGTTGGCTGATGCGATGCATCAGCCCCATCTTTGTGCCCGCCTCGGCCTCTGCCTCGGTGCAGAAGGTGCAATGCAGCGATGATACACCGTTTTGAAGCGCGAGCTTCACCGCGCCCTGAACAAGGGCCGGCAGCGCAAGCTCTTCATGCCCCGGGCGCAGCAGAAAACGGCGCCCGGTAGCGGGGGTGAAGGGCACGGAGATCTGCAGCTTGGGGTAATACCGGCCCCCCGCGCGCTCATAGGCATGGGCCCAGTTATGATCGAAGATATATTCGCCCTGGCTGTGCGATTTGGCATAAAGCGGCGTCGCGCCGATGGTCACGCCCCCCAGCCGCGCGATCAGATGACGCGGCTGCCAGCCGGTGCCGGGCCCGACCGATCCGCTGTCTTCCAGCGCCTTCAGAAAGCGGTGCGTGGTGAACGGATCGTACGGCCGCCCGCCATCCGCCGTTTCGGGGCAGGCGCAGGCGTCCCACTCCTGTGCCGGGATGTCGGCCAGGCTGGTCAGCACGTCAATCTCGATCCGGGTGTCCCGCATGGGCCCTTTGCCTTGGTTCCTGCTTATTACTTGTGCCGCACTGCGGCGCGGTCAAGCGTCGGGATGGGCGGCGGCGTAGCCCTCGAAGGTCACGTTCTGCGCGATCCGCCGTGCCTGCGCCTCGGCCTGGGGCGAGCGGATCGTCCAGCACAGCACTGCGGCACCGGCTGATTTCAGCGCCGCAACGCGGGCGCGGCCAAGGTCTTTCGCGTTGTGGCTGATGAACGAGGCACCGACCGCATCGAAATCGGCGATCGCGCGCAGCAGGGCGCGGGTGGCGCGGGGCAGGCGCGGCCAGTCCTTCATCTGATAGCCGCAGGTTGTCAGCCCGCGCGGGAGATCGCGCGCGGCCTCGGCCAGGGTGGCCACGGCATGCGGGTTGAACGACATCAGCGCGACATCCCCGCCATAGCCGCGCAGCACGGCGGCGACGGCCCGTTCCAGCGCGCCCACCTGCGGCCCCATCGCGCCGTCCTGATCCTTGATCTCGATCAGCAGGGGCACGCGGCCCGCCACCTCTGCCAGCACCTCGGCCAGGGTGGGGATGCCCTCGTCGCCGCCCAGCAGGCCGATCTTGGCCAGTTCGGACGCCTTGCGCTGCCGGATAGCGCCCTTCGCGCCGGTCAGGCGCTTCAGATCGTAATCGTGAAACACCATCGGTTCGCCATCGGCGGAGGGCTGAATATCGATCTCGATCCCATAGCCGGCGGCCACCGCCGCCCGGATCGCGGCGCGCGAATTTTCGGGCCGGCCCGCCCTGATGTCGTGAAAGGCGCGATGCGCGACGGGGTGGCGCAGAAAGGACGGGGGCAGGGCGATCATCTGATCTGGAAGATCCCCTCGATCTCTACCGCCACGCCGAAAGGCAGCGACGCGGCGCTGACGGCCGAGCGGGAATGGCGGCCCGGCTCGCCCAGGGCGGCGACCAGAAAATCGGAGGCGCCGTTGATCACCTTCGGCTGGTCGCCGAAATCGGGGGTGGAGTTGACGAAACCGGTCAGCTTGACGACGCGGAGCAGCCGTTCCAGATCGCCGCCGCAGGCCGCCTTGAGTTGCGCCAGCAACCCGATGGCGCAGGTCTTTGCCGCCTGCGCGCCCGCCTCCACGGCCATATCCGCGCCCAGCTTGCCCTTGATCAGCCCGTTTTCATCCATCGACACCTGCCCCGACACGAAGACCAGATCGCCGGCCATGACATAGGGCACGTAGTTGGCCGCCGGGGCGGGCGCGTCGGGAAGTGTTACGCCCAGCTCCGCCAGCCTTGCTTCGAATCCACCGCTCATCCTGTCGCTCCTTCTTGCATTCGCGCGAAAGCTAGCGGGGCGGGGCGGCGTGGGAAACCCGGAAATCAGGTCTCGCGGAAGGCCCGGTTGAAATACTCCGCCAGCGGCTTGACCAGATAGGCCAGCGGCGAACGGTCGGCGGTGCGGATGAAGGTTTCCACCGGCATGCCCGGCACGATCTTCAGCTCGCCCAGCTTGTCGGCCTCACCCTCGCTCAGGATGATCTCGGCCCGGTAATAGCTTTGCTGGGTGCGGTCATCCACGAAGGCGTCGGCCGACACTTTGGTGACCTGTCCGAAAAGTTCCGGTGTGGTGCGCGCGTCGAAGGTTGCGAACCGCAGGTTCACGGGCTGGCCCACGAAGACCTCATCCACGTGAATCGGATCGACGCGGGCGGCGATGACCAGCGGCCGGTCTTGCGGTACGAGATACAGCACCGGTTCGGCCGCGCGGATCACCGAGCGGGGGGTGAACACCGTCAGCCCGTAGACGATGCCCGACACCGGCGCGCGGATTTCCAGCCGGTCAAGCTGTTCGAGCAGGGATTGCCGGCGCTCGGCCAGCTCCAGCTCGCGGTACTGCAGTTCGCGCAGCTCGGTGATCGCCTCCTCGCGGCGGGTCGTCTGCAACTTCAGGATCTCGATGTCCAGCTCGGTGATTCGCCCCTGCGCCTGCGCGACAGAGGCGGTCAACTCGCCGACCTCGCCGCGCAGCCGGGCCTCTTCGCGCTGCAGCGACAGCACGCGCGAAGCCTGGGCGAGGCCCTTGTCCAGCAGGCCTTGCTGGGTTTCCAGCTCCTGGCGGATCAGTGCGAGCTGGCTTTCCAGCGCGTCTTGCTGGGCGACGATGCCGATCACCTGATCGGCGATCTGGCCACGGCGTTTCTCAAGCTGCGCGCCTTCCTTCGCGAGGGTTTCGGCGCGGGCGGCGAACAGCCGGCTCTGGCCATCGGTCAGTTCCTGTACCTCGGGGCGGGTCGCGGCGATCTCCATCAGGTCATCGTCGAACCGCACCGATGGCGCCCCGTCGCGCTCGGCCCGCAGCCGCCCGCGCCGGGACATCAGTTCAAAGAGCTGGCTTTCGACGATGGACAGTTCGGAATGCAGCAGCGACGCGTCGAGCGCGATCAGCACGTCGCCCGCTTCGACCAGGTCACCCTCTTCCACCTCGAGCCGCGCCACGACGCCGCCGTCGGGATGTTGCACCACCTGCCGGTTCTGGTCCACCTCGACCCTGCCGCTGGCCACGATCGCGCCCGAGATGCTGGCGACAACCGACCATGTGCCGAACCCGCCGATCAACAGGGCCAGCGCCAGGAACCCGATCAGAAGCGGCCGGCGCGCGGGCCAGGGTGTTGCGTTGGGGCGGGTCATGAGACACCTCCGGTGCCGGTGGATCTTTGGATATCGGAGTGGTTCTTGACCGTGCCGCGCAGCACCTCGTCGCGCGGGCCGAAGGCCTTGCGCGTGCCGCCGTCGAGCACCAGCAGCAGGTCGCATTCCTGAATGGCCGCCGGACGGTGCGCCATGATCAGGATCGACGCGCCCTCGGCTTTCATCTGGCGGATCGCGCTGTTCAGCGCCTGAGAGCCTTCGTTGTCGAGATTCGAGTTCGGTTCGTCCAGCACCAGCAGCACCGGGTCGCCATACATGGCGCGGGCCAGGCCGATACGCTGGATCTGGCCGCCCGAGAGCCGCCCGCCCGCAGTGGTCACCCGCGTGTCATAGCCATCGGGAAGCTGCACGATCATGTCATGCGCCGCCGCTTTCTTGGCCGCGGCCACCACTTTTTCGGCATCCGGCTGCAGTGCCAGCTTGGCGATATTTTCGGCGATGGTTCCGTCGAACAGCGTCACCCGCTGGGGCAGATAGCCGATATGGCTGCCCAGCACATCGGGATCGTATTGATCGAGCGTGGCGCCATCCAGCCGGATGCGCCCGCCGGCCGGCCGCCAGACCCCGGTCAGAGCCCGTGCCAGCGTTGATTTTCCCGATCCCGACGGGCCGATCACGCCCACGGCCGTGCCCGGCTCCAGGCTGAACGACACCATCCGCAACGAGGCCTGATGTTCGCCCGGCGGCACGACGGTCAGCTGTTGCACGTCCAGCTTGGCCTTCGGGCGGGGCAGGGCGGTGCGCGGTGCCTCTTGCGGCACGTCCGACAAAAGCTCTCCCAGGCTGCGCCAGCCCTTGACCGCGGTCTGCAGCAGGGCCCATTGGCTGATGGCCAGCTCGACCGGTGCCAGTGCCCGGCCGAGCATGATCGATCCGGCGATCATGCCGCCGGCGGTCATCTGCCCTTGCAGCACCAGAAAGGCGCCCAGGCCCAGCATCGCCGACTGAAGGAACATGCGCAGCGTCTTGGTGAGTACCGAAAACCCGCCGGCGCCATCCGACGCGGAAAGCTGAAGCTGCTGCGCGCGCAGCCGCGCCTGCTGCCAGCGCGAAAAGGCCGCGCCCTGCATGCCGAGGCTGCGCACGGTTTCGGCCTCTGAGCGCAGCTGCCCGGCCATGTGATCGGCCTGCGCGGCGGCGGTGCCGGCCTCGAGCACCGGGTTTCTGGTGCGGATCTGGTTCAGCAGCGCGATGATGACCAGCGTGACCCCGCCCCCCAGCGCAAGCACGCCTAGCCAGGGCTGGAACATGAAAATCGCGAGCAGGAAGAAGGGCGTCCACGGAACATCAAAAAACGCCATGAGCGCGGGCGAGCCCATCAGCCGCTGCACCGCCTCCAGCTCGCGCAGCCCGTTGCCGGAGGATTGCGTGCCCTTGGCCAGCGCCGCCTGCCGCAACACGGCGGAAAAGACCCGCCCGTCAAGCAGCGACTGGAACCGCGCCGCCGCGCGCGCCATGACGCGCCCGCGGGCATAATCCAGAAGGCCCATGATCAGAAACAGAAAGGCCACCAGGATCGACAGCGCCAGCAGGGTCTCTTCGGACCGGCTGCTGAGCACCCTGTCATAGACCTGAAGCATATAAAGCGGCGCGGTGAGCATCAGCAGGTTGACGAACGTGCTGAAGACCAGAACAGCGGCGAAAAGCCCGCTACCGGACCGCCGGGCCGCGCGCAGTTCCCTCAGGCCGTTGGACGGGTTCGAGTGTCGCTCTGCCATTCACAGTTCCGCTTCTTGCGTGCCATTGATGCAAAGACCCGCCTATGTCACCTGTTCGCCACAGCGCGCAGTTGCATCACCATTCGCTCTGGGCTTCTTTAGCCTCATAACTATGTTGCACTGATCAATGAACCCCATCTTGAGTTTTCCATTGTTTAATCCCACACAAAAATGCAACGTCCGTATGCTGCGTTGGGCCGCCGTCCTTGCGGCTGGGCTGCTTTCCGCCTGCTCGTCGCCCGAAGGGGCGGCAGAGTTTCATGATCCGTTCGAAGAGCAGAACCGCGAGGTTCACAACGCCAACCGGGATCTGGACAGGACCGTGGTGCGCCCGGTTTCGCGTACTTACGGTACGGCTGTTCCGGCGCCGGTGCGCAAGGGGGTCAGCAATTTCTCGTCGAATCTGGATCTGCCCGGCATGGTCGTGAATGACCTGCTGCAGTTCCGCCCGGTGGATGCCATGACCAATGCCGCGCGGTTCCTGTTCAATTCCACCGTCGGTATCGCCGGTCTGTTTGATCCGGCAACGTCGATTCACCTTTACGAACGGGATACCGATTTCGGCGAAACCCTGAATGTCTGGGGTTTCGGCGAAGGCGCCTATGTGGAACTGCCGCTGCTGGGTCCATCGACCGAGCGGGACGCGGTGGGCAAGATCGTGGATGTCGCCCTGAACCCGACTCGGCTGTTCCTGCCCGTGGGGGTGCGGAACACGGGCACCGGGGCGGGCATCGCCAAACAAATTGGTGATCGGTACGAGTATTCGGATACGGTCGATTCCGTCCTATATGAAAGCGCAGACAGTTATGCCCAGGCGCGGCTCTTGTACCTGCAGAACCGCCGCTTTGAACTGGGCGCCAACAGCGAATCGGAACCTGACTATGCCGACCCCTATGAGGATCTCTATGCTGAATAACCCAAGCCGCCGCGCAGCCCTGGCTGGCCTGATCGCCCTGCCTGCCGCATTTGCGCTGCCCCGTTCGGCCTTTGCCCTGAACACCGCCGAGGCCCGCGCGCTGATTGACGGGCTGGTGGCCGAAATCAACCGGGTGATCAATTCCGGCATGTCCGAAGCGAAGATGTTCGTGGCATTCGAGAATATCTTCATCAAATATTCGGATGTGCCGATCATCGCGCGCTCCGCGCTTGGCATCGCCGCGCGCAGCGCGACCCCCAGCCAGATGGAGGCTTTCACCGTCGCGTTTCGCGGTTATCTCTCGCGCAAGTACGGGCGGCGGTTCCGCGAGTTCATCGGCGGGCGGCTGGAAGTCAACGAAGCCCGCGCCGTCAAAAGCTTCTACGAGGTCAAGACCACCGCCTATCTGAAAGGCGAGGCACCGTTCGACGTGACCTTCCTCGTCTCGGACAAGAGCGGCCGGGATCTGTTCTTCAACATGTATATCGAAGGCGTGAACATGGTCGCCTCGGAGCGGACAGAGATCGGCGCGATGCTGGATCAGCGTCGCGGCAATATCGATCTGCTGACCCAGGACCTGCGAAAGGCGGGCTGAGCCGCCACAGGCTCAGCGTTTGCCCAGTATCGCGTCCAGCACCTCGCGCAGGATGCGCTCGGGCTGATTGGCCGCCGGCCGGCCCGTCGTGCGGGCCGCGGTGTTCTGCGGCGCGGGCGCGGCGACCGGCGCGGGCACATCCATCGGCAACGGTGACGCCGGCAGCCCTTCATGCACCCGTACCATGGTTTCGTGCCATATCTCCGCGGGCAGCCCGCCGCCGGTCACGCCGGTCAGCGGGGTGTTGTCGTCATAGCCCATCCAGACGCCCGCAACGTAGTCGGCGGTGAAGCCGATAAACCAGGCATCGCGCGCGGCCTGAGTCGTGCCGGTCTTGCCCGCGGCCTCGCGCCCGGGCAGTTTGGCGCGCTGGCCGGTGCCGCCTTCGATCACCTGATTCATCATGTAGGTCAGGCCGCGCGCCGCCTTTTCCGTAATCACACGCTCGCCCATGCCGCCCTGCTGATCGAACAGCGGCGTGTCATCGCCCTGAAGGCGCAGCTCGATCAGGCCATAAGGCTTGACGCTGCGCCCGCCGTTCAGGATGCCGGCATAGGCGCCCGTCATCTCAAGCAGAGTCGATTCAGAAGTGCCGAGCGCCAGCGCGGGGCCCGGCGCCAGATCACTCTTGATTCCGAATTCCGAGGCGATCACCCGCACATTCTCGCGCCCCACCGATTCCGAAACCCGGACGGCGGGGATGTTCAGCGAATGTTTCAGCGCTTCGGTCAGGGTGACCTTGCCCTTGAAATCCTTGGTGTAATTGCGCGGGGAATAGGGGCCGGAGCCGGGAACGTTGATGGTGATCGGCTCGTCCACCACGGTGGCGTTGGGCGTAAAACCAAGATCGAGTGCCGCGGCATAGACGAAGGGCTTGAAGGCCGATCCGGTCTGCCGCAGCGCCATTGTGGCGCGGTTGAAGGCGCCCGACACCCTGGTCTTGCGCCCGCCGACCATGGCGCGCACGGCGCCGTCCGCCGACATCACCACAATCGCCGCCTGCGCCTTTGATCCTTCACGCACCTTGTTTTCGAAGATGAAATTCATCGCGTCTTCGGCGGCCTGCTGCAGGCGCGGATCAAAGGTGGAGCGGATGATCACGTCTTCGGTGGTGTCGCGGGTCAGAAAGGAGGGGCCGCTTTCCATTACCCAGTCGGCGAAATAGCCGCCGGCACGGGCGGCGGCGGCGTCCGACAGCTCTGCCGGGTTGGCGCGGGCATCGGCGGCCTGGGCGGCGGTCAGATATCCCTGATCCTCCATCAGCCCGACGATTACGTTGGCCCGGTCCTGCGCGCGCTGCAGGTTGTTCGTGGGCGCGTAGGTCGACGGAGCCTTCAGCAGCCCGGCCAGCATCGCCGCCTCTGCGGCGTTCACCTTGTTCGCGGATTTGCCGAAATAGCGCTCGCTCGCGGCCTCGAAGCCGCGCGCGCCGGCGCCCAGATAGGCGCGGTTGAGATAGATCGTCAGAACTTCGTTCTTGGTGTAGCGCACCTCCATCGCCATGGCATAGACCGCCTCCTTCACCTTGCGCCAAAGCGTGGTGCGGCGGCAGTCAGCCTCATATTCCGCCTCGCTTTTCCACAGAGCGGCGTCAAAGGGCACGCCGAGGCACAACAGCTTTGCGGTCTGCTGCGTGATGGTCGATCCGCCATTGCCCGACAGCGGCCCGCGCCCTTCGCGCAGGTTGATGCGCACGGCGCTGGCGATGCCGCGCGGACTGACCCCGAAATGTCGGTAGAACCGCTTGTCTTCGGTCGCGATCACGGCGTTGCGCAGCGCGGGGGCAACGGTTTCGGCGCTGATCTGCCCGCCGAACTGATCGCCGCGCCAGGCAAACACCGTGCCGTACCGGTCAAGCAGCGTGACAGAGCCGCGTGTGCGGGCGTCGAGCAGCTCGGCCACAGGGGGCAGGGTCGAATGAAAATAGAACACCGCCGCCGCAAGCAGCATCGCCAGCACCGCGCCCATGCGCCAGGTCAGCCGCCAGACAAGGCGCAATATCCAGCCGAAAATGCTCTGAAAAAAGGCGATGATCGGATTTCGCGACCGTTTCCCGGGCTTTCTGGGGCGCCGCGCTGCCGAACGGGCCGGCTTGGCCGCCGGCTTTTTGCGGGCGGTCGGCCGGCGCTCTGCCACGAGCGCGGGTTTCTTCTTGCCTGTACCGCTCATGCGGACCTCGATTTTGTTTCTTCTGTTTGGCTGCAGGATACCCCGCCCCGCCGGATTTGTGGAGCGACGACGGCGCCCAGTTTCCGCCTTTTTATTTTGCACAAAAAACGCGCACCATGCCCAAAATGTGCAAAAGTTGTGCATGTCGTGGGCGATTCTGTCGCCAGATCGTTACACGATTTCTTGAGTCGTCGGCGGTAAGGCGTCCTTGTTGCCGACGTGAAATCCCCGCAGGGCGACCTGCCAAACGGAAGGGAAACGACGTGAAACTGATCATTGCAGCAATCAAGCCGTTCAAGCTGGAGGAGGTAAGGGAAGCCCTCACCGCCATCGGCGTACGCGGCATGATGGTGACCGAGATCAAGGGCTTCGGCTCGCAGTCCGGACACACCGAAATTTACCGTGGCGCGGAGTACGCCGTAAATTTCGTACCCAAAGTCAAGCTGGAGATCGTGGTTACCGCCGCGATGGCCGACCAGGTGGTGGACACCATCGCGACCACTGCCAAAACCGACAAGATCGGCGACGGCAAGATCTTTGTCCTCGACGTGAGCCAGGCGGTTCGTGTGCGTACGGGCGAAACGAATGATGATGCGCTTTGAGACGCTCTCGGGAAAGGATGTAATGCAAATGAAACTGACCAAGATCCTCACGCTCGGGGCCACACTTTCGCTAGTGTCGTTGCCCGTGCTCGCGCAGGAGGCCGATGTAACGCCTCCGAACGAAGAGATCGGCTATATTTTTACCACGTTCATGTTCCTGGTCACCGGCTTCCTGGTGATGTGGATGGGCGCGGGCTTCTCGATGCTCGAGGCCGGCCTCGTGCGCACCAAGAACGTGACCATGCAGCTGATGAAGAACGTTGCTTTGTTCTCGATTGCCGCGATCATGTACTATCTGATCGGTTACAACCTGATGTACCCCGGCGATGGCTGGTCCATTGACGGTGTTCTTGGCGCCTTCGCAAGCACCTCGCTCGAGCCGGTGGGCGGCAGTGCCGACACGGATCTGACCTATGCGTCGGTCGGGTCGGATTTCTTCTTTCAGCTGATGTTCTGCGCCACCACCGCGTCGATCGTTTCGGGCACCCTGGCCGAGCGGATCAAGCTGTGGCCCTTCCTGATCTTCACGGTCATCCTGACCGCGCTGATCTACCCGATCCAGGCGTCCTGGAAATGGGGCGGCGGTTTCCTTGACGCCAACTACGGCTTCCTGGACTTCGCCGGTTCCACCGTTGTGCACTCGGTTGGCGGCTGGGCGGCTCTGGCCGGCGCGCTGATCCTTGGTCCGCGTATCGGCAAGTACAAGGACGGCAAGACCGTTCCGATGCCGGGCTCGAACCTGACGCTGGCGACACTGGGCATGTTCATCCTGTGGCTGGGCTGGTTCGGCTTCAACGGCGGTTCGCAGCTGTACATGGACACGGCCGGTAACGTCGCCGACATCAGCCGTATCTTCGCCAACACCAACACGGCGGCAGCCGGTGGCGCGATCGCGGCGCTGATCCTGACGCAGGTGCTCTACAAGAAGCCCGACCTGACCATGGTGCTGAACGGCGCGCTGGCCGGTCTGGTGTCGATCACCGCCGAACCGCTGACCCCGTCGCTGGGCGCGGCGACGCTGATCGGTGCTGTCGGTGGCATCCTGGTGGTCTTCGCGGTGCCGATGCTGGACAAGCTGAAGATCGACGACGTTGTCGGCGCGATCCCGGTTCACCTGGTCTGCGGTATCTGGGGCACCCTCGCGGTGGTTCTGACCAATGGCGACGCCACCCTTGGCGGCCAGCTGATCTCGATCATCATCGTCGGTGTCTTCGTCTTCGTGGTGTCCGCCATCGTGTGGTTCATCCTGAAGATGACGATGGGCATCCGCGTTCCGGAAGAAGACGAGATCAACGGGCTCGACATGGCCGAACTCGGTATGGAAGCGTATCCGGAATTCTCGAAAGGCTGACATCCCTTCCTGTCGGTCTGAGATCAACTGCCCGGGCGTTCGCGCCCGGGTTTTTTTCATGCTTGAACGCCCGTGGCTTCTTTTTCGTGTAAATATCCCCGCCGGAGGCAAGGAAGTTTCTGTCAGGGCATCAGAGTCAATGCCTCCGGCGGGGATATTTCAGCGAAGATGAAAGCCTTCAGATACCGCAGGCGGCGATCGCGGTGGCGAGGGCCGGGACGGTGGCGGGGCTGAGGCCCGCGATATTCATCCGGCTGTCGCCCACCATGTAGATGCCATGCTCGTCGCGCAGCCGCGCGACCTGCTCCGGTTTGGCGCCCAGGCGCGAGAACATGCCGCGATGCTGGGCGAGAAAGCCGAACCTGTCGGATCCGGTTCGCGCCCGCAATTCGTCGGCCAGTTGCCGGCGCAGGCCCAGCATGGAGGTGCGGATGTCTTCAAGTTCTGCCTGCCAGTCGGCGCGCAGGGCGGGGCTTTCCAGTACCATGGTCACCAACCGCGCGCCGTGATCCGGCGGGAAGGAATAGGTCAGGCGGTTGAGCGCGGCCAGATTGCCCTGAACAACGCCCTGCGCCGCCGCATCCGGCGTCACTGCCAGCACAATGCCCGTGCGTTCGCGGTAGATGCCGAAATTCTTGGAACAGCTCGCCGCGATCAGCGTGTCGGGGCAGGCAGCCGCGACAAGCCGCGTGGCGGCGGCATCTTCTTCGAGGCCATCGCCGAAACCCTGATATGCCAGGTCAATCAGCGGCAATGCGCCGGTCTGCGTCAGCAGGCGCGCGACCTCCTGCCATTCGGGCAGGGTCAGGTTGGCGCCGGTGGGGTTGTGGCAGCAGCCGTGCAGCAGCACCACGTCGCCGGGGGCGACCCGTGCCAGATCTTCCATCATGGCGCTGAAATTCACCGCGCGGTTTTCGGCATCGAAATAGCGGTACACATTGCTGGCCAGGCCGCACTTGCCGATGATCGGCACGTGGTTGGGCCAGGTCGGGTCGGAAACCCAGACCGTGGCCCCGGGTGCGGCGCGTTTCACCAGATCAAGCGCGATGCTCAGCGCGCCGGTGCCGCCCACGGTGGCCGCCGCCGCGACGCGGGTGTGATCGACCGCATCGCCAAGCACCAGATCGCGCATCACCTTGTGAAACCCGGGATCCCCCGCGAGCGAGGTGTAGCTTTTGCTGGTTTCATCCTGCCAGAGCTGCTTTTCGGCGGCTTTCACCGCGCGCATGACGGGCGTTTGTCCGGCGGCATTGCGGTAGACGCCGACGCCGAGATCCAGTTTGACCGGGCGGGGATCATCGCGGAACAGCGCCGTGAGTTTCAGAATCTGGTCTTCGGGCTGCGGGTGCAGATGGCTCAGAATGCGGCTCATCCCTTTGCCACCTTCAGATCGCCATACATGCCCCATTCGGCCCAGGAGCCATCATAGAGCGCGTGGTTGCGATGCCCGATCCGCTCCAGCCCCAGGTTGAGGATCGCGGCGGTGACGCCTGACCCGCATGTGGTGATGGCGGGTTTCGACAGGTTGACGCCTGCGGCCTCGAATTCCGCCGTCACGGCCTGCGTGTCCTTCATCGTGCCGTCCTCGTTCAGCAGCCGTGTGAACGGCAGGTTCCGCGAATTCGGGATGTGGCCGGCGCGCAGACCGGGCCGGGGTTCGGGCACCTCGCCGCGGAACCGCTCGGCCGCGCGGGCATCGATGATTTCGTAGTCGCCCAGCTTGGAGGCCGCCGCCACCTGCGTGACGTCCTTGATCAGCCCGGCCTGGCGCTGCACGGTCATGTGCCGGTCGCGCACCATGGGCGGCAGATCCTCGACCGGGCGCCCTTCGGCCTGCCATTTCGGAAAGCCGCCGTCCAGCACCGCGATATCCGTCTTGCCCATCAGCCGGAACAGCCACCACACGCGCGCGGCCGAGAACAGGCCCAGCCCGTCATAGACCACCACCTGATGCCCGTCGCCGACGCCCATGGCGCGCATCCGGCTCATGAATTTCTCGACCGGGGGCGCCATATGCGGCAGGGCCGACCGGTGATCGCTGATCTCGTCTATGTCGAAGAAGCGCGCGCCGGGGATGTGGGCCGCCTCGTACTCGGCCTTCGCATCGCGGTTCATGTCGGGCATGTACCACGAGGCATCGAAGATACGCAGGTCCGGGTCGTTCAGATGGGCGGCCAGCCAATCGGTGGACACAAGGGTTTGGGGATCATCTGTGGGCATCTGGGCCTCCGGCACGGGCGATTGTCCGCCTTTGATTAATCTTCTGCCGGGTCCGAAGCAAGGCCGGGCGCCCGCAGGTGGTGCGGGACCCGGCCGGGGTTGTCTTACTTGGCCATCATATTCCTGACCACGCCGACCAGTGCCATCACCACGGCACCGCCAACGCCGCCCGAGGCGACCTGCCCGACGATCGCGCCGATATCCAGCCCGCCCGCCGCCGCCGCATCGGCCATGCCGCCGGTGCCGAGCGCCGCCAGGATCTGCCCGCCGATCCCGCCCCCCACGATGCCCGCGACGGAATTGCCGACCGTGCCCAGACTGAGGTTCTTCAGAAGCCCGCCGGCAACATTGCCGCCGACAGCGCCGGAAATCAGGCTGATGATGAGTTGTTCCATGATATTGTCCCTTGCCTACGGGCCAATGTCATTGTTGTTGTGTGCGAAGTCCGGCCCCCCCTTCGACCCGGACAGTATGCCACAGTATGGCGGAAACGCGGCAGGGGATGTTTGCGGGCCTATTCCCCGTGGCGCAGAAGGCGGGCCTTCTGGCGCTGCCAGTCGCGCTTGGCTTCGGTCGCGCGCTTGTCCTGATTCTTCTTGCCCTTGGCGATGCCGATCTTCAGCTTGGCAATGCCCTTGTGATTGAAATACAGCACCAGCGGCACCAGGGTCATGCCCTTGCGCTGGGTATCGCTCCACAGCCGCGCGAGTTCCTTGCGCGAGACCAGCAGCTTGCGCTTGCGCCGTTCTTCGTGCCGGAAGGTCTTGGCCTGTTCATAGGGCGGGATATAGCTGTTGATCAGCCACAGCTCGCCCTCTTCGACGTTGGCGTAGCTTTCGGCGATATTGGCGCCGCCCTCGCGCAGCGCTTTCACCTCGGAGCCATGCAGGATGATGCCGCATTCTATGTCATCCTCGATGGCATAGTCGTACCGCGCGCGCCGGTTCTCGGCGACGACCTTGTAGTTGGGGTCTGTCTTTGCATTGGCCATGGTTGCACGGATATAGGGCATCGCACCGGGCGGGGAAAGGCGGCTTTGGCATATGCCGCCCCGCCCGCCAAGGCGCCGGTGGGCGCGTGTTAGTTCAACAGCCCCGCGTGCCGCATCGCATCATCGATCTTCGCGCGGGTGGGTTCGGACACCAGAGTCAGCGGCGAGCGGACCTCTTCGGCGCATTTGCCAAGCCGCGACAGCGCGTATTTGGCTCCGGCGACGCCGGGTTCCAGGAAGATCGCCAGATGCAGCGGCATCAGCCGGTCCTGATAGTCGAGCGCCTTGGCATAGTCGCCGGCCAGCGTCGCCTCCTGAAATTCGGCGCACAGGCGTGGCGCAACGTTTGCGGTGACAGAGATGCAGCCGCGGCCGCCGTGGGCATTGAACCCCAGTGCGGTGCCGTCTTCACCCGACAGTTGAATGAAATCGGTGCCGCAGGTGATGCGCTGTTGCGGCACGCGGCTCAGGTCTCCGGTGGCGTCCTTCACCCCGATGATGCGCGGCAGCTTTGACAGTTCGCCCATCGTCGCGGGCGACATATCCACGGCGGAGCGGCCGGGGATGTTGTAGATGATGATCGGCAGTTCACAGCAGTCATGCGCGGCGGTGAAATGCGCGATCAGCCCGGCCTGGGTGGGCTTGTTGTAATAGGGTGTGACCACCAGCGCCGCATCGGCGCCGACCTTTTCGGCATGCTGCATCAGGCGCACGGTTTCGGCGGTGTTGTTGGAGCCGGCCCCGGCGATTACCGGCACCCGGCCCGCGGCGGCCTGCACCACCTCTTCGACCACCATTTCATGCTCGGCATGGCTGAGGGTCGGGCTTTCGCCCGTCGTGCCCACCGGCACCAGCCCGCGGGAGCCTTCGGCGATATGCCACTCAACCAGCGCCTTCAGCGCAGCGCGATCCACGGTGCCGTCCTTGAACGGCGTCACCAGGGCTGGAATGGACCCTCTGATCATGACACGCTTCCTCCTGTGATTCAGTGGCGTGGGGTGAGTCGCCCCATTGCAAACGCGGCGGACCCTAGCGGCCCTATGGGGGCTTGCCAAGTTTGTGTATTGCAGCCTGATAGGGCGAAGTGAGAGTTTTGGCAAATCATCTGACTTTGCGGGTTCCCATGCGCATCTCCGGCCTTGTTCTGTTTCTTGCCCTGCTTCTGGCATTCCCCGCGATGGCGGGCGATGTGCCGTTGACGCAGGTCATGCGCGATGTGCGCGCCGACAAATGGGATATGGCCCGCGCCCGTGCCCGTGGCGAAGGCCGGGTCGTGCGCGACATCGTGGAGTGGCGCTATCTGCGCGCCGGCGAAGGCGCGTTCGATGACTATCGCGAGTTTCTTGCGCGCAATCCCGACTGGCCGGGGCTGGACCGGATGCGCGCGCGTGGCGAAGGCAAGATCGGGGCGGATGTCGCCCCGGCGGAGGTGCTGGAGTATTTCGCCGAAAATCCGCCGGTGACGGGCCTTGGCGCCGTGCGCCTGGCCCTGGCCTATGCCGCGCTTGGCCGCAGGGGCGACGCCGAGGCGCAGGCCGTGCTGACCTGGCGCAGCCTGCCGCTGTCGGACATGACCCACGCCATCCTTCTGGATGAGTTTGGCCCGCTTCTGGCCCCGCATCATGTGGCCCGGCTGGACGCGATGCTGTGGCGGGGCGATGCCGCTTCGGCCCGGCTGATGTTGCCGCTGGTGCCCGAGGGCTGGCGCACGCTGGCCGTGGCCCGGATGACCCTGCGCAATCAGGGCCCCGGCGTCGACAAGCTGATCGCCGCGGTGCCGGCCGACCTGCAGGATGACGCGGGCCTGGCCTATGAGCGGTTCGGGTGGCGGGTCGCCAAGGGGCGCTATGACGATGCCGCCGTCCTGCTGGATGATCGCAGCACCGCCGCCGACCGGCTTGGCCAGCCCGAGCGCTGGGCCAACTGGCGGCGCATCCTGGCGCGCCGCGCGATGCGCGAGGGCAAGGTCGAACTCGCCTACCGCCTGGCCGCGCGTCACTACCTGACCGAAGGCGCCGATTTCGCCGATCTAGAATGGCTGGCCGGGTTCGTCGCGCTGCGGCTGAAACATCAGCCGGAGCTTGCGCTGACCCATTTCCGGCGTTTCGACGCGGGTGTGGAAACCCCGATCAGCCTTGGCCGCGCCGGCTACTGGCAAGGCCGCGCGCTCGAGGCGCTGGGGCGCCTGCCCGAGGCGCAGGCGGCCTATGCCAGCGGCGGGCAGCACCAGTCCGGCTTTTACGGTCAGCTCGCCGCCGAACGCGCCGGCCTGCCGATGGACCCGGCCCTGACCGGCGGCGAAACCTACCCCGACTGGACGACAGCCCCCTTCGCCGGCTCCTCCGCGCTGAAAGCCGCGCTGTTGTTCGTGCAGGCGGGCGAACGCAACCTGGCGGAGATGTTCATGACCCATATCGCCGAAACCGCCGGGCCCCAGGGCCAGGCGCAGCTTGCGGGTCTTGCCCTGTCGGTGCATGAGCCGCATATCGCCCTGCGTATCGCCAAGGTCGCCGCGGGTCAGGGTACCATCCTGCCGCGCGCCTATTTCCCGCTGACCCGGCTGACCGCCGCGAAGCACCCCGTGCCGGACGAGCTGGTCCTGTCGATCGCCCGGCGCGAAAGCGAGTTCAACGCCAGCGTCGTCAGCGGTGCGGGGGCGCGCGGGTTGATGCAGCTTATGCCGGGCACGGCGCGGTCGGTGGCGCACAAGCTTGAAATCGCCTATTCCAGCGACGCGCTTTTGACCGATCCGGAATATAACGCCCGCCTCGGCGCGGCGTATCTGGCCGAGCTGGTGGAAGAGTTCGGTGACAATTACGTGCTGGTCGCGGCCGGCTACAACGCCGGCCCCAGCCGCGCCCGGGCCTGGATCGCAGAGCGTGGCGATCCGCGGTCGGCCGGAACCGATGTGATCGACTGGATAGAGATGATCCCCTATCGCGAAACCCGCAACTATGTGATGCGGGTGATGGAATCGCTGCCCATCTATCGCGCGCGCCTGTCCGGGCGGGCAGCGGCCCTGCGCCTGTCGGAAGAGCTGCACGCGGATTAGGCGCCGCGCCGGCCATTCCACAGGGTGAACAGCCCCGCGCCGATGACGATGACCGCGCCGATGGCCACGTTCGGCTCCAGCCTTTCGTGAAATACAGACAGTCCGATGGCAGTCGCGAACACCAGTTGCAGATAGGCGAAGGGCTGTACCGCGCTGGCCTCGGCGACCTCATAGCACCGGATCAGCAGGTAATGCCCCAACGCGCCGGTGATGCACAGCAGGCCCATCCAGCCCCAGTCGCCCATACTCATCGGCTGCCAGTGCCACAGGCCGATGCCGGTCATCGCCACGGCGCCGGTCGTGCCGGTCCAGAAGAAACTGGTGGCGGAGGTGTCGGCCCGCGCGGCATAGCGCGTCAGCAGCCCGTAAAGCGCGAACATCAACGCGGCGGCCAGCGGAACAAGTGCGGCGGGGGCGAACACGCGATACCCCGGTTCGAGGATGACAAGCACCCCCACAAAGCCGGTGCCGATCGCCACCCAGCGCGGCCAGCCGACCTTTTCGCCCAGAACAGGCCCCGACAGCGCCGCGACAAGCAGCGGATAGCTGGTGAAAACCGCGTGGCTTTCCACCAGGCCGAGCACCACGAAGGCCGTGACCATCACGCAGATCTCGGCCGCCAGCAGCAACCCGCGAAATATCTGAAGCACCGGCTGGCGCGTGGCAGCCGCCGCCCGCACGCCGCCCGCCTTGCGCGCCGCCACCACGATAACGAATCCGGCGAAGAACCAGTAGCGGATCATCACGATCATCAGCACGTTGTACTGGCCGGCCAGATGGCGCGAGATCCCGTCCTGCAGGGCAAACACGAAGGTCGTGACAACCATCAGCAGGATGCCGAGCCGGGTGTTCTGTTCGGTCATGCGGGCATCCGCCCCACCGTCATGTGACGCTTGCGCCCGAAGCCTGAACGCCGTTCAACCTCAAACCCGGCCGCGCCCAGGGCGCGGCGCACATGGCCCGCCGCGGTATAGGTGGCCAGCGTGCCGCCCGGCGCGGTATTGCGCGCGACAGCGCCCATCAGTTCCGTATCCCAAAGCTCGGGGTTCCTGGCCGGGGAAAATCCGTCAAGAAACCACGCATCGGCCCGCCCGCCCCAGCGCGGCACAGTCTCGCGCGCATCGCCGACAATGATCTCCGCACGCAGGTCACCGGTCTCGAACACCGGCTGCCCGGCGGCCCAGGCGGCCAGAAACGGCCCGGCCACGGCCTTGGCCTCGGGAAAAGCGTCAAGCGCGCGGGATATGTCATCGGGGCACATCGGAAACGCCTCGAAACTGGTGAAACGCAGCGCGCCTTTCTGCCCGCTGTGCCGCCAGGCGATCAGCGCGGCCAGCATGTTCAGCCCGGTGCCGAACCCGAGCTCTGCTATGTGAAAGCCCGGGGCGAAGCGCGCGGGCAGATCGTTGCCCGCCAGAAACACATGGCGCGTCTCCTCCAGCCCGTTCTCGAGCGAGAAATAGGGATCGTCAAAGCGGCGCGACACCGGCGTGCCGCCCTCTTTCCACTCAAGCTCTGCCGGCTGGTCTGTTCGCATGGGATGCCTTAGACGAAGGACGCATGGCGCGAGAATGCGGAAGGGCGCGGGGAATGGCAACGGTTGACGTCACGGTGATGGGGGCAGGCGCGTTCGGCCTGTCGGTGGCCTTCGCCTGCGCCGAAAAAGGCGCCAGGGTGCGGCTGATCGAAAAGCGGCACGTGGGGGCGGGCGCCTCGGGCGGTATCGTCGGCGCGCTGGCCCCGCACACGCCGGAAAACTGGAACGACAAGAAGGCGTTTCAGTTCGACAGCCTGGTGCTGGCCGAAGCCTTCTGGAGGCGGGTACAACAGGCCTCGGGCCTCTCGCCCGGCTATGGCCGCACCGGCCGGCTGCAACCGATCGCCGACGCGCGCGCCATGGATCTGGCGCAGGCGCGGGCGGCGCGGGCGAAGGATCTCTGGCAGGGCCGGGCGTCGTGGCGCGTCACCCCCGCCGCCGCGTTCCCCGACTGGGCGCCGCACAGCCCGACCGGATACCTGATCCACGACACGCTGACCGCCCGCCTGCACCCGGCGCATGCCTGCGCGGCACTGGCCGGGGCGCTGCAGGCTCTGGGCGCAGAGATCACGGATAGCGGCCCCACACAGGGTTTGGTCCTCTGGGCCACGGGTTACGAAGGCCTGCGGGCCCTGTCCGAAGAGCTCGGGCGCCCGGTCGGCAACGGCGTGAAGGGCCAGGCGATCCTGCTGGCCCATGACATGCGGCACCAGCCGCAGCTGTTCGCCGACACGCTTCACTTCGTGCCACACGCCGATGGGACGCTTGCCATCGGCTCCACCTCCGAACGCGAGTTCGACACGGCCGACAGTACGGATGCAAAGCTCGACGATCTTCTAACCCGCGCCATCACCGCCCTGCCGCAGCTCGCAAACGCCCCCATCCTGCAACGCTGGGCCGG